>NC_014217.1:3176682-3494350 GCF_000092925.1 Ancylobacter novellus DSM 506 | reverse complement strand
CGTCGAGCCCGCTGCGGCGCGGGCCGAGCAGCACGCTGGCGAGCGCGTCGGTCACGCCGGTGGAGCTCGAGGGCGGCTGGTGGCCGCCGGCGATCTCGTAATAGGCGACCTCGCCGCCCGGGGCGCAACGCTTCCAGCGCCAGATGCGGGCGTTCGGCGCGCTGACCTGCTCGGGCGCCTTGCAGCCGTCGAGCCGGGCGAAGAGCGAGGCGGTGGAGCCGGCCGACATGAGCTGCGCGCCGGGCGTCGGCCGGCCGAACATCGGCACGATGGGATCGTAGGTGCCGTTCATCAAGAGGATCGGCACCGGCTTCGACGGCTTGCAGGACTGCTGGTAGCCGACCGGCACCGTCATCATCATGGTGGCGAAGGCGGCGAAGCGGTCGGCATAGCGGCAGGCGACGAAGGCGGTGAGGAAGCCGCCATTGGAGAAGCCCATCAGATAGGAGCGCGAGCGGTCGGCGATGCCGTCGGCGACCAGCCTGTCCATCACGTCGATGACGAAGCGGGCGTCGTCGCGCCGGTGCAGCAGCGGGATGAAGCCGGCGATGGAGCTGCGCCCGTCGTTCCACAAAAGGTTCATGCCCTTGGGATAGGCAACGACGAAGCCCTCGCGGTCGGCCACCTGGTCGAGGTCCAGATAGCGCTGCATCATGCCGGCCGGCTGCAAGGCGCCGTGCAGCGCGATCACCAGCGGCTTCGGCCCCGGCGGGGCGTTGCGCGGGACGTGCAGGATGTATTCGCGCCGGAGCCCGCCCGACACGACGGTCCGCTCGGTGTTGACCGCCTGGGCCGAGGCCGGGGTGGCGAGGAGCGGGAGAGCCGGCGGCAGCACGGCGGCGGCCAGCAACATTGCGCCAATCAGGACGCTGGGTTTCGCGAAACGCATAAGCTACGCAACCTCAACTCGTCGGGTTTGCGCGGAAACCCGTACAGAACGCGGATTTCCGTCAATTAAAAGGCAGAGATGGTTAATGGCTGGTGAGCGCTCGGCCGTGCTGGGGTTTGAGGCGCGCGCCGGGATACCGCCGGAAGGGGGGATGCGCGGGCCAGCCGCCGGCGCTAGGGTGGGGTTGTTGCGGCGCAACCGGAAGAGTTGGCGCCGCGGGAGGAATCGATAGAGCGCGCCTTTGGAATGATTGCGAACTGCAATCGTTTCCGCTACGCACACAGATATAAGCACTGAGAAAAGCCCGGGACACGGACATGGCAGGAGCGGCCGAGCGGCCCCTTTCCCCGCATCTGCAAATCTACCGCCCGATGCTCACGATGATGATGTCCATCGTGCACCGCATCACCGGCGTGGCGCTTTATTTCGGCACGCTTCTGCTCGTCATCTGGCTGGTCGCCGCGGCGAGTTCGCCCGCCGCCTTCGACACGGTGAACGGGCTCTATGGCAGCTGGATCGGCCTTCTCGTGCTGGTCGGCTACTCATGGGCGCTGATCCACCACGCGCTCGGCGGCATACGCCACTTCATCTGGGACACCGGCGCCGGCTTCGGCCCGCAGGCGCGCGAATGGATGGCCAGGGCCACCATAGGCGGCTCGATCGGCTTGACCGTCCTTCTGTGGATCATCATCTGGCTGGTGAAGGGCTGAACGATGAGTACCGCTTCCGGCTCCGGCTCGTCCGCTTCCATGCGCACCCCGCGCCGGCGCGTCGCCGGCCTCGGCTCGGCGCGCTCGGGCACCGGCCATTTCTGGCTGCAGCGCGTCACCGCGCTATCCAACCTGATCCTCGTCATCATCGCCCTGCCGATCGTCATCGCCGTCGCCGGCGAGGGCCATGCGGGGGTGGTGGCGACGCTCGGCAACCCGCTGGTCGCCATCGTGCTGCTGCTGCTGCTGCTCTCCGTCTGCATGCACATGCGCATCGGCATGCAGGTGGTCATCGAGGACTACGTCCATGCCGAGGGCGTGAAGGTGCTCGCGCTGATCGCCAATACCTTCTTCACGACAGCGGTTGGCTTCGCCGGGGCGTTCGCCATCCTCAAGATCAGTTTCGGAGGCTGAACCGATGGCCGAGACCATCTCCGCCAATGGCGCTTCCAACGGGGCGGGTCACGCCAACGGTGCGGCCCCCGGCTTCAACGGCGCGGCCTATCCGATCACCGACCATTCCTACGACGTCGTGGTGGTGGGCGCCGGCGGCGCGGGGCTTCGTGCCGTGGTCGGCTGCTCCGAGGCGGGATTGCGCACCGCCTGCGTGACCAAGGTCTTCCCCACCCGTTCGCACACGGTGGCGGCGCAGGGTGGCATCGCCGCCTCGCTCGGCAATATGAGCCGGGACGACTGGCGCTTCCACATGTACGACACGGTGAAGGGCTCCGACTGGCTCGGCGACCAGGACGCGATCGAATATCTCGTGCGCCAGGCCCCCGCCGCGGTCTACGAGCTCGAGCACTGGGGCGTGCCGTTCTCGCGCACCGAGGAAGGCAAGATCTATCAGCGCCCCTTCGGCGGCATGACCACCGACTACGGCAAGGGCACCGCGCAGCGCACCTGCGCCGCGGCCGACCGCACCGGCCACGCCATCCTGCACACGCTCTACGGCGCGGCGCTGAAGCACTCGGCCGAATTCTTCATCGAGTATTTCGCCCTCGACCTGATCATGGACGAGGACGGGCGCTGCCGCGGCATCGTCGCGCTGAAGATGGACGACGGCACGCTGCACCGCTTCCGCGCGCAGATGGTGATCCTCGCCACCGGCGGCTATGGCCGGGCCTATTTCTCCGCAACGAGCGCCCACACCTGCACCGGCGACGGCAACGCCATGGTGCTGCGCGCCGGCCTGCCGCTGCAGGACATGGAGTTCGTGCAGTTCCACCCCACGGGGATATACGGCGCGGGCTGCCTGATCACCGAGGGCGCGCGCGGCGAGGGCGGCTACCTCACCAATTCCGAGGGCGAGCGCTTCATGGAGCGCTATGCCCCCTCGGCCAAGGACCTTGCTTCCCGCGACGTTGTCTCGCGCTCCATGACCATGGAGATCCGCGAGGGCCGGGGCGTGGGCAAGAACAAGGACCACATCTACCTGCACCTCGATCATCTCGATCCGGCGGTGCTGCATGAGCGCCTGCCCGGCATCTCCGAGAGCGCGCGCATCTTCGCCGGCGTCGACCTGACCAAGGAGCCGATCCCGGTGCTGCCGACCGTGCACTACAACATGGGCGGCATCCCCACGAACTTCCACGGCGAGGTGCTGACCAAGAAGGGCGGCAATGCCGACCATGTGGTGCCCGGCCTGATGGCGGTGGGCGAATGCGCCTGCGTCTCCGTGCACGGCGCCAACCGGCTCGGTTCGAACTCGCTGACCGACCTCGTGGTGTTCGGCCGCGCGGCGGCGCTGCGCTGCGCCGAGCTGCTCACCTCCGGCGAGAAGCAGCGCGAGCTGCCGGCCGATTCGGCCGATGCCGCCATCTCCCGGCTCGACCGCTTCCGCAATGCGGATGGCGGCACGCCGACCGCGGAGCTGCGCCTGCAGATGCAGAAGGTGATGCAGAACAATTGCGCGGTCTACCGCACCGGCGAGGTGCTGGAGGAGGGCCGCAAGCTGATCGCCGAGGTGTTCGCCGGCACCGACGACATCGACGTCACCGACCGCTCGCTGGTGTGGAACTCCGACCTCATCGAGACGCTCGAATACGACAACCTGATCGGCCTTGCCACCGTCACCATGGAAGGCGCGGCGGCCCGCACCGAGAGCCGCGGCGCCCATGCGCGCGAGGACTATCCCGAGCGCGACGACGCCAACTGGATGAAGCACACGCTGGCCTTCGTCGACTTCGACAAGCGCAGCGTGCGCCTCGACGACCGGCCGGTGCACACCTACACGCTGTCGAACGACATCCAGTACATCGAGCCGCGCAAGCGGGTGTATTGAGGAGGCGAAATTGGGGCCTGAAACAGTAGGCTCTATATTTGGGCAGATTATTAAAGCAATTAACTTTTTAGATCCGGCAGAGCGCAGGCATGTAGCAAGAGCACTTAGAATTATTTATTTCTATCCTGATGAATTACTGGCTCTTCTAGAGAGACTGGCGGCTGAAGAAGATCCTAGGAAGATAATAATTGAAGCTGCTCCCTACATAAAGAATGAAGACGAGATTCAAAAAGAGATCAATTTCTTAACTTCGAAATCAGTCGCAACCAATTTGGGCCTGAGTATCGAAATGGTTGTGAAGCTGAGAGAGGTGGCCTCGATGAAGGGCGGCATTAGGGGTGGATTTAATGCCATATTTTTCACCCTCATGCTCACCGGGGATAAGAAAGAGATTGCAGAAATAGCAAGAAATCTGATTTCTGAGATAAATGAACTTAATAGTAAAATAAGAGAAGTCGACGACCAAGTCAGAGCGATAGGTTAATTCTAAAATGGTCCAGCTGACCCTGCCGAAGAACTCGCAGATCACCGAAGGCAAGGTGTGGCCCAAGCCCACCGGCGCCAACCGGCTGACCGAGTACAAGATCTACCGCTGGAACCCGGACGACGGGAAGAACCCGAGCGTCGACACCTATTATGTCGACCGCGACGACTGTGGCCCGATGGTGCTGGACGGGCTCATCTGGATCAAGAACAAGGTCGACCCGACCCTGACCTTCCGCCGCTCCTGCCGCGAGGGCATCTGCGGCTCCTGCGCCATGAACATCGACGGCACCAACACGCTCGCCTGCCTCAAGAGCATGGACGACGTGGACGCCTCGGCGGTGAAGATCTACCCGCTGCCGCACATGCCGGTGGTGAAGGATCTGGTGCCGGACATGACGCAGTTCTACGCCCAGCACGCCTCCATCGAGCCCTGGCTGCACACCGAGACGCCGGCGCCCGAGAAGGAGTGGCGGCAGGCGCGCGGCGACCGCGAGAAGCTCGACGGGCTGTATGAGTGCATCCTGTGCGCCTGCTGCTCGACTTCCTGCCCGAGCTACTGGTGGAACGGCGACCGCTATCTCGGCCCGGCGGCGCTTTTGCAGGCCTATCGCTGGCTGATCGACAGCCGCGACGAAGCCACCGGCGACCGCCTGGATGATCTCGAAGACCCGTTCCGGCTCTATCGCTGCCACACCATCATGAACTGCGCCAAGGCCTGCCCGAAGGGCCTGAACCCGGCCAAGGCGATCGCCGAGATCAAGAAGTTGATGGTGGCGCGGCAGTTCTGAGGGGCGGGGTTACGGCTGCCTGACCTCGCGAGTGCCATCCTCTCGCCCTCATGGCCGGGCTTGACCCGGCCACCTAGTGACCGGGTGCACCCGGTGGGGTGGAAAGGCTGGGTCCCCGGGTCAAGCCCGGGGATGAGGGAAGTGGAGTTACGGGTCGGGCTCTGAAGACGGATGCCGTTCCTACAGCAGAGCAAACCCCGTCATCCTGAGGTGCGAGCGGCAGCGAGCCTCGAAGGACGCAGACGGTCCGTGTCGCTCTCGCCTGCGTGCTTCGAGGCCGGCCGTTCCGGCCGGCACCTCAGCATGACGGATGGACGTCGTCGACCCACCCGTGTCTTCTCCTTCCATGTCCGATTCCCGCCCCGTCTTCCGCTTCGCCCCCAGCCCGAACGGCCTGCTGCATCTCGGCCATGCGCGCTCGGCGCTGATCAATCTCGAGATGGCGCGCCGCGCCGGCGGCCGCCTGCTGCTGCGCATCGAGGACATCGACGCCACGCGCTGCCGCCCGGAATATGAGGCGGCTATCTATTCCGACCTGAGCTGGCTCGGAATCGCGTGGGAAGAGCCGGTGCGCCGGCAGTCCGAGCACATGGCGGATTATCGCGCCGCGCTGGAAAAGCTCGCCGCGCTGGACGTGGTCTATGCCAGCTTCGAAAGCCGCGCCGATATCCGCCGCGCCGTCGAGGAGGAGGCCGGCTGGCCGCGCGACCCGGACGGCGCGCCGCTCTTCCCCTTCCCGCGCACGGCGATGAGCGAGGAGGAGCGTGCCCGCCGGATGCAGGCGGGCGAGCCCTATGCGCTGCGGCTCGACATGGCGAAGGCGGCGGCGCTCGCCGGTCCGCTGAGCTGGCGGGAGATCGGCTGGCCGGAGCCCATTGGGGAGACCGTCGCCGCCGATCCGCCCGCCTGGGGCGACGTGGTGATCGCGCGCAAGGAGGTGCCGACCAGCTACCACCTCGCCGTCGTGGTCGACGACGCGCTGCAGGGCGTCACCCATGTGGTGCGCGGCGCTGATCTGAAGGCTGCGACCTCGGTACACCGGGTGATCCAGGCGCTGCTCGGCCTGCCGGCGCCGCTCTACACCCATCACGCGCTGCTCACCGACGCCGACGGGCGCAAGCTCTCCAAGTCGCTCGGCTCGCAGAGCCTGCAGGACCTACGCGCCAACGGCGCGACGCCGGAGGAGGTTCGCCGGTTGGCCGGGCTCTAGCCGTGCCGGTCGTGCGGTCTCGGGCAGGCGCCTGCGCGCGAGGCCTCTTGTTCCGGCCCGGCGAACGGCGATACGAGTGGCCGATGATTCCCTGGTCCCTACTCGATACGGCGAAAGTGCCCGACGGCTTCGGCGAGCTGCGCCTGATGCGGCGCGGCGAAGAATTCTCCATCATGTCCGGCGCCATCGAGCTGATGAACAGCCGCCTCAGCGGCTCCGAGAAGGCGCTGGCCGCGCTGGCCTGCGCTCGGCTCGGGCCGGTCGCCAGGCCGCGCCTGCTGATCGGCGGGCTCGGCATGGGCTTCACGCTGCGCGCGGCGCTGGCCGAGACCGGGCCTGAGGCGGAGATCGTCGTCGCGGAGCTGGTCCCGGCTGTCGTCGCCTGGGCGCGCGGGCCAATGGCGGGCATCTTCGGGACCAGCCTGACCGATCCGCGCGTCAGCCTGTTCGAGGGCGATGTCGGCGACCTGATCCGCACCGGCGGGGCGGCCTATGACGCGATCCTGCTCGACGTCGACAACGGCCCCGGCGGGCTGATGCGCGCCGCCAATGACGGGCTCTATGACGCGAGCGGCCTGCGCGCCGCCCGCGCGGCGCTGCGTCCCGGCGGCGTTCTCGCCGTGTGGTCGTCCGGGCCGGACCGCGATTTCACCGCCCGCCTTCGCCGGGCCGGGTTCACCGTGGAGGAGGCGCGGGTCCGCGCCAACGGCAAGGGCGGCGGAGCGCGGCATGTGATCTGGATCGCCGCCAAGGCCGCCGGCGGCCGCGATCCCGCACCGGCGCGGCCGCGCAACTGACGCCATTCCTTCCGGCGCGCGCCTGACGCGTAGCCGAATACCTCTCTACTGCGCGTAACATCCGTGTCACCGGGAACGGCTAGCCATGGCGCACGTTTTCCCAGCCGCCGCAGGACGGAGCCCCCGATGAAGACCCCCGCCATCGCCCTTCTCGCCGCTTCGCTCGGCGTCTCCCTTGCCCTCGCCGGCAGCGCCGCCGCGCAGGCACCGGGCGGCCCCGCCGAGCTCGGCCCGCGGCCCTTCTATCTCGTCGATCAGATGGAGGACGGCCCGCTCAAGCAGCAGCTTGCGCAGTGCAAGGGCCCGTTCTCGACGAAGAATTTCTCGATCTCGCATCGCGGCGCGCCGCTGCAGTTCCCCGAGCACACGCGCGAGGGCTATGTCGCCGCTGCGCGCATGGGCGCCGGCGTGATGGAATGCGACATCGCCTTCACCAAGGACCTGCAGCTCGTGTGCCGCCACGCCCAGTGCGACCTCCACACCACCACCGACATCCTCGCCCGGCCGGAGCTGGCGTCGAAATGCTCCAGGGGCTTCGAGCCGGCCGATCCGGCGACGGGCCGCAAGGCCAGCGCCAAGTGCTGCACCAGCGACCTGACGCTGGCCGAGTTCAAGTCGCTGCACCCGAAGATGGACGGCGCCGACACCAACGCCACCACGGTCGAGGGCTACATGAACGGCACGCCGAGCTGGCGCACCGACCTCTATGTCGACCGCGCGACGCTGGTGACGCACAAGGAATATATCGAGCTGGTCAAGTCGCTGGGGCTGAAGTTCACCCCCGAGCTGAAGGGCCCGGAAGTGCCGATGCCCTTCGAGGGCCGCTACACGCAGGAAGATTACGCCCAGCAGCTGATCAACGAATACAAGGAAGCCGGCGTCGACCCGAAGGACGTCTATCCCCAGTCCTTCCATCTCGGCGATGTCGAGTATTGGCTCAAGGCCGAGCCGGCCTTCGGCGCGCAGGCGGTGTTCCTCGACGGCCGCGACGAGGAGGACAAGGCGTTCGACAACATGAAGCCGGAGACCTGGAAGCCCTCCATGCAGGAGCTGGCCGACAAGGGGGTGAAGATTCTCGCCCCGCCGCTGTGGATGCTGGTCACCGCGAAGGACGGCAAGATCGTCCCCTCCGTCTATGCGCAGGAGGCGAAGAAGGCCGGGCTCGGCCTGATCGCCTGGTCGCTGGAGCGTTCCGGCCCGCTGACCTCGGGCGGCGGCTATTACTACCAGTCGATCAAGTCGATCACCGACCGCGACGGCGACACGCTGGCCCTGCTCGACGTGCTGGCGAAGCAGATCGGCGTCATCGGCGTGTTCTCCGACTGGCCGGCGACCACGACCTTCTACGCCAACTGCATGAAGCTGGATTGAGGGGGAGCAAGAGGACTGTCATGGCCGGGCTTGGCCCGGCCATCCACGTCTTCTGCGTCGCGCCGGGCCCAAGTCGTGGATGCCCGGGCCAAGCCCGGGCATGACGCCGCGACGCAGGTGAATCGCCTCAGTTCACCCCGAGGATCAGGAACCACGCCGTGATGGTGAACAGGCTGGCGGCGGTCGACAGCGACACGGCGCTGGCCGAGGCGGTGACGCCGGTCCGGTGGCGCTGGGCCAGCAGATAGGCGTTGATGCCGCAGGGCATGGCGGCGAACACCACCGCCACGTCCGCCCACACCGGCGGCATGGGCAGCACCCGCGTCAGGGCGTAGACGATGAGCGGGTGCACCACCAGCTTGAGCGTGGTGATGACGACGGCGGGGCCGAGGTCGCCGCGGATCGGGTAGCGGTGCAAAGCGAGGCCGAGCGAGACCAGCGCGCAGGGCACGCCGGAGGCCGCGAGCATGTCGACCGTCTGGTCCAGCACGCCGGTCGGCACATAGCCGACCACCTTGGCGATGGCGCCGGCATAGATGCCGAGCAGGATCGGGTTGAAGGCCAGCATCCGCCCGAGCCGCTTGAAGGTGGCGACGGAAATGCCGGCGGCGGCGCCTTCGGCCAGCACGGTCGCCACCACCATCATCACCGGCAGGTGGACCGCGATGAGCAGGAACAGCGGCACCGCGCCCTGCGGCCCGAAGGCCTGCAGGATCAGCGGCACGCCGACGAACACCGTATTGGCCTGGCCGGAGGCGAAGCCCTGGATCACCGCCTCGGCGTGGTTGCGGCCGAAGACGCGCTGCGCCGTCACCATGCCGATGGCGAAGACGATGAAGGCGCCGGTGAAATAGGCGACCCAGTAGCCCCAGGGCTGGCCCTCCTGCGGCAGCGCCGCCTCGGCCAGCGTCTTGAAGATCAGCACCGGCACGGCCAGCCCGAACACGTATTCGGACAGGCCCTCGGCGGCGCGCTCGCGCAAATGGCCGGAGAGCGAGGCGAGGAAGCCGATGCCGATCAGCCCAAAGACCGGCGCCACGACGAGCGCGATGGCGCCGAGCTGGGCCAGCATGACGGCTTAGGCCGCCGCTTCTTCGGTCAGGGCGCTCGAGACGAGGTGGGAGGTGCGCACCGGCACCATCACGTCGATACGCGCCCACAGGCGCTCGGCGAGCTCGTGGGTGGCAAGAAAGGCGATCTCCGCCCGCATGTCGCCGGGATTGAGGATGTCCGCGCGCCCGTCGGCCGGGCCGTCGAGCCGGATGCGGGTCGGCTGAACGTCGTTGACGGCGAAGGGTTCGAGCAGGCGGAGCATGAGATTGGGATGGGCATCGGCCTCGACGACGAGGCGATGGCGGAAAAGGCCGGCGGTCATGGCTAGCGTCCGATGACGAGAGTATTGGGGAAGGCGCGCGTCAGAAATCCCGGCCGAACCTGTCGGCCGGGCGACGAATTCGCAGCCCGGGGCGCAGAAACGTGTCTTTGCGCCCGCTCTCGCTCGTGACCATCTTCATGGCCGGCAAGCTAGGCGCGTGCTCGCGCGGCGTCAATGGCCGGGAACCGCGCCTTGTTCGCTTCGCCGGTCAGGGCGTCGATGGCGGCGCGTCGGGCGCTTCCTCCAGCAGCTGATAGGTCGTCGGATTGTCCGGGCAGAGGCCGCCGGCGCATTCCAGAACCGTCGAGACGCCGTTGCCGAGCGCCAGCAGCGCGATCAGCGCGAAGGCGGCGAGCGCGAGTCCGCCGAGCCTGTATCGGGCGGTGCCCGGCGCGAATTGCCGGTCGAACAGCAGCAGCACGGCACAGCCGGCGGCGATGACGATGAACAGCACCAGCGCCCAGCTGTAGAAATGCAGGCCCAGGAAGTCGGCGCCGAAGGTGCCGCTGCCCGGCACGATGTGCAGCAGCACCTGCCGCGTCGAGATCACCCCGCCCGCCATGGCCGAGAGGATGGCGATGGCATAATGGCTCGGCCGCGGCCCGAAGCGCAGGTTGAGCGCGAGGCCGAGCCCGACGCCGACGAAGCCGGCGCGCTGCAGGATGCATAAGGGGCAGGGCAGCTCGCCGCCGACCAACTGGTCATAGAAGGCGAAGAGCAGCACCACGCCGATGGCGAGGAGGCCGAGCGCGTTGAGCGTGCGCGAGAGCTCGGGGGTGAGGAAGCCGCGCGGGGCTTGCGTGTCCATCGCCGGCCTCACAGCACGATGTCGAGCGGATCGGTGGCATGCAGGCGGAACAGCGCCAGCAGCACGGCGATCGAGAGCAGCCAGAACAGCACGGCGAGGCCGCGATGGCCCGTGCCGGTGAAGGCGAGGGCGACAAGGAGGCCGAAGAAGGGGAGGCTCATCATGAGGGATCACCAATGGGCGACGGACGGGTGCCCGATACCGCCGCCGGAGCTTAAGTCCGCGCCTGCCGCAAAGTCATGACGCGTTGCGGCGAACCCTGCGCGACTCCCCGTGGCGGCGCGCGCGCGGATCGTCGCGCGGGCGTCGTCCGGCGCGGGTATTTCGATTGACGCTGCGTGCGCCCGGCGTCAGGCTTCCCTTTGCCGGGCGGCCGAGGATCGGCCGGTGACCACGGCCAAGAAGATGCCGTCATCCAGTCTGGGGAAGAACCGATGAGATTGCTTTATGTGAGCCTCGCGCTCGCCTCCGCGCTGCTCGTCGCCTCGTGCGGCGAACCGACTCCCGGCCCTGCCGGTCCCGCCGGTCCGAAGGGTGAAACCGGCGCCGCCGGTCCTGCGGGCCCCGCTGGCCCGGCCGGCCCCGCGGGTCCTGCCGGTCCTGCCGGCGCCAAGGGTGAAGCCGGCGTCGCCGGTCCGGCTGGCCCTGCCGGTCCTGCGGGCCCACCCGGCCCCGCCGGTGTCGCGGGTGCTGCCGGCGCGAAGGGCGAGGCCGGCGAAGCCGGCCGGGCGGCCGAGGCGCCCGGCGCCGTGCGCGTCTATACCCGCCGCGAGTGCTTCTCGCCGGAAGGCTGCCGCCTGACCTGCGAGCCGGACGAAGCGGTGGTGAACGCCTATCTGGCGCCGCATGAGGGCGAGACCATCATCCTCAGCGAGCGCGAGGTGCGCTTCGCGCCCAAGCCCGCCGACGCCTCCCGCGCCCCGCTGATGGTGCTGATCTGCGCCAGGAAGTGAGCGTGGCCTGATGCCGACGCGACGGCCGGGGCGCAGGTCCCGGCCGTTTCGTTTCGCGGTTGCCTTCAACTTGGGAGGTCCGTAGCCCGGGTCCCTGGATGACCGTCATCCCCGGGCTTG
Organism: Ancylobacter novellus DSM 506; assembly: GCF_000092925.1. Taxonomy (NCBI): domain Bacteria; kingdom Pseudomonadati; phylum Pseudomonadota; class Alphaproteobacteria; order Hyphomicrobiales; family Xanthobacteraceae; genus Ancylobacter; species Ancylobacter novellus. The sequence continues at coordinate 3,482,559 of NC_014217.1, read as the reverse complement.
GCCCGGGGATCCACGACTTGCCGGGCGCGCCGAGACGAACCGAAGGCGTGGATGGCCGGGCCAAGCCCGGCCATGACGAGCTTCCAAGTCGAGGCGGCGCTTCAGCGCGCCGTCTGACATGCAACAAGGGCCGCCGCTACAAGAAGCTCTGCGGGTCGATGTCGATCTCGACCCGCAGATTGCCCGTCGCGCGCGGGGCGCCGGCCATCCAGGCGCGGACATAGTTGGAGAGGTCGAAGCCGCGGTCCGAGCGGGCCAGCAGGCGGTAGCGGTGGCGCCCGCGCACCAGCGCCAGCGGGGCTTCCGCCGGGCCGAGCACGCGCACCTCGTTCGACAACGGCGAGCACGCCGCCAGCGCGCGGGCATGCGCCTGCGCGGCATGTGCGTCCGTTCCCGAGACGATGAGCGCGCAGAAGCGGGCGAAGGGTGGCAGATGCGCCTCCTCGCGCACCCCGATCTCGCGGTCATAGAAGGCGTCGCGGTCGCCGGCGACCAGCGCCTGCATCACCGGATGCTCGGGCATGTAGGTCTGGAGGAAGGCCCGGCCCTCCTTCTCGTGCCGACCGGCGCGGCCGGCGACCTGGTGCAGGAGCTGGAAGGTGCGCTCGGCCGCGCGCGGATCGCCATGGCCCAGCCCGACATCGGCATCGATGACGCCGACCAGGGCGAGGCCGGGGAAATTATGGCCCTTGGCGACGAGCTGGGTGCCGACGATGACGTCGACCGCGCCATCCTCGATCGCCTTGAGTTCGGCGCGCAGCCGCTCCACCCCGCCGGCGAGGTCGCTGGAGAGCACCTGAAGCCGGGCGTTCGGCATGAGCTTCGCCACCTCCTCATGCAGCCGCTCGACGCCGGGGCCGCAGGGGATGAGCGAATTGGGCTCATGGCAGTTCGGGCATTCGTTCGGCACCGGCGTGGCATAGCCACATTGGTGGCATTCGAGCCGGCGGCGGAAGCGGTGCTCGACCAGCCAGCTCGAGCAGGACGGGCAGCGTATGCGGTGGCCGCAGGCGCGGCAGAGCGTCAGCGGGGCATAGCCGCGGCGGTTGAGGAACAAGAGCGCCTGCCCGCCTGCCTCGATGGTGCGCTCCATCTCCGCGGCGAGGCGGGGGGCGATCCACTGGCCGCGCGGCGGGCCTTCCTTGCGCAGGTCGATGGGCTCGAGCCGCGGGACCTTGGTGCCGGCGAAGCGCTCGGGCAGATGCAGGCGGCTGTAGCGCCCGCGCCTTGCGTTCACCTCGGTCTCGATGGAGGGCGTCGCCGAGACGAGGACGACCGGCGCCTCCTCCAGCCGCGCCCGCACCACCGCCATGTCGCGGGCGTGGTAGTGGACGCCGTCCTCCTGCTTGTAGGCGCTGTCGTGCTCCTCGTCGACGATGACGAGGCCGAGGTCGCGGAAGGGCAGGAACAGCGCCGAGCGCGCGCCGGCGACCACGCTCACCTCGCCGGAGGACACGCCCTTGAAGACGCGCCCGCGCCGCTTGGTGCCGACCGCGGAATGCCACTCCGCCGGCTTGACGCCGAAGCGGCGGGCGAAGCGGTCGAGGAAGGCCTGAGTGAGGGCGATTTCCGGCATCAGGATCAGCACCTGCCGTCCCTGCCGGATCGTCTCCGCCACCGCCTCGAAATAGGTCTCGGTCTTGCCGGAGCCGGTGACGCCATCGATGAGATAGGGGCGGAAGGCGCGGGCCTTCACCGCCTCGACGAGGCGATCGGCGGCGTCGCGCTGCGCCGGCAGCAGCTCGGGCGCGGAATGGTCGGGGTCGGGCCTCTCGGCGGCGGGCTCGGGCGGCAGCACGACCGTCTCCAGCACGCCGTCGTCCACCAGCCCGTCGACCACGGAAGGGGAGACGCCGGCCTCGCGGGCCGCATCCGTTTTGGAGCGGACGAAGCCGTCGGCCAGCGCCTCGATCACCCGCTCGCGGGCAGCGGTGCGGCGCTGCGGGCGCTGGTCGGTGAGGCGCACGCCGGTGCGCTCGCGGGAAATGCCGGCGCTCTCGTCATGGCGCAGCGCGAGGCGCAGCACCATGCCCGGCGGCGTCACCGTGTAGTCGGCGATCCAGCGGATGAAGGCGAGCATCGCCGGCGAGAGCGACGCGACATCATATTTGCGGTGGATCGGCTTGAGCTTGGCGGGATCCACCGGCTTCGGGTTCTCCGCCGGCGGCCAGACGCAGCCGAGCATCATACGCGGCCCGAGCGGCACCACGACGATGTCGCCGGGCGCCACCTCCATGCCCTCCGGCACGCGATAGGAATAGGCCGAGCCGACCGCCACGGGCAGCAGCACGTCGACGACACTCTCGCGCGGCGGGAAGAGGGACATGGAATCGGCTAGACTCGTTAAGGCTCGGGAAGGGCTAGGGCGGCCAATCTAGCAGGGCTGTCAAGACGAAGCCGAGGCAGGAACATGGCCAGCACCGATGCGCAGAAGGCGGCGCGGGCGGAGATAGCGCTGCTCGCCGGCGCGGCGCCGGACGTGGCCGTCGCGCTGAAGGGCTGGCTGGCCCGGCTCGGCCATGAGCGCCGGCTCTCGCCCAAGACCCGCGAGGCCTATGCCCGCGACATGTCGATCTTCCTCGGCCTGCTCGCCCGCCAGATCGGCCGGCAGCCGGAGATCGCCGATCTCGCGAACCTTTCGCCGCGCGAGGTACGGGCGGTGATCGCCGCCCGCCGCGCGGAGGGCATCGAGGCCCGCACGCAGATGCGCTTCCTCGCCGCCGCCCGTTCCTTCGGCCGGCACATGGAACGCGAGGGGCTGGGCAAGGTCGGCGCGCTCACCGCCGTGCGCGCGCCCCGCATTGCCCGCACTTTGCCGCGCCCGCTCTCGCCGGCGGATGCCCGCGCCATGGCGGACCCCGCCACCCGCGCGGGCGAGGAGCGCGAGCCCTGGGTGCTGATGCGCGACGCGGCGGTGATCGCACTGCTCTACGGCTCGGGCCTGCGCATCTCCGAGGCGCTGGGGCTGATGCGCCGCGACATGCCCGAGCCCGGGCGCGGCGACCAGATCGTCGTCCACGGCAAGGGCGGCAAGACCCGCATGGTACCGGTGCTGCGGCAGGTCGCGGAGATGGTCGACGCCTATGTCTGCGCCTGCCCCTACGAGTTGGAGCCTTCGAGCTCGCTGTTCCGCGGCGCCAAGGGCGGGCCGCTCTCGCCGCGCATCGTGCAACTGGCGGTGGAGCGCATGCGCGGCGGGCTCGGCCTGCCGGACAGCGCCACGCCGCACGCGCTGCGCCATTCCTTCGCCACCCATCTGCTCGGGCGCGGCGGCGACCTGCGCTCGATCCAGGAACTTCTCGGCCACGCCTCGCTTTCCACCACGCAGATCTATGCGGCGGTGGATTCGGCGGCGCTGATGGCCGCCTGGCGCGCGGCGCATCCGCGCGCCCGCTAGGGACAGGCGCGGCGCATCCGCGGGCGCGGTGACAAGGGGGACGTGATGAAGCCCATCCAGCCGATGATCGAGCACATGTCGATCGGCGTTTCGGACTATCGGCGCTCGCTCGCCTTCTACGACGCGGTGCTGGCGCCGCTGGGCTTCGTGCGGGTGTGGGCGCATCCCGAGCCGGAGGGGGAATCGGCCTGCTGGGGACCGCCGGGCGAGGCACCCTCGCCGGAGGGCACGCCCGGCGCGGCACCGTTCTGGATCCAGCACCGGGCCGACAGGATCGCGCCGGTGCCCGGCTTCCATCTCTGCTTCATGGCGCCTTCGCGCAAGGCGGTCGACGCCTTCCACGCCGCCGGCATCGCCACGGGCGGGCGCGACGAGGGGGCGCCGGGGCTCCGGCCGCATTATGGCGAGGGGTACTATGCCGCCTTCCTGTTCGATCCCGACGGCTGGAAGATCGAGGCGCTCACCTACACGGATGCGTGAGACCGGCCGAAATGCCTACCATTGCGGCACTCCGGGACCGGCGGCGGGCTTTTCACCTTGGGTAAGCTGGGCAAGACTTGCCTCACCGGGACCACTCCAGAGGAGGCATTCGATGAAGCGTATCGTCCTCGTCTTCTGCGCGCTCGCATTCACCGGCGCGATCTCCAGCGCCGCCTTCGCCGATTGTTCGCAGGGTCATGCCGCGGCGAAGCCCGTGCAGACCGACAGCAAGGGCTCCTGACGGCGGGCCGCCAGGTTCTTCCCCCTGAACATGACACGGCCCGGAGGCGACTCCGGGCCGTTTTGTGTTTGGCTACGGGCCTGCGTGCTTCGAGGCTCGCTGCGCTCGCACCTCAGCATGACGAGATGCCTCAAGGGAGCAACGTCATCCTGAGGTGCCCGGCATCGCCGGGCCTCGAAGGATGGTTCGTTTCGGCGCGCCCGCCTCACATGTGGATGGCACGCTTCTCCACCGCCATCGCCGCTTCCTTCACCGCCTCGGAGCGGGTCGGGTGGGCGTGGCAGGTGCGGGCGAGGTCCTCGGACGAGCCGCCGAACTCCATCAGCACGGCGCATTCGTGGATCATCTCGCCGGCCTCGACGCCGATGATGTGGGCGCCCAGCACCTTGTCCGTCGTCGCATCCGCAAGGATCTTCACGAAGCCGTCGGTCTCGTCGTTCGCCTTGGCGCGGCCATTGGCGAGGAAGGGGAACTTGCCGACCTTGTAGGCGACGCCGGCTTCCTTCAGCTCCTCCTCGGTCTTGCCGACCGAGGCGACTTCCGGCGAGGTGTAAACGACCGCCGGGATCACGTCGTAATTCACATGGCCGGCCTGTCCGGCCAGCAGCTCTGCCAGCGCCACGCCCTCGTCCTCGGCCTTGTGGGCGAGCATCGGGCCGGCAATGGCGTCGCCGATGGCGAAGATGCCGGGCACGTTGGTACGGTAGTAATGGTCGGTGACGACGCGGCCGCGCTTGTCCTTCTCGACGCCCAGCGCTTCCAGCCCCAGCCCTTCGGTGTAGGGCACGCGGCCGATGGCGACGAGGACGACGTCGGCTTCCAGCGTCTCGGCAGCGCCACCGGCGGCGGGCTCGACGGACGCCTTGAGCGTCTTGCCCTTGCTGTCGACGCCGGTGACCTTCGAGCCGAGCTTGAAGGCGATGCCCTGCTTTTCGAGGATGCGCTGGAAGGACTTCGCCACGTCGAGGTCCATGCCCGGCAGGATGCGGTCGAGATATTCGACCACGGTGACCTCGGCGCCGAGGCGCCGCCACACGCTCCCTAACTCCAGCCCGATCACGCCGGCGCCCACCACGAGCAGCTTGCCCGGCACCTTTTCCAGCGCGATGGCGCCGGTGGACGAGACGATGCGCGTCTCGTCGATCTCGATGCCCGGCAGCTTGGCCACGTCCGAGCCGGTGGCGATGACGATCGCCTTGGTCTCCAGCGTCTGCTGCGACCCGTCCGCCATGGCGACGTCGACCTTGCCGGGCGCGGGGATCGAGGCGGTGCCGTGATAGGTGTCGATCTTGTTCTTCTTCATGAGGAAGGCGACACCCTTGGTGTTGCCGTCCACCGCCTTGTCCTTGAAGCCCAGAAACGCCTTGTGGTCGAGCGTCGGCGCGCCCACCCCGATGCCCATCTCGGCGAAGCGGTGGCCGGCCTCGTCGAACAGGTGCGAGGCGTGCAGCAGCGCCTTGGACGGGATGCAGCCGATGTTCAGGCAGGTGCCGCCGAAGGTGGCGCGCTTCTCGACCACCGCGACCTTGAGGCCGAGCTGGGAGGCGCGGATGGCGCACACATAGCCGCCGGGGCCGGTGCCGATGACGATCAGGTCGTAGGACATGCTCATCTTCTCGTGGATTGCCTGCTGGGAAAGTGCCTGCGGGGGACCCCTGCGCGAGCGTTTTCAAGGCGCGGGTGCAGGCGGGTGAGCCGCTCGAACGCGCCGGAAACTACACACCCCATGACCGGAAGTCACCTGCCCTCAGGGCGCGCCTGCTGCGCGTTTTCGGCGGAGCCTGACGATACGTAAAGTAATTATTCAACTTTCGTCTAAGTTGCAACTTTATTTCACCAGTGCAGGCTTAGTTCGCAAGAATATTTACATTACTTAGGGGAAGGTTTCGTCATGTGGAGTCAGGTCTACAATCCCTTGAATAGCATGGTATTGTCCACGGCTGCCGCGGCGATACCTGTCGTTCTTCTGCTGGTGATGATCGCGTCGGGCAAGATCAAGGCACATCTGGCCGCCGTCATTGCCCTCGTCGTTGCTATACTGATCTCGGTCGCCATTTTCACCATGCCGGCCGGCCTCGCCATACGTGCCGCCATTCTCGGCATCGTGACCGGCCTTTTCCCGATCGGCTGGATCGTCCTCAACGTCATCTTCCTCTACCGCCTCACCGTCGCCACCGGCCGGTTCAAGATTCTCGAACAGGCCATCGGCGGGGTGACGCCGGACCGGCGGTTGCAGCTCCTCCTCATCGCCTTTTCCTTCGGTGCCTTCTTCGAGGGCGCCTCGGGATTCGGCACGCCGGTGGCGGTGACCGGCGCCATATTGATGGGTCTCGGCTTCTCGCCGCTCGCCGCCTCCGGCCTGTCGCTGATCGCCAACACGGCGCCGGTGGCCTACGGAGCCCTTGGAACGCCGATCGTCGGCCTCGCCAGCGTGACCGGGCTCGACCCCTATATGCTCGGCGCCATGGTCGGCCGGCAGCTGCCCTTCTTCTCGATGATCGTGCCGTTCTGGGTGGTGTGCGCCTTCGCCGGCTGGCGGGGCATGAAGGAGGTGTGGCCGGCGATCCTGGTCTGCGCGCTCTCCTTCGCCATCCCCCAGTTCGTCATCTCGAACTTCATCAATCCGTGGATCGTCGACATCGGCGCCTCGCTGATCTCGATGGCGGCGCTGATCCTGTTCCTCAAGGTGTGGCAGCCCAAGAAGCTGTGGCTGTCCCCGGCGCTGCGCACGCACGACGAATCCGCCGGCACCATGCCGCCGGTCTCCGCCGAGCCGCTGGTGAAGCCGACGCGCGCGGAGGTGTGGAGCGCGCTGCTGCCGTGGATCATCGTCTGCGTGCTGCTGCTGATCTGGGGCTCGGGCTGGTTCAAGAACCTGGTGAACCCGATCTTCACCTGGAACTATACGGTCGAGGGCCTGCACAACATGGTGCAGAAGGTGCCGCCGGTGGTGGCCAAGCCCGCGACCGAGAGCGCGATCTTCTCCTTCACCTACCTGTCCTACACCGGCACGGCGATGCTGATCGCGGCGCTGATCTATGGCGCGGTGATCCGCTTCTCGCCGGTGCGGCTGTTCAGGGAGTACCTCCAGACCATCTGGATCCTGCGCGCCTCGCTCGCCACCATCGCCTCGATGCTGGCCATCGGCACGCTGACCCGCTTCTCCGGCCTCGACGCCACGCTGGGCTTGGCTTTCGCGGCGACCGGGGTGCTCTATCCCTTCTTCGGCACGCTGCTCGGCTGGCTCGGCGTGGCGCTGACGGGCTCGGACACGGCGTCCAACGTACTGTTCGGCGGGTTGCAGAAGATCACCTCCGAGCAGCTCGGCCTCTCGCCCATACTGATGGGCGCGGCGAACTCGTCGGGCGGCGTCATGGGCAAGATGATCGATGCGCAGTCCATCGTCGTCGCCTCCACCGCCACCAACTGGTTCGGCCATGAAGGCTCGATCCTGCGCTTCGTGTTCTGGCACTCCATCGTGCTGGCCTGCCTGGTCGGCTGCCTGGTGATGCTGCAGGCCTATGTCCACCCCTTCACGCTGATGGTCATCCATCCGTGAGGGCCTGAACGAGAAAGCCCCCGCGACCGGCCGGTCGCGGGGGCTTTTTTTGTCTGTCGGGCGTCGGCTGCGTCAGAGGTCCAGCACGAGCCGGGTCGGGTCTTCCAGCGCTTCCTTGACGCGGACCAGGAAGGTCACCGCGCCCTTGCCGTCGACGATGCGGTGGTCGTAGCTCAGCGCGAGGTACATCATCGGCCGGGCGACGATCTGGCCCTTCACCACGACGGGGCGCTCCTCGATGCGGTGCATGCCGAGGATGCCCGACTGCGGCGCGTTGAGGATCGGCGTCGACATCAGCGAACCGTAGATGCCGCCATTGGTGATGGTGAAGGTGCCGCCCTGCATGTCCTCGATGCCGAGCTTGCCGTCGCGCGCCTTGCGGCCGAGGCCGGCGATGGTCTTCTCGATCTCGGCGATCGACATCTGGTCGGCGTCGCGCACCACCGGCACGACGAGGCCCTTGTCGGTGCCGACGGCGATGCCGATGTGGTAGTAGTTCTTGTAGACGAGGTCCTGCCCGTCGATCTCGGCATTGACCTCCGGCACGTCCTTCAGGGCCTGGATCACCGCCTTGGTGAAGAAGCCCATGAAGCCCAGCTTCACGCCGTGCTTCTTCTCGAACACGTCCTTGTACTGCGCACGCAGGCTCATCACCGCCGACATGTCGACGTCGTTGAACGTCGTGAGCATGGCAGCGGCGTTCTGGGCTTCCTTCAGGCGGCGCGCAATGGTGACGCGCAGCTTGGTCATCTTCACGCGCTCTTCGCGCGAGGCATCGTCCGGCGCCGAGGGCGCGCGGGCGACGACCGGGGCGCTCGGCGCGGCCGCCGGCGCGGAGACGCCGGTAGCGATGGCCGCGAGCATGTCGCCCTTGGTCACGCGGGCGTCCTTGCCGGTGCCGGCGAGCATGGCCGGGTTGATGCCGCTCTCGCTGGCGAGCTTGGCGACCGCCGGGCCGTTGGCGCCGGCCGGCGCAGCGGCGGGCGCCGCAGGAACCGGAGCCGCCGCAGGCTTGGGCGCCTCGGCCTTGGGAGCTTCGGCCTTGGCCGGGGCAGGCGCCGCGGCGGGGGCCGCCTTGGCGGCGCCGCTGCCTTCACCGATCGAGCCGAGCAGGGCGCCGACGCCGACGGTCTCGCCGTCCTTGGCGACGATCTCGGAGAGCACGCCGGCCGCCGGCGCGGGCACCTCGATCGTGACCTTGTCGGTCTCCAGCTCGACGATCGGCTCGTCGGCCGCAACCGCCTCGCCGGCCTTCTTGAACCACTTGCCGATCGTCGCTTCGGTGACCGATTCGCCCAGCGTCGGAACGCGGATCTCGGTGGCCATGCTCTTTCTTCCTCACCGTTCGCCGGCCCGGTGGCCGGCTCTCCTCGAGTTTCGTGGAATGCTCAGCCCAGCGCGTCCGACAGGAACGCCTTGAGCTGCGCGAGATGTTTGGACATCAGGCCGGTCGCGGTGGCGGCGGAAGCCGGCCGGCCGGTGTAGCGGGGACGGGCGGAGGCGGAGCCCACCTGCTCCAGCACCCATTCCAGATAGGGCTGCACGAAGGCCCAGGCGCCCTGGTTCTTCGGCTCCTCCTGGCACCAGACGATCTCCGCCTGCTTGAAGCGCGAGAGCTCCTGCACCAGCGTCTTCAGCGGGAACGGGAAGAGCTGCTCGACGCGCAGGAGGTAGATGTCGTCGATGCCGCGGCGCTCGCGCTCCTCGTAGAGGTCGTAATAGACCTTGCCCGAGCAGAGCACGACGCGGCGGATCTTGTCGTCGGTCTGGAGCTCGATCGCCTCGGGCAGGCGGTGGCCGGACGCGCCGTCCGCATCGTCCCACAGCACGCGGTGGAACGAGGTGCCCGCCCCCATCTCGGCGAGCTTGGAGACGGCGCGCTTGTGGCGCAGCAGGCTCTTCGGCGTCATCAGAATGAGCGGCTTGCGGAAGTCGCGCTTCAACTGGCGGCGCAGGGCGTGGAAGTAGTTCGCCGGCGTCGTCAGGTTGGCGACCTGCATGTTGTCCTCGGCGCACATCTGCAGATAGCGCTCCAGGCGGGCCGAGGAATGCTCGGGGCCCTGGCCCTCATAGCCGTGCGGCAGCAGGCAGACGAGGCCGGACATGCGCAGCCATTTGCGCTCGCCGGAGGAGAGGAACTGGTCGAAGATGACCTGCGCGCCGTTGGCGAAGTCGCCGAACTGCGCCTCCCACATGGTCAGCGCGTTGGGTTCCGACAGCGAGTAGCCGTATTCGAAGCCGAGCACCGCCTCTTCCGAGAGCATCGAGTTGATGACCTCGTAGCGCGATTGCCCCTCGCGCAGATGGTTGAACGGGGTGTAGCGGTCCTCGTTCTCCTGGTCGATCAGCACCGAATGGCGCTGCGAGAAGGTGCCGCGCTCGCTGTCCTGGCCGGACAGGCGGACCGGATGGCCGTCGAGCAGCAGCGTCGAGAAGGCGAGCGCCTCGGCGGTCGACCAGTCGATCCCGGCGCCGTCCTCGAGGATCGCCTTGCGGCGGGAATCGAGGAAGCGCTGGATGGTGCGGTGGGCGTGGAAGCCCTCCGGCACGGTGGTGATCTTCTGGCCGATCTCCTTGAGCACGTCGAGATCGACGCCGGTGACGCCGCGGCGCGGATCGTCCTCGCTGGCGGCGGCCTTGAGGCCGGCCCAGCGGCCGTCCAGCCAGTCGGCCTTGTTCGGCTTGTAGGCCTGGCCGGCGTCATATTCGGTGTCGAGGCGCGAGCGCCAGTCGGCGCGCATGCGGTCGATCTCGCCCGCCTCCAGCACGCCTTCGGCTTCCAGCTTGCGGGAGTAGATTTCCAGCGTGGTCGGATGCTGCTTGATGAGCTTGTACATCAAGGGCTGGGTGAAGGCCGGCTCGTCGCCCTCGTTATGGCCGAAGCGGCGATAGCAGAACATGTCCACCACCACCGGCTTCTTGAAGCGCTGGCGGAACTCGGTGGCGATCTTCGCCGCGAAGGTCACGGCCTCCGGGTCGTCGCCGTTCACATGGAAGATCGGCGCCTCGATGGTCTTCGCCACGTCCGAGGGATAGGGCGAGGAGCGCGAGAAGCGCGGATAGGTGGTGAAGCCGATCTGGTTGTTGATGATGAAGTGGATCGAGCCGCCGGTGCGGTGACCCTTGAGGCCCGACAGGCCCAGGCACTCGGCCACCACGCCTTGACCGGCGAAGGCGGCGTCGCCGTGCAGCAGCAGCGGCATCACCTGCGTGCGCTCGGTGTCGCCGAGCAGGTCCTGCTTGGCGCGCGCCTTGCCGAGCACGACGGGATCGACGATCTCGAGATGCGAGGGGTTGGCGGTCAGCGACAGGTGCACCTGGTTGCCGTCGAACTCGCGGTCCGACGAGGCGCCGAGGTGGTACTTCACGTCGCCGGAGCCCTCGACCTCGTCGGGGGCCCAGGAGCCGCCCTTGAACTCGTGGAACAGCGCGCGGTGCGGCTTGCCCATGACCTGGGTGAGCACGTTGAGCCGGCCGCGATGGGCCATGCCCAGCACGATCTCCTTCACGCCGAGATTGCCGCCGCGCTTGATGATCTGCTCCAGCGCCGGGATCAGGCTCTCGCCGCCATCGAGGCCGAAGCGCTTGGTGCCGGTGTAGCGGACGTCGAGGAACTTCTCGAAGCCCTCGGCCTCGACCAGCTTGTTGAGGATGGCGCGCTTGCCCTCGCGGGTGAAGCTGATCTCCTTGTCCGGACCCTCGATGCGCTCCTGGATCCACGCCTTCTCCTCGGGCGAGGAGATGTGCATGAACTCGACGCCGAGCGTCTGGCAGTAGGTGCGCTGGAGGATGGCCACCATCTGGCGGACGGTGGCGAATTCGAGCCCGAGCACATGGTCGATGAAGATCGGCCGGTCGAGGTCGGCCTCGCGGAAGCCGTAGGAGGCGGGGTCGAGCTCGGGAGCCGAGCGCTCCGGCTCAAGGCCCAGCGGGTCGAGCTTGGCGTGCAGGTGGCCGCGCATGCGGTAGGCGCGGATCATCATCAGCGCCTTGACCGAGTCGCGGGTGGCCTGCTGCACGTCGGCGCTGGTCAGCTCGACGCCGGCCTTCTGCGCCTTCTCGGCGGCCTTGGTCTCGATCTTCTTGCCGACCGCCTTCTCGACCTCGATCCAGTTGCCGTCGAGCGCCGAGACCAGCTCGCCATTGGCGTGGATCGGCCAGCCCTCCTTCTTCCAGGAGGCGCCGCGGGCGCTCTTCTCGACGTCGGCCGGGGTGTCCTTCAGCCCGGCGAAGAAGGCCTGCCACTCGGCGTCGACCGAGGAGGGGTCGGCCTCGTAGCGGGCATAGAGGTCTTCGATCCAGGCCGCATTGGCGCCGTAGAGGAAGGAGGTGTTGAGGAAAGCTTCGTTCAAGTCCGCGCGCGACATCGTCGGCTCCTGGGGGACCGTTGCGGTCCGGGTGGCGGGGCTTTGCTGCCGAAGATCGGCCGGCCCGTCGGGCCTGATCGTCTGCGGTGCCTTGGTAGGCGAGGCGAAAGCCAAGTAGGCGTCTATATAGGTCTCGTGTTCACTTCATGAATGCCGCAGGAATGCGGCGCCGGAATGCAAAAAGCGCACGCCGGTATTATCAGGCACTATCAGCCTCTTGCGCCGGTTTGACCAGCAGCGGAGCCGTCTCCGCCGCCATCTTCCCGGCCTCAAGACCGATCACGTCCTCGCGACATCGGCGCGTGCGGGGCGGGCACCCGGTCGGAGCGCCCGCCTGCGTCGCTCACTTGCCGAGGTCGGGCGCGATCTTCTGGCACTCGCCGACCAGCTCCTTCACGGAGGCGATCGACTTGTCGAGCATGGCCTGCTCGGCCCCGTCGAGGCCGATCTCCACGATGCGCTCGACGCCGCCGGCGCCGATGATGACGGGCACGCCGAGATAGAGGTCGTCCACGCCGTACTGGCCGGTGAGATGGGCCGCGGCCGGCAGCAGGCGCTTCTTGTCGCGCAGATAGGAGGTCGCCATCTCGATGGCCGAGGCGGCAGGCGCGTAGAAGGCCGAGCCGGTCTTCAAGAGGTTGACGATCTCCCCGCCGCCCTTGCGGGTGCGCTCGACGATGGCGTCCACCTTCTCCTGCGTGGTCCAGCCCATCTTGACGAGGTCGGGCAGCGGGATGCCGGCGACGCCGGAATAGCGCACCAGCGGCACCATGTCGTCGCCATGGCCGCCGAGCACGAAGGCGGTGACGTCCTCGACCGAGACATTGAACTCGTCGGCGAGGAAGTAGCGGAAGCGCGCGGAATCGAGCACGCCGGCCATGCCGACGACCTTGCTGGTAGGCAGGCCCGAGGCCTTCTGCAGCGCCCACACCATGGCGTCGAGCGGATTGGTGATGCAGATGACGAAGGCGTTCGGGGCGTAGGTCTTGATGCCCTGGCCGACCTGCTCCATCACCTTCAGGTTGATGCCGAGGAGGTCGGAGCGGCTCATGCCCGGCTTGCGCGGCACGCCGGCGGTGACGATGACGACGTCGGCGCCCTGGATAGCCTCATAGCCGTTGGTGCCCACCAGCTTGGCGTCGAAGCCGAGAACCGGGGACGCTTCCGCGATGTCGAGAGCCTTGCCCTGCGGGATACCCTCCGCCACGTCGAACATGACGACGTCGCCGAGTTCCTTGAGACCGGCGAGAAGGGCGAGCGTGCCGCCGATCTGTCCAGCCCCGACCAGTGCAATCTTTGCTCGAGCCATGAGATATCCTGACTTTCCGAGGGAGGGTGCGGCGGTCCGCCGCGCGGGCTTCCGATAAACCTTATCGCCGTAGGGTTCAAGCGATGAAGGACGGCAGCGTAAACCCGTCCAACTACGACTTTCGACGCTACTTCTGGTATACGAAATACGAGATGCCTACCGTCGCCGTTCCGCGAGATCTTCCATCAATTCGATCTGTATCGCCTGTATCTCGGCAAGACGCTCCCATTGCCGCGTGAGCAGGTGGTCGATCTTCTCGTGCAGGTGCTGGATCTCCAGCTCGGCCTTGAGATTGACCCGGTAGTCGTTCTCCGAGCGCCGGCGATCCTTCGCCTCCTGGCGTTTCTGGCTCATCATGATGACGGGCGCTTGAAGGGCGGCGATGCAGGACAGCACGAGATTCAGCAGGATGAACGGGTAGGGGTCGAAGGCGCCGAGCAGCCCGGCGACGTTCAGCGCCATCCAGATGCTGATGAACACCATGAACGAGATGATGAAGGTCCAGCTGCCGCCGAAGGAGGCGATGAGGTCGGCGGCGCGCTCGCCCAAGGTGCGGTCGCTGTCGATCTCCCGTTCGATGTTCTGCGTGATGATGTCGTCGTCCGCGAGGCTGCGGATGACGTCGTGGTCGAGCTGGCTGAGGTCGCCGCGCTCGGCCTGCAGCGTGGCGGCGACATAGGCGGCGCGCTCCTTGGCCAGCGCGGCGCGGGAGATGTAGGCGTCCGGCGCGATGTCCGGGTGCATCGCCTTGATGTGCTCGGCGAGCGCCGGGCGGATCATGTCGAGCCGGACGCCGTTGCGGTCCGACACAATGCGGCCGGTGAGGGCGCATGTGTGCGTCGGCAGATCGCCCTTGTGATGTATGTGCTTGCTCATGCCGGAGCATCCGGAAGGAGGTGTCTTTTTTCCAGATTGGCGGCTGGCGCCCGGTAATCAAGTCTTGCGGTCAGGTCTCGACCAGGCCGGTCGTGTTGCCGCTGGCCTCGGAATCGCCGCGGCCGTGCGGGCGCGCAAGGTAGTCGTCCGAGCGCATCTCGTGCAGGCGCGAGACGGTGCGCGCCCATTCGAACGCTTCCGCGCCCTCGGTGCCGAGATAGAGCTGCTCGGGCTCGGCGTCGGCCGAGGCGACCAGCTTGACGCCCTTGTCATAGAGCTCGTCGATCAGGGTGATGAAGCGCTTGGCCTCGTTGCGCCGGTCCTGGTCGAGCTGGGGAATGTGGTCGATGACGATGGTGTGGTAGGCGCGGGCGAGGCGCAGATAGTCGGAGGCGCCGAGCGGCGTGCCGCACAACTGCTCGAAGGAGAAGCGCGCCGCGCCGCCGCCGGCGCGGGGGACGTGGATGATGCGCCCGCCCGAGGCGAGCTTTGCCGGTGCGCCGCCGTCGACGCCGGCGATGCGATGCCAGATCTTCTCCATCTCGCGGTCGATGTCGGCGAGCGTCTCGTGTGCCGCCGGCACGTACCAGGTGCGGGCGCCGCCGAGCTTCTCCATGCGGTAGTCGGTGGGCGAGTCGATGCGCACCACCTCCATATGCTGCTCGATCAGGCCGATGAATGGCAGGAACAGCGCGCGGTTGAGCCCGCCCTTGTAGAGGTCCTGCGGCGCCACGTTCGAGGTGGCGACGATGACCACGCCGAACTCGAACAGCTTCTCGAACAGCCGGCCGAGGATCATCGCATCGGCGATGTCGGTGACGTGGAACTCGTCGAAGCAGAGCAGCCAGGCTTCCTCGTAGAGCGCTACCGCGACGATGGCGATCGGGTCGCCCTCCTTGATC
Source organism: Ancylobacter novellus DSM 506 (assembly GCF_000092925.1). Classification (NCBI taxonomy): domain Bacteria; kingdom Pseudomonadati; phylum Pseudomonadota; class Alphaproteobacteria; order Hyphomicrobiales; family Xanthobacteraceae; genus Ancylobacter; species Ancylobacter novellus. The sequence continues at coordinate 3,467,428 of NC_014217.1, read as the reverse complement.
TTGCCCGCCTTCATGTCGGCGCGGACCTGGAAGATGCGCGCATGCACGTCGGCCATGAATTCGTGGAAATGCGCCCGGCGCTTACGCTTCTTGACCGCGACGCTCTCGTAGAACAGGTCGACCAGCATGGTCTTGCCGCGGCCGACGGCGCCGTGGATGTAGAGGCCGCGCACCTTCGGGATGGTGTCCTCGCGGCGGGCGAACAGCCAGCCCAGCGCGGAGGACTTGCGGGCGAGGCGGCGGGCGGCGATGCGTTGCTCCAGGGCCGCGAGCGCCGCGACCACCTTGGCCTGGCCGCTGTCCGGCAGGATGTCGCCGATAGCCATGCGGGCGACATACCGCGCCGCCAGCACCGAGCCGCCGGCCTCCGCCGTCACCGTGTCCATACGGACCTCACTCCCGCGCTATTGCAGCGCACGCTTAGCGGCAGCGGGCCGTCGCAGCAAGCGCCGGCGATTTCGCGGCGGCGGTGCGAAGGCGGCTCGGTGGAGGACGCGGCACGGTCGGCAGAAGCACAACGCGCCGCAGCCCGTTTGACGTCCGAACGGGCGCTGCTGCAAGCGCAACGGTAAGGTTTCGCATTTTGCATGGCAGATCTGCGGGAACCGAAGGCCTCGTCATCGCGTTGCTCGCCTCTTGCCTTGACGCTGTCACGGTCGTTCCCGCAATGTTCGAGCTCCAGAGTTCAGCGGGGGTCCCATGCAGCGGGAACGCGTTCTGAAGTCGGGCAGCGCCTTGTCGGCCCTTTGCCTGAGTGTGCTTGCCTTGTGCAACCTGTCCGGCACCGCCGCTGCCGTGGAAGCCAAGAACGCGGCGGGCAGCCTCGCCCCCTCCGCAATCGTGATCGACGAGGACAACCGTCTCAGCCGCGACCAGTACGCCCGCGCGAACGGGATGTCGGCCGCCGCCGTTGCCGGCCGCTTCGGCGCCACCGGCATCGTGCGCTGCGGCTCGGCCGCCGGCACGGGCCAACTGGTCGGCGCCAGCAACGTGCTGGTGACCGCCGCGCATGTGCTGTTCTCCCCCGGCGGGGAGCCGCGCGGCGAGGGCGCGAGCTGCACCTTCCAGATCGATGCCGGCGGGCGCCGGCAGGTCATCCCGATCATCGTCGACAAGGTGGTGTGCGGCGCGCGCGAGCCCTATGCCGAGCCGGCGGTGAAGGACTGGGCGGTGGTGCCGCTCGCTTCTTCGGTCAGTGGCGCGAAGCCCTACATGCCCGCGAAGATGAGCGTGCCCGGCGATGTCGTGCTCGCCGCGGCGGCGCGCTCGGGCGGGGTCGAGAGCTATTCGCTTCAGCGCTGCAAGGCCCGCAAGGTGACGGCGACCACGCCGAGCGGCCTGCGCGAGGTGGCGATAGACTGCGACGCCGAGGGCGGGGTCTCCGGCGCGGCGATCCTCTCGCCCAGCGGCGGCCTGGTCGGCGTCTATGTCGGCTTCCGCTCCGCCCATCCGGGCCAGGCCGGCCCGTTCTCCATGAGCCACTACAATTTCGGCGTCACCGCCGAGGGCTCGCTGCGCCAGGCGATCAGCCAGGTGGTCAGCCGCAACACGCAGAGCGCCAGCGTCGCTCCCTGAGGCTGTTGCGGCGGCGTATGTCGTCGGCAGTGCTACGCATTGGCCGCCGCCTGATTGAGGCGTAAAAAAGGGCTGGCTCGCCCTTCCGCATGCGAGCCATGCAGTCGCGTGAGTTGTATTGTTGTGCGTCGCGCATATTTCTGCTGCGCCGCACAATAACAAGGCGGCGCCAGACAGGCCGACGCTCATGACTACGCCCGCACTCGCCTCCGCCCCGGAGGACAACGCCTTGCCCCACGCCGCCCCGGAGCGGCTGGACGGCCATATCCGCAAGCTTGTGCCGGCGGAACGCCAGGCGGTGCTCGACCATTTTCTGCGCCTCGATCCTCTCAGCCGTTTCATGCGCTTCGGCGGCGTCGTCTCGGACGCGGCGCTGGCGCGCCATGCCTCCCGCGTCGTGTCGAGCGAGGCGAGCGCCATCGGCTATTTCGTCGATGGTGAATTGCGCGCCATCGCCGAGCTGCACCCGATCGGCCGGCGTCCCGGCAAGCCCGCCGCCGCGGAGGCGGCTTTCAGCGTCGAGCGGCCCTGGCAGGGCAAGGGCGTCGGTTCCGCACTGATGCGCCATCTCGTGCTGCTGGCGCAGAACCGCGGCATCGAGGAATTGCAGGTGATCTTCCTGCCCAATAACGGGCCGATGAAGCATCTTGCCGTGCACAACGCCGCCGAGCTCTCGCGCGACGACGAGGAGATGATCGGCCGCATGCGCGCCCCGCGCGCCACCCTGTTCTCGCAAACGCGCGAGTTCCTCGGCGACATCTTCGCCATCTTCTCCTCGGCCTTCGACCTGCAGGAGCGCCTGCTGCCGCCCTCCATGCGCGGCAACTAACGCGCGGGCCGCGCCGCTGCGTTAGGGCGGCGCCTTGACTTGGCCTTCATCGGGCCTGAGACAGAGGGTTCCCAGGCTCGAATCCCTAACGATGCTTCATCGCCCCATCGTCACCGATATTGCCATCGGCGAACGGCTGAGCACGCCGCGCAGGCGCGGCGCGATCCCCGCTTTCGTCCATCCCGTCCTCGCACAGCTCGTCGTCCTCGCGGTTGCCGCGCTGCTGGCATTCGCGCCGGCGGGCGCGGCATGGGCGCAGACCTCGCCCGAGCAGCAGGCGGTACAGGAGAAGCTCGAAGGCCAGCGGGCGGTGGTCGACAGCGTCGAGGCCGCGCTCGGCCGCGAAGGACTGCGCTCGGTCGACCTCGACGAACTGCGCAACCGCCTCGATCCGGTGCGCGGCACGTTGAGCGAGGGCATCGCCGCGCTCGACCCGCTGCTGGCCAATCTCAATCACCGCGTGAAGGAGATCGGTGCCAAGCCGGCCGCCGACGCTCCGCCCGAGGAGCCCTCCATCACCCGCGAGCGCGAGGCGCTGACCGCCAGGGCGAGCGAGCTCGACGCCGTGCTGAAGCAGGCGCGGCTGTTGAAGGTGCGGGCCGACCAGCTCTCCGACAGCATCACCAGCCGCCGCCGCGCTTTGTTCACCGACACGTTGCTGGCGCGCTCCTACAGCGTGCTCGACCCGACGCTGTGGCTGCAGGCGGCGGCCGCGCTGCCGGTCGAGCTGCGCGGCGTCCATTACCTGCTGAACGACTGGACCGCCTACGCCAATGGCCGCATGTCCGCCTGGGGGCAGGCCGGCGTCGCGCTGGGTGCGCTGGCGATCTCCATCCTCGTCATCATGGTACAGCGCATGTTCGCGCGGCCGCTGCACCGCACCGACCTGCGCGAAGGCGAGCCGCTGCCGCGGCTCAAGGCCTGCGGGCTCTCGGCGCTGGTGGCGCTGCTGCGCATGGTGGCGGCGCCGGCGGCGGCCTTCGCGGTGGTGGCGCTGTTCAACGCCTTCGACCTGCTGCCCGACCGCGTCAACGAGATCGCGCAGGGCGTGCTGCTGGCGATCACGGTCGTCGCCGTGGGCCGCGGCCTGCTGGACGGTGCGCTGGCCCCCGGCGAGCCGCGGCGGCGCGCGGTGCCGCTCTCCGAGGAGATGGCGGGCCTGATCTACGGCAACGCTGCGACCGGGCTGTGGATCATCGCCGCGGCGACGGTGCTCAGCACGCTGCACCGGGCGCTGGTGGCGCCGGTGCCGCTCACCGTCGCCACCAGCGCGGCCATGTCGCTCGGGCTGATGCTGGTCGCCTGGCGTGCCATGCGGGCGCTGAACGCCGAGATGGGCGACGGCGACGGGGAGGCCGGCGAGGACGGCAAGGCGGAAGCCAAGCCCTCCTCCTCGACGCTGCAATGGATCAAGCTGCCCTTCTGGGTGCTGAACGTGATCATCGCGGCGGCGCTGATCGGCGGCTATGTCAGCTTTGCGGGATTCCTCTCCTCGCGCGCGCTGGTCGCGGTGGTGATGGCGGGGGCGCTCTACCTCGTCGTCGCGCTGATCAACGCCTTCTTCATCGACGCCGTCGCCAGCGGGCCGCGCGCGCGCCACCTCGCCAAGACCATCGGCGTGCGGCCGGCGAGCCTGGAGCTGCTGGCGATCCTCGTCGCCGGCGTGCTGAAGGCGGTAGCGGTCGTCGTGATGCTGGTGCTGGTGGTCGGCACCTTCGGGACCTCCACCGCCGACCTGCGCGACCTCGTCAGCCGCATCACCTTCGGCTTCACCATCGGCACCTCGACCATCACGATCGGCGACGTGCTGAGCGCGGTGCTGTTCCTCGCCATCGGCATCGTCATCGCCCGGGCGGTGCAGCGCTGGTTCGCGGTGGCGATCCTGCCGAAGACCGCGTTCGATCCCGGCCTGCAGAACTCCATCGCCACCATCATCGGCTATATCGGCTCCATCGCCGTCATCGCCATGGCGATGGGCCAGCTCGGGCTCAATCTCGAGAACATCGCGCTGGTCGCCGGTGCGCTCTCGGTCGGTATCGGTTTCGGCCTGCAATCCATCGTCTCGAACTTCGTCTCCGGCCTGATCCTGCTCGCCGAGCGGCCGATCCGGGTGGGCGACACGATTTCGGTGAAGGGCGAGGAGGGCTATGTGCGCCGCATCAGCGTGCGCGCCACCGAGATCGAGACCTTCGACCGCGCGGCGGTGCTGATCCCCAATTCCGACCTGATCACCGGCATGGTGAAGAACTTCACCCATGCCAACACCACCGGCCGCGTCATCGTCGCGGTCAACGTCGCCTATGACGCGGATGCCGACGAGGTGCGCGACATCCTCATCGGCTGCGCCTGCGACCATCCGCAGGTGCTGCAGAGCCCGCCGCCGCGCGTGTTCCTGATGGCCTTCGGCGACAGCTACCTGAAATTCGAGCTGCGCTGCGTGGTGGCCAATGTCGACTACGCGCTCACCGTGAAGAGCGACCTGCATTTTGCCGTGCTGGACCGGCTGAAGGCCGCGAAGATCGGCATCCCCTACACCCCGTGGAGCGTCTATCGCGGCGGCGGCATCGGCCCGACGGGCGTGCCAGACACCCGCGACGATGCGAAGGACGCGGACGACACCAAGGGCGCGGACGACGCCTGAGCGTCCCGCCCGTTTCCCATTCCTCCGAGCCGAGACGCGAGACCTGCTTATGCCTTCTCTCTTCCTCAAGCGCCTCGCCGGAGCGCTTCTCCTGCCCCTGCTGATAGCCGGCTGCGCCACCGAGCCGAGCTCGAGCCCGGTCGACGAGACCTTCTACGCCAACATCGCCAAGGGTGGCGCGCTCGACCCGCAGGCGGCGGCGAACCTGATCAGCGACTACCGGCGCGGGCGCGGCCTGCCGGCGGTGACCATCGATCCCGGCCTGATGGCCGTGGCCGAGCGGCAGGCCAAGGCGATGGCGGCGGCGGACCAGCTCTCGCACAATATCGGCGGGCGCGGCCTCACCGTGCGGCTGAAGGCGGCGGGCTTCACCGGGCTCAGGGCGGCGGAGAATGTCGGCGCCGGCTACCACACGCTCGCGGAAGCCTTCTCCGGCTGGCGCGATTCCCCCTCGCACAACAAGAACATGCTGCTGCCCGGCGCCACCCGGCTCGGCATCGCCGCGGTGCGGGCGCCGCGCAGCAAGTACAGCGTCTATTGGGCGATGGTGATCGCCGTGCCCGACCCCAAGGTCGAGGCGGCGGCCGCTGCGGGCGGGGCGGCACCCGCCAAGCCCGCCCCCGGCCCGAAGCCCGGCGAGACCCAGCTCCTCATCAACGGCGCGCCGGCGCCGGGGCAGTAGGCGCCCCGTCCAGCGCCGCCAATTCAGCGCCGCATCGTCGCCGGCGCCAGCGGGTTGTCGGCCAGCACCCGTCCGTCCGGCTGGTCCGGCATGGGCAGGCCCATGAAGGCGTCGAACAGCCGGCGGATCACCGCCGGCTCCACGTCGCGCACGATCATCACGAGGCGCGTGCGCCGGTCCTCGTCCGGCCAGGCGGGAAGCTGGCTCGGCGGGTGCAGCACATGCTGCACGCCGTGCAGCACCAGAGGGTGCTCGGGATCCTCGGCAAGCTTCACGATGCCCTTGAGGCGCAACAGCTTGGCGCCGTGTGTGCCGCGCACCAGCTCCAGGAACATGTCGATGGCGGCGGCGGAGACCGGCGCGTCGGTCGCCACGGTGAAGGCGCGGATGCGCTCGTCATGGCGATTGGGGTCATGCGCATGGCCGCGCGATTCCGCCTCCGCCGCGGCGATCGCCTCGTCGGCGAGCCAGCGCGACACGTCGGGGATCTTGGCGGAAGGGTCGTAGAGCCCGGCATCGAGCAGGGCTTCCGGCGTCGCCTCGCCGCGCGCGGCATCGAGCACCGGGGCGCCGGGGGCGAGGCGCTTCAGGCGAGCGAGCAGCGCGTCGAGCGCGGCCCGGCGCTCCGGCGTGTCGACGAGGTCGGTCTTGGTCAGCACGATACGGTCGGAGATCGCCGCCTGGCGTACCGACTCGGGATGTTCGTCGAGCGTGGCATTGCCGTTCACCGCGTCGACCACCGTCACCACGCCGTCGAGCCGGAAGCGCAGCACCAGATAGGGGTGCATCATCAATACGTGCAGGATCGGCGCGGGGTCGGCGAGGCCGGTGGTCTCGATGACGACGCGGCGGAAGGGCGGGATGGCGCCGTTGTCCATGCGCCGCAGCAGCTGCTCCAGCCCCTCGACCAGATCGCCGCGCACGGTGCAGCACAGGCAGCCGGAGGCGAGCAGCACGGTGGAATCGTCGAAATGCTGCACCAGCAGATGGTCGAGGCCGATCTCGCCGAATTCGTTGATCAGCACGGCGGTATCGGCGAGGCCCGGCTGCTGCAGCAACTGGTTGAGCAGCGTGGTCTTGCCCGCGCCGAGAAAGCCGGTGAGCAGCGTGACCGGAATGGGCTCGGGCGGGAGACGGGTCTCCTCGCTCATCATGGGAATCCTGATGCGGGCGCGTGCCCGTGCGCCGGGAAAGGGATCGCCGCAGCGCGGACGCGCTATTGCGGCGGGGGCACGGTGGGATAGCTAGGCGCTGCCGCCGGCTTCGGCAACGGCTTGGCCGCCGGTTTGGGCGCCGACTTGGCATCCGCCTGGGCCGTGGCGGGCTTTTTCGCCGGTTTCGCGGCCGGTTTGGCCGCCGGTTTGGCGGCGGGTTTCTCATCGGGCGCGGCGGTCGGATCGCTGGTGTCGATCACCGCGGTCGTCGGGCCCTTCTTGCCCTTGTTCTTGGCGGTCGGGGCCGGTTTCTTCTTCTTTTCCGGCGGCGGCGGATAGGCCGCGGCGAGCGCCTCGGCGCTCGGGAACGGGCCGACGAAGACCTCGACCGGCGGCATGGAGGGCGGCAGGTTCTGCAAGAGGCTCGCGCCGGTCACCCTGTCGCCGAGGTCGCCCATGCCGGCGGCGACATAGCCGGCCGCCGTCGTCGTTCCCATCGAGGGGCTGTCGTCGTCCTCGGAGGCGGTGTTCTTGCGCTTGCCGCCGCAGACCTGGGCGCGCATGTCGGCGGGCGCGCCACCCTCGTTGCGCAGGGCTTCGACCGTCGGCGCCATGGCGCCGAAGATCTGCCAGGAATGCTGGAAGCCGCGCTCCAGCAGCAGCGCCGCCTGCTCGGTGCGGGCACGGCCGGATTGGGTGCCGAGCACGACGACGAGCAGATGCCGGTTGCCGCGCTTGGCGCTGGCGACGAGATTGAAGCCGGACGCGCAGATGAAGCCGGTCTTCATGCCGTCCGCGCCGGGATAGCGGTCGATCAGCTTGTTGTAGCTGCGGATGACGGCGGTGCCGAGCTTCATCGCCGGGATGCGGAAGAGGTCCGCCTGCTCGGGGAAGTCGAGGAAGATGTGCCGGGCGAGCACCGCGAGGTCGCGCGCGGTCGAGACGTTGTCCGGGTCGGGCAGGCCGTTGGGATTGGCGAAGTGCGAGCCGGTCATGCCGAGCTGGGCGGCGGTGGAATTCATCTCCGCGACGAAAGCCGGCAGCGAGCCGCTCACCCCTTCGGCCAGCACCACGGCCATGTCGTTGGCCGACTTCACCAGCATCATCTTCAGCGCGTTGTCGACGGTGAGCTGGGTGCCGGCCTTGAAGCCCATCTTGGAGGGCTTCTGCGCGACCGCATTGGCGGACACGGTGAGCAGTGTCTCCGGCGTCAGCCGGCCCTGGCGGATCGCCTTAAAGGTGACATAGGCCGTCATCAGCTTGGTGATGGAGGCCGGATACCACGGCTTGGTGGCGTCGTCGGCGAGCAGCACCTTGCCGCTTTCGACCTCGATCACCAGGGCGGGCGTGGCGCGGGCGGCAGCGGGAACCGCGAGGGCCGCCGCGACGAGAGCCGGAACCAGCCAGGCGAGGCGTTTGCGGGCGCGGAACAGGGGAAAGTTCAACACGCTTCGAGCATCCGTTTCCAGCATGGACCTGCGATGAGGTGCCTCATCGCCCTCCTGAATACCCCGATCCCTTCGGCGGTGCAAAAGGCAATGGCGTCGCTGTCCAATCACGCCGGCGCGAGGGAAGCCGCGTTATGTGCCGGCGGCCTGTGGTTTTCCCGCCATAACCTGTTCATGCGGTTGGACTTAGGATCGTCGCATGACTGATTCGATTCGCCGCCTGCATGCCGCCGTGGTTGCGACGAGGAAGGGAGACAATCCCTCGCCGCGAACGGCGCGGCTGTTTCGCAAGGGGCGCGCGGTCATCGCCAAGAAGGTCGCCGAGGAAGCGGTGGAAGTGGCGCTCGACGGCGTCGTCGGCGACGTGCCGGCGACGGTGCGCGAGAGCGCCGACCTGATCTACAACCTCGTCGTGCTGTGGGCCGAGCTCGGCATCGAGCCGGACGACGTCTGGGCCGAGATGCGCCGGCGCGAGCAATTGCTCGGCATGGCCGAGAAGATGCCCAAGCGCCGCGCCCCGCACGGCAAGGACAAATATGCCGACGCCCCGCTCCTGTGGGACGTGGCCGAGCGCGCCGCGGAAGCGCCGCCGCGTTCCGGCCGACGCCGCCGCCATTGACGGAAGCCCGCGCCGACCTTAACGCCGCGGGCGCACGCCCCTCCAGCCCCGAGCGGACCTCCATGCTGCGCCGCCTCTACCAATGGGTCATCGATCTCGCCGAGCGGCCCTCGGCCCCGTGGGCGCTCGCCGGCGTCTCCTTCGCCGAGAGCTCGTTCTTTCCGGTGCCGCCGGACGTGATGCTGGTGCCGATGTGCCTCGCGCGGCCGAAGCTCGCCTGGTTCTATGCCACGATATGCACCCTCGCCTCGGTGATCGGCGGGCTCGCCGGCTACGCCATCGGCGCGCTTCTCTATGAATCGCTCGGCCAGTTCCTGATCCATCTCTACGGCTATGGCGACAAGGTCGAGGCGTTCACGCAGGCCTATCAGCGCTACGGCCACTGGATCATCCTGATCAAGGGGCTGACGCCCATCCCCTACAAGGTGGTCACCATCACCTCGGGTTTCGCCCATTACAGCCTGTTCTGGTTCGTCGTCCTGTCGCTGATCACCCGCGGCCTGCGCTTCTTCATGGTCGCCGGCCTGCTCTACTGGATCGGGCCGACCGCGCGCACCTTCATCGAGGAGCGGCTGGGGCTGGTGACCGCCGTCTTCGCCGTGGTGCTGGTCGGCGGCTTCGTCGCGGCGGTGTACCTGTTCTGAGAGGGTGTCACCCTCGGGGCAGGATGCCACCGCTCGGGCGGGAAATGTCACCATTAATGCCCCCGCCCCGCGCGGCGGGCGTGGACGCGGCTCTCCAGGAAAGTCTTCGCCAGCAGCGTGACGATGGCGAGCGAGGCAAGCAGCGAGGCGACGGCAAAGGACGCCTGGAACTGGTACTCGTTGTAGAGAATCTCGACCTGCAGCGGGATGGTGTTGGTCTCCCCGCGCACATGGCCGGAGACCACCGACACCGCGCCGAACTCGCCCATGGCGCGGGCGTTGCACAGCAGCACGCCGTAGAGCAGCGCCCATTTGATGTTGGGCAAGGTCACCCGCGAGAACACGCGCCAGCCATGGGCGCCAAGCGTCACCGCGGCCTCCTCCTCCGTCGTACCCTGTTCCTGCATCAGGGGAATCAGCTCGCGCGCCACAAAGGGGAAGGTGACGAAGATGGTCGCCAGCGTAATGCCCGGCCAGGCGAAGATGATCTTGATATCGTGGTCGGACAGCCAAGGCCCGAAATAGCCCTGCGCGCCGAACAGCAGCACGAAGACGAGGCCCGCCACGACCGGCGAGACGGAGAAGGGCAGGTCGATCAGGGTGATGAGGAAGCTCTTGCCCCGGAAGGAGAATTTGGTGATCGCCCAGGCCATGACGAGGCCCATCACCGTGTTGGCCGTCACCGAGATGGCGGTGACGATCAGGGTCAGTTCGATGGCGGCGAGCGCGTCGGGCTCGACGAGCGCCGCGGCATAGGCCTCCCAGCCCTTCACCAGGGCCTGCGCGAAGACACTGATCAGCGGCAGCAGGATGAACAGGCCGATGAAGGCGGCTGCCAGCCCGACGACCGCCCATTTGACCATCGCCGGCTCGGAACGGACGGGCGCGTACTTCAACCGAGCCTCCCGGTGCGGCTCTCCGACCAGCGCTGCAAGCCATTGATAACAAAGAGCAAGATGAAGGCGGCGACGAGCATGGTGGCGGCGATGGTGGTGGCGTCGGCGTAGCGGAACTCCTCCAGCCGGATCACGATGAGCAGCGGCGCGATCTCGGAGACGTTCGGCAGGTTGCCGGCGATGAAGATGACCGAGCCGTACTCGCCGACCGCGCGGGCGAAGGCCAAGGCGAAGCCGGTGAGGAAGGCCGGCAGCACCGCCGGCAGCACGACGCGGCGTATGGTGGTCAGCCGCCCGGCCCCGAGCGTGGCGGCGGCCTCCTCCAACTCGTGGTCGAGGTCCTCCAGCACCGGCTGCACCGTGCGCACCACGAAGGGCAGGCCGATGAACACCAGCGCCACCCAGATGCCGAGCGGGGTGAAGGCGACCTTGATGCCGAGCGGCGCCAGAAAGGAGCCGATCCAGCCATTCTCGGCATAGAGCGTGGTCAGCGCGATGCCTGCCACAGCGGTCGGCAGGGCGAAGGGGATGTCGATCAGCGCGTCGAGCACGCGCCGGCCGGGGAATTCGTAGCGCACCAGCGCCCAGACGATGACTGCACCGGCGACGAGGTTGAAGGCGGCGGCGGCGAGCGAGAGGCCGAAGGAAATCTTCAGCGCGTTCAGCGTGCGCGGCGCCGTCAGGATGGCGACAATGCGCTCCGGCGGCAGCTCGGCGGTCTTGAGGAAGAGTGCCGTCAGCGGGATCAGCACGACCAGCGAGAGCCACAGAAGCGTCAGGCCGAGGGTGAGGCCGAAGCCGGGAATGACGCCATGGCGGCGGCGCGGCGCCGGAGGCGGCGGCGCGGCTCCAGCCATGGTGATGCGGTCCAGCATCGTGTCGCTCAAGGCTCGGCTCCCGGCGGCTCTGGGCAAGGCGAAGCGCCGGACCTCAGAAGAGGCTCGGCGCGGTCGGTTGCTCGAAAGGAGGGGCGTCAGTTCGAGTAGATCTGGTCGAACACGCCACCGTCCTCGAAATGGGTCTTCTGCGCCTTGCGCCAGCCGCCGAAGGTCGGATCGTCGATGGTGACGAGGTTCACCTTCGGGAAGACCTTCTCATACTGCTTGGCGATCTCCGGATCGCGCGGGCGGTAGAAGTTCTCGGCGGCGAGCTTCTGGCCTTCCTTGCTGTAGAGGTAGTCGAGATACGCCTCGGCGACAGCGCGGGTGCCCTTCTTGTCGACCACCTTGTCGACAACGGTGACCGGCGGCTCGGCGAGGATGGAAAGCGAGGGCACGACGATGTCGAACTTGTCGTCGCCGAATTCTTTCTTCGACAGGAACGCCTCGTTCTCCCAGGCGAGCAGCACGTCGCCAACGCCGCGCTCGGTGAAGGTCACGGTCGAGCCGCGCGCGCCGGTGTCGAGCACGGGCACGTTCTTGTAGAGCTTGGCGACGAAGTCCTTAGCCTGGGCCTCGGAGCCGTAGGTCTTCAGCGCATAGGCCCAGGCCGCGAGGTAGTTCCAGCGGGCGCCGCCCGAGGTCTTCGGGTTGGGGGTGACGACCTTGACGTCGGCCTTCAGCAGGTCGTCCCAATCCTTGATGCCCTTCGGGTTGCCCTTGCGCACTAGGAAGACGATGGTCGAGGTGTAAGGCGAGGAATTGTCGGGCAGGCGCTTCTGCCAGTCCCGGGCGATGAAGCCCCTGTCGGCGATGGCGTCGATGTCATAGGCGAGCGCCAGGGTGACGACGTCGGCCTGGAGACCGTCGATCACCGAGCGCGCCTGCTTGCCCGAGCCGCCATGCGAAGCCTTGATCTCCAAGGTCTTGCCGGTCTCGGCCTTGTATTGCGCGGCAAAGGCCTTGTTGAACTGCTGGTAGAGCTCACGGGTCGGGTCGTAGGACACGTTGAGCAGGCTGACATCGGCCGCGCGGGCCGCCAGCGGCGCGGCGACCGGGGCCATGAGGGCGGCAATGAGCGCGGCCGCGGCCGCCGGCCTGAAGTTGAACGACATCGGCAATCTCTCCCCAGCGGCGCCCGCGGCGCCGGTGCATTTCATGAGGCGAGAGTTCCATGGGTGGTTAGTAGGGTCAATAGAAAACTATAAAAAAGATAGGAAATAGGGGTTTCGGTTCGGCTACGCGTACGAAAAGGCAGCGAAGGCCCATCCCGGCCGGGAATTCCCAGATCGTATGACGCCCTGTGGTGCTTTCCGGGCCATTCCCGCCTGATGGCTGATGGAAGGTGCGGATGCCCCGGCCTGGCGGGGCAATGGCGGAGCCCCCAGAGGATCACGGCACCCGCACGGCGACGCTCCCGGACATAGCCTGCGGCAATTCCAGAATAACGACGTCATGGGTCAGAAGGAAACGCGGGTCGCCGCCTCAGCGCTCGATCGTGTTGAGCAGCGTATGGATGCCGCACTCGGTCTTGGCCTTGCCGCGCCAGCGGCCAGCGCGGACGTCCTCGTCGGGCGCCGCCCGGCTGGTGCAGGGCATGCAGCCAACGGAATTGAAGCCGCTCGCCACCAGCGGATGCTCCGGCAGGTTGAAGCGCAGCTTCGCCGCCTCGACCTCGGCGCGGTCCAGATTGGCAAGCGGATTGAACTTCAGCCGGGCGCCATCGCGCTCGACCACCGGGATGTTGGCGCGCAGGCCGCCCTGGTAGCGTTTGCGCCCGTTCAGCCAGCCGTCGAAGCCGGCGAGCGCGCGGGCGAGCGGCTCGACCTTGCGGATGCGGCAGCAGGCGTCGGGATCGGAGAACCAGAGGTCGCGCTCGGCATCGAGCGCCGCGAGCCGCTCCGGGTCGGGCCGGATGCTGCGCACGTCGGTGAGACCAAGCTGGTCCGTCAGCCGGTCACGATAGACAAGCGTCTCCTCGAACAGCCAGCCGGTGTCGAGGAAGACGACTGGGATCGAACGGTCGACCTCGGCCATATAGGCCAGCAGCACCGCCGATTCCGTGCCGAAGGAGGAGACGAGGCAGAGCTTGTCGGGGCCGACGGCCTCCTGAGCAGCGGCGATGATCTCGGTCGGGCCGGCATCGGCCAGCGCGCAGGCGAGCCCGCCCACATCGTCCCTGCAGGGGACGGCGGGGGTGAGATCGGCATCGGCGCGCTGGGCGATTGTCATCAGCGTACTCCCGAGACGGTACGGCCGAGGCGCTGGCGCAGGAGGCTGGGGCGCTCGTCGGTCGCGGGCTGGTAGAACACGGTGTAGCGGTGGACCGCCTCGTCGAAGGCTTCCGCGTCGGCTTCCTTCACCGCGTCGATCTGGTCGAAGCCGGAGCGCTCCATCAGCAGGAACTGGTCGCGCAGCACATTGCCGGTGGCACGCAGCGGGCCGCGCCAGCCGAGCCGCTCGCGCAGCAGCCGCGCCTGGCTGTAGGCGCGTCCGTCGCGGAAGATCGGGAAGACAAGGGCGATGAGCGAGAGCTGCCCGAGATAGGGCGCGATCTCGGCGATCGGCCGGTTGTTCGGCCAGATCACCCCCACCGGCGCCTTCCGGCCTTTGAGCATCTCCGCCTCCTTGAGGAAGCGGTCGATGCCGATCAGCACGGCCACACCTTCCGGCAGCGCCTCGTCGTCGGAGACGCGGATGAAGCGGTCCTCGATGAGCTTTCCATTCTCAATGAGCGGCATAGACGCGCTCCTTGAAGGGTTCGACGCCGAGCCGGGTGACGGTGTCGATGAAGAGTTCGTGCGGTCCGGCCCTGAGTTCCATGTAGGTGTCCACCACATCCTCGATAAGGCTCGGGACCTGCTCGTAGGGCACGGCTGGTCCGAGCAGGGTGCCGAGCTGGGCCTGCTCGTCGGCGCGTCCGCCGAGGGTGATCTGGTAGAATTCCTGGCCGTTCTTCTCGACGCCGAGAATGCCGATATGGCCCACATGGTGGTGGCCGCAGGCATTGATGCAGCCGGAGATGTTGATGTGCAGCCGGCCGATGCCGCGCGAGCGGTCGAGGTCGGAAAAGCGCTTGGCGATCTCCTGCGCCACCGGGATCGCCCGGGCATTGGCCAGGGCGCAATAGTCGAGCCCGGGGCAGGCGATGATATCGCTGATGTGGTTGACGTTCGGCGTCGCCAGCCCGGCCGCGTCGAGCCGGCGCCACAGCTCCGGCAGGTCCTTGCTCGCGACGTTGGGCAGGCAGAGATTCTGCTCGTGGCCGACACGGATCTCGCGGAAGCCGTAGTCGTCGGCGAGATCGGCGATGAGGTCCATCTGGTCCGCCGTGGCGTCGCCCGGAGGGGCGCCAATGGGCTTCAGCGAGATGGTGACGATCGAATAGCCGGGGATCTTGTGCTTGTGCACGGAGTTGCGGTGCCAGGTGGCGAAGAGCGGGTCCTTGAGAGCCTCGACGAGCGCGGCCGGCTGATCGTCGAGCGGCTCGAAATCCGGGTAGAGGAAGCGGCCGCGGATTTCCTCGATCATCTCGTCGGTGAGGCGCAGCGCGCCGTCGCGGGTGGCGGCGAACTCGGCCTCGACCGCCTTGGAGAACTCCTCGGCGCCGATCTCGTGGACGAGGATCTTGATGCGGGCCTTGTAGATGTTGTCGCGCCGTCCGTACTGGTTGTAGACGCGCATGATCGCTTCGACGTAGCTCAGAAGGTCGCGCACCGGCAGGAACGGGCGGATGTGCTTGCCGACGAACGGCGTGCGGCCGAGGCCGCCGCCGACCAGCACCTCGAAGCCGAGCTCGCCCTGATCGTTGCGGTGCAGGCGCAGGCCGATGTCATGCACCTTGGTGGCCGCGCGGTCGTGATCGGCGGCCGTGATGGCGATCTTGAACTTGCGCGGCAGGTAGGTGAATTCGGGGTGCAGCGTCGAGTACTGGCGCAGGATCTCGGCCCACAGGCGCGGGTCGTCGCATTCCTCCGGTGTGGCACCGGCCCACTGGTCGGTGGTGACGTTGCGGATGCAATTGCCCGAGGTCTGGATGCCGTGCACGCCGACCTCGGCGAGCGCCGCCATGGCCTCGGGGAGCTCCTCCAGCTTGATCCAGTTGAACTGGATGTTCTGCCGGGTGGTGAAATGGCCGTAGCCACGGTCATAGCGGCGGGCGACATGGGCCATGCGGCGAAGCTGGTCGGAATTCAGCGTGCCGTAGGGGATGGCGATGCGCAGCATATAGGCGTGCAGCTGCAGATAGACGCCGTTCATCAGCCGCAGCGGCTTGAACTCGTCCTCGCTCAGCGCGCCGGACAGGCGCCGCCCGACCTGGTCGCGGAATTCCGCGACCCGTTCGGCCAGGAAGGCGCGGTCGAATTCATCATACACGTACATCGTCAGGCTTCGCCTTATGCGTCTTCAGTTCAATGCGGCAGCTCGAAGGTGGGGCCGGCGACGCGGATGCGCTCGCGCAGGTTCCCCGGCAGGATCGCGCCGTCCGCTTCCAGCACGACCGGCGCGACATAGGCGCCGACGGCATCGATGTCGCGTTTCTGCGCGTCCGCCAGCAGCGCAATCGCCTCGTCCGCCGTCGTCACGATGGCGGCATCGGCCAGGTCGATCGACCAGCCGTCGCCCTGCGTGCGCCACACCACGGCGCCGTCCGTCAGGCGGTTGGCGGTGACGGCGACCGGGCCGTGGACCTTCAGTTTCTGTTGTTGCGGGGCCGCCATGGCGTACCAAATTCCTGTTGACGGATGGGTTGAGCCTGCATAACACCAATTTAGAACGTGCAAAAGAAATAAATGCACGTATTTTACGTGTAATTAGTCCTCGGCTATGCTCCGCGGGCGATTCAACGGGTCCCTAAAAGATGGCCACTGCCGACGACCGGCTCGACGAGCTCGAGGCCCAGAGCATCTACATCTTCCGCGAGGCTTTCGCGCGGATGAAGCGCATGGCGCTGCTCTGGTCGCTGGGCAAGGATTCCAACGTCATGATCTGGCTGGCGAGGAAGGCGTTCCTCGGCCATGTGCCGTTCCCCGTGCTTCACGTCGACACCGGCAAGAAGTTCAAGGAAATGTATGCCTTCCGCGACCATTACGGTAAGGAATGGAACCTCGATCTGCGGGTCGATCCCTGCCCGCCGCTGGAGCAGATGGACCCGACCCTGCCGCCCGCCACCCGCTCGGCAGCGCGCAAGACCGAGGGGCTGAAGCTGGCGCTCGAGAAGTATGGCTTCGATGCGCTGGTCGCCGGCATACGCCGCGACGAGGAGGCGACCCGCGCCAAGGAGCGCGTCTTCTCTCCGCGGGGGCTCGAAGGCGACTGGAACGTGCGCGAGCAGCCCCCGGAATTCTGGGATCACTTCAACGCGACCCTGCCCGCCGGCGCGCATCTGCGCGTCCATCCGATCCTGCACTGGACCGAACTCGACATCTGGGCCTACACCAAGCGCGAGGGAATTCCCGTCATCCCGCTGTATTTCTCGAAGGACGGCAAGCGCTATCGCTCGCTCGGCGACGAGGACATCACCTTCCCGGTGAGGTCGGACGCGGCGACCATCGACGAGATCCTGATGGAACTGGCGACGACCAAGGTGCCCGAGCGTTCCGGCCGCGCCATGGACCACGAAGCCGAGGACTCCTTCGAGCGGCTTCGCGTCGCCGGCTATCTGTGAGACGGATGATGTCCGCGAACGTCATGACTCTTCCTCTTCCCGTTCCCGCCGCCGACCGCCCACTGGTGCGCATCGTCATCGTCGGCCATGTCGACCACGGCAAGTCGACGCTGATCGGCCGGCTGCTGCACGAGACCGGTGGCATCCCCGCCCAGAAGATCGAACAGCTCAAGGCGATGTCGGCCCGCCGCGGCATGCCCTTCGAATGGTCGTTCCTGCTCGACAGCCTGCAGGCCGAGCGCGACCAGGGCATCACCATCGACACCAGCCAGATCCGCTTCCAGACCCCGTCGCGCGACATCATCCTGATCGACGCGCCGGGTCACGCGGAGTTCCTGCGCAACATGATCACCGGCGCGGCGCAGGCCGATGCCGCGCTGCTGCTGATCGACGCCGCCGAGGGCGTGCGCGACCAGACCCGCCGGCATGGGTACCTGCTGCATCTGCTCGGCGTGAAGCAGGTGACGGTGGTGGTGAACAAGATGGACCGCGTCGGCTTCGACGAGGCCGCCTTCCGCGCCATCGAGAGCGAGATCACCGCCTATCTCGCCGATCTCGGCGTCCGGGCGAGCGCGGTGATCCCGATTTCCGCCCGCGAGGGCGACGGCGTCTCCGTGCGCGGAGAGCGCACACCCTGGTATGACGGCCCGACGGTGCTCGAGGCGCTCGACGGCTTCGAGCCGGCGCGGGCGCCGCAGGACCTCGCGCTGCGCCTGCCGGTGCAGGCGGTCTACAAGTTCGATGACCGCCGCATCGTCGCCGGTCGCATCGAGACCGGCAGCCTGAAGGTCGGCGAGGAGATCGTCTTCCAGCCCTCCGGCAAGACCGCGGTGGTGAAGACCATCGAGAGCTGGCCGGTACCGGCGGCCGGCAAGGAGAAGGCACTGCTGAATGCCGGCGCCGCGGCTGCCATCACGCTCGACCGCGAGATCTTCGTCGAGCGCGGCGAGATTGTCTCGACGCCCGCCTCGCGCCCGCATGCGGCACGGCGCCTGCGCGTGCGCCTGTTCTGGCTTGCCGACGAGCCGCTGGAGACCGGCACCGTGGTCATTGCCCGGCTTGCCACCTCGGAATCGCGCGCCACCGTCGCGGCGGTGCACGAGGTGGTCGATCCGGGGCACCTGTCGACCTTCGAATCCAAGAGCATCGGCCGCAACCAGGTCGGCGAGGTCGAGCTGGTGCTCTCCCGCCCCATCGCCGCCGATCCGCATGGGCTGAACCCGCGCACCGGTCGTGTGGCGCTGGAGCTCGGCGGACGCATCGCCGGCGGCGGCCTCGTCATCTCCGTGCTCGACGGAGAGGCGACGAGGGCGGAGCCACGCAACATCACGCCCGTCTCCTCCGCCATGACGGAGGAGGAGCGCGTCGGCCGCTTCGGCCATGAGGGCGCGGTGGTGTGGCTGACCGGCCTGTCGGGTTCGGGCAAGTCGACCTTGGCGCGAGCGCTTGAGCGGCGTCTGTTCCATCGCGGCGGCATGGCGACGCTGCTTGACGGCGACACGCTGCGTGCCGGGCTGAACAGCGACCTCGGCTTCTCCGACGCCGACCGGGCCGAGAACAACCGCCGCCTCGCGGAGGTGGCGAACTTCCTCAAGAACCTCGGCCACATCGTGCTGGTGGCGGCGGTGTCGCCCTCGGCGGCGGCGCGGGGCAAGGTGCGCGCCATCGTCGGCGAGCGCTTCTTCGAGGTGCATGTCGCGACCCCGCTCGACGTGTGCGAGGCGCGTGACCCGAAGGGGCTCTATGCCAAGGCGCGGGCGGGCGAGATCCGCGGCTTCACCGGGATCGATGCGCCCTACGAGGCCCCCGCCGCCCCGGAACTGGTGATCGAGAACGACAAGCTCGATCCGTCCGCCGGCGTCGACCGGCTGGAGGCGATGCTGGCGCAGGCCGGCGTGTTCCGGCGGCCCTTCTCGGCGGGCGACGACGCGGGGCTGTAGCCTCAAGGCGTCATCCCGGCCGAAGGCGAAGCCGTAGAGCCGGGATCGCTCACAATGTTTGCGCGATCCCGGATCGGCCCGTGCGGGCCGTCCGGGATGACGTCCTACCCGTTCACGCACAGATGGCGATCGGCAGGCCGTGGGCGTCGCGCTCGGGCGGGGAGGGAAAGCTGACCGCCTCGTGCCGGGCGATGCGGCCGGCGGTCCAGGCGGCGGCGCAGGCGTCGATCAGGTCGTCCTCGCCAACACGCAATTCGCGCGCCTTGAATGGCGACATCAGCTCGGGCCGGAAGCCGGCAGCCTCCAGAAGGTGCCGGCGCAGGGTGAGGCCGGGCGGGTGCGGGGCGTTCTTCACCTTCTTCGGCTGATCGAGCGCCGTCCTGCCGTTCATCGCCCAGAACGCGACCTCGGGGTGGCATTCGAAGAGGCGCGTCTGCAGCGCCGGCTGCGCCCGCAGCATCAGGTCGATCTCCACGATCTTCGGGAAGATGTGGAAGGCCTGCTTGGCGACCGCCTTGGGCGGCACGGAGGTCTCGCGCGCGACCGCGCAGGCGTGGCGATAGCGATCCTCCTCTGGCACGGAAGCATCGACGCCGGCATGCACGGCCGCACGTGAGGGAATGGAGAAGACGCTCGACTGCCGACCGCCGAGCAGCGGGCGAACCAGCCGCTCCGGCGCGCGGCCCTTCGCCTCGACGCGCTCCGGCAGGCCGATGGGCATGTCGACCGCAGCGATCTGGGGGGCGAGCGGACGCTCGAACAGCTCGGCGACGTGGGCGATGCGTTCGGCATGGGCCGAGCCGTCCGGCTCGACGATGACGGCGACCCAGCCGCCCTTGCAGCCGTCGAGGCCGGCGATGCGCACCGGCACCCTCGATTCTCGACCAGAACTGTCCATTCCGCAGATCACCTCATCCTGAGGTGCCCGGCGCAGCCGGGCCTCGAAGGATGTTCATCCGAGTGTACTCGATGCTTCATCCTTCGAGGCTCGCTTCGCTCGCACCTCAGGATGAGGTTCTACTGTGGCTTGGCCCTCAGATGATGTTGAGCTCCGCATGCGGCCGTCCCGCAGCGATGCGCTCATAGGAGAACACGTCTAGGTCGAGCGAGACCGAGCGGCCATGGACGATCCATTCGGCAATGGCGCGGCCGGCGGCGGGGGCCTGTTGCAGGCCGTGGCCGGAGAAGCCGTTCATGAAGTAGAAATTCGCCACTTCCGGGTGCGGGCCGATGACCGCGTTGTGGTCGAGCAGGTTCATCTCGTAATGCCCGGCCCAGGCGCGGATGACCTTGAGCTCCTCCATCGCCGGGATACGGTGGGCGAGCGCCGGCCAGATGCCTTCCTCGAAGATCGACCAGTCGACCTCGAAGTCCCCGTCGGCGTCCGGATCATTGTCGGCGGCCGGCGGGGCGCCGCAGATCTGATAGGCGCCTTCCGGGCGGATGTAGAAGCCGGTCGGGTCCACCAGCAGCGGCAGCTTCGGGATCTCCGTGCGGCAATGCACGACGAAGACGCAGCGCTTCTTCCCCTCCACTGGCAGCTCGATCCCCGCCATGGCGGCGAGGCGGCCGCCGCGCGGACCGGCGGCGTTGACGAGGGCGCCGCAGCCGATGCGCCGCCCGTCGGCCAGCGTGGCGCCGGTGACGCGGTCTCCCTCGCGGGCGAGCCCGACCACTTCGCCGGTGATGAAATGGGCTCCTTGCGCCTTCGCCGCCGCGCGCACGGCCTGCAGCAGCGCGTGGGCGTCGAACCAGCCCTCGCCGGAGCGACCATAGGCGCCGGCGGCGAGGTCCTCGACATTGAGCCAGGGGAATTCGCGCTTCATCGCGGCCGGGTCGAGCAGGGCGATGTCGGCGCCCTCCGCCTGCTGCACGCGGTGATTGGCCTTGAGGATCGGCAGGCCCGCCTCGCTGGCGAGTATGAGATAGCCGCCCTCGTGCCAGGCGAGGTCGACGTCGCCGAAACGCTCCCTAGCGCTCCGCAGGAACTCCAGCCCGAAGAGCGACATGCGGATGTTCTCGGGGATGGAGAATTGCTGGCGCAGCGAGGCGGCCGAGAGGGTGGTCGAAGAGTAGGTGAAGGTCGGGTCGCGCTCGACCACGGCGACGCGGCCGCGGAAAGCCGGATCGAGGGTGAGGAAATAGGCGGCGGTCGCGCCCATGATCGCCCCGCCGACGATGAGCACATCGAAAGTCTCGTCCATTCTCTTCCACCCTGAAGCGCCGCCGACAGGCGGCGCGTGACCGATTGGCAGCCCGTCCTTCAGCGGGATAGGCTCATCCTTCTTTCCTGCCAATTAGCCGAGTGAATCATGCCCACAATCGTCCGACCGCGCCGCAGCGTGCTGTTCATGCCGGGCTCGAACGCCCGTGCCGCTTCGAAGGCGCGCAGCCTGCCGACCGACGCCCTCGTGCTTGATCTCGAGGATGCGGTGGCGCCGGAGGCGAAGGCGGACGCACGCGAGCAGATCGCAGCGACGCTGAAGGAGGGCGGCTTCGGCCCGCGCGAAGTGGTGGTGCGCACCAACGCGCCCGACACGCCCTGGTTCGAGGCCGATCTCGCCTTCGTCGCGCGCGCCAGCGCGCAAGGGGGTGGGCCGGATGCGGTGCTGGTGCCGAAGATCTCCGATCCGGAGACGCTGATCGCGATCGGCCGCCGGCTCGATGCGCTCGGCGCCGCCTCCTCGCTGAGGGTGTGGGCGATGATCGAGACGCCGATGGCGGTGCTCAAGGCGCTCGACATCGCGCTCGCCTCGCGCAACCCGGTCACGCGGCTCGCCGTGCTGGTGCTCGGCACCAACGACCTTTCCAAGGAGACGGGAACGCGCATCGTGCCCGGCCGCGCGCCCATGCTCTCCTGGCTGTCGCATTGCGTGCTGGCGGCGCGGGCGGCGGGCGTCGGCATCCTCGATGCCGTGTGGAACAATTTCCGCGATCTCGACGGCTTCGCGCGGGAATGCGCGCAGGCGGCCGAGCTCGGCTTCGACGGCAAGACGCTGATCCATCCGAGCCAAATCGAGGCATGCAACGCCGCTTTCTCGCCGCCGACGGCAGAGGTGGAGGAGGCGCGGACGCTGATCGCGCTGTTCGACCGGCCGGAGAATGCCGGCAGGGGCGTGGTGCAGATCGAGGGGCGGATGGTCGAGCGCATGCATGCCGACATCGCCCGCAGAACCGTGGCGCTGGCCGACGCCATCGCCGCGCGGGGCTGAGGAGGAAAAGATCATGAAGCTCTATCGCTATCTGACCGGGCCGGACGACGTCTCCTTCTGCAAGCGCGTCTCGGCGGCGCTGAACAAGGGCTGGCAGTTGCACGGCGACCCGACGCTGACTTTCGACCCGCTGAAGGGCCGGGTGATCTGCGGCCAGGCGATCGTGAAGGAGGTCGAAGGCGAGTGGTCGGACGACGTCGTGCTGTCGGATCACTGAGGGCGGAGGGGTCGAATAGAGGCCTGTCAAAGCCAGACGGCGCCTTGATTGGAGGCTCTTTTGGAGGGGTTTTCGGCCCCTTGGAAGGGCCTCCGGCGGAGCGGGAAGGGGGCGAAAAATTTCGCTGCCGAACTACGGATTCATTGGGGTCTCGCAGGACCCAGAAAATGGGTCAGAAATGCTAACTCATTGATAGGTCAGCATTTCTTCCTAGTTATCAACAGCGTCGTCGCCTTGTCATTTTTCTGAAAAAAGGCCGTTGACAGATCCGAGGGGCTCCCCCTATAAAGCGCCCATCGACGCGGCGCCACCGCAACGGCGGGTTCGGCGCTCCTCTGAAGCTCCTCTCGACGAGATGGTCGCTCAAACGACCGGCAAGTCGCCGGACGAAGAGGTGTCGATTGCTCTAAGGGTGTAGCCCATAGAGTGAGGGGTGAAAATCCCGACGGTGGCCTTCGGGTCAGCGTAAGAGTATATAGAGAGGCTTCGGCCTTGAATGGGAGCTTCTGCTCCTTATATGGAACCTTCGGTTCCGTGGGGTGCTCGGCACCTCGGCTGTTTGACAGGTTAATAGGAAGAAAGAGAAACGTGGACGGCGGAGTCCTTGCGGACTTTCCCGAGCCTTCGGGCAAAGGAAAGTCGGATGAGGTACGGTGTCATACGTTTCTACTCAAAGAGGCCCCGATCTCTGAGAAGAGAGCGGTGAGGTCTCGACCTCGTCAGAGGTTTTGAGTGCAAGCGACGATGATTGCCGGATTAATTCTCATTCAACTTGAGAGTTTGATCCTGGCTCAGAACGAACGCTGGCGGCAGGCTTAACACATGCAAGTCGAACGCACCGCAAGGTGAGTGGCAGACGGGTGAGTAACACGTGGGGATCTGCCCAATGGTACGGAATAGCTCCGGGAAACTGGAATTAATACCGTATGTGCCCGCAAGGGGAAAGATTTATCGCCATTGGATGAACCCGCGTCGGATTAGCTAGTTGGTGTGGTAAAGGCGCACCAAGGCGACGATCCGTAGCTGGTCTGAGAGGATGATCAGCCACACTGGGACTGAGACACGGCCCAGACTCCTACGGGAGGCAGCAGTGGGGAATATTGGACAATGGGCGCAAGCCTGATCCAGCCATGCCGCGTGAGTGATGAAGGCCTTAGGGTTGTAAAGCTCTTTCGCCGACGAAGATAATGACGGTAGTCGGAGAAGAAGCCCCGGCTAACTTCGTGCCAGCAGCCGCGGTAATACGAAGGGGGCTAGCGTTGTTCGGAATCACTGGGCGTAAAGCGCACGTAGGCGGATTGTTAAGTCAGGGGTGAAAGCCTGGAGCTCAACTCCAGAACTGCCCTTGATACTGGCAATCTCGAGTCCGGAAGAGGTAAGTGGAACTGCGAGTGTAGAGGTGAAATTCGTAGATATTCGCAAGAACACCAGTGGCGAAGGCGGCTTACTGGTCCGGTACTGACGCTGAGGTGCGAAAGCGTGGGGAGCAAACAGGATTAGATACCCTGGTAGTCCACGCCGTAAACGATGGAGGCTAGCCGTTGGTGAGCATGCTCATCAGTGGCGCAGCTAACGCATTAAGCCTCCCGCCTGGGGAGTACGGTCGCAAGATTAAAACTCAAAGGAATTGACGGGGGCCCGCACAAGCGGTGGAGCATGTGGTTTAATTCGAAGCAACGCGCAGAACCTTACCAGCCTTTGACATGTCTCGGAATTGGACCAGAGATGGACCAAGCTCTTCGGAGCCGGGAACACAGGTGCTGCATGGCTGTCGTCAGCTCGTGTCGTGAGATGTTGGGTTAAGTCCCGCAACGAGCGCAACCCTCGCCCTTAGTTGCCATCATTAAGTTGGGCACTCTAGGGGGACTGCCGGTGATAAGCCGAGAGGAAGGTGGGGATGACGTCAAGTCCTCATGGCCCTTACGGGCTGGGCTACACACGTGCTACAATGGCGGTGACAGTGGGATGCGAACCCGCGAGGGTGAGCAAATCTCCAAAAGCCGTCTCAGTTCGGATTGCACTCTGCAACTCGAGTGCATGAAGTTGGAATCGCTAGTAATCGTGGATCAGCACGCCACGGTGAATACGTTCCCGGGCCTTGTACACACCGCCCGTCACACCATGGGAGTTGGCTTTACCCGAAGGCGCTGCGCTAACCCGCAAGGGAGGCAGGCGACCACGGTAGGGTCAGCGACTGGGGTGAAGTCGTAACAAGGTAGCCGTAGGGGAACCTGCGGCTGGATCACCTCCTTTCTAAGGATGTTCCCTCAGTACGCCCTTGATCTTCGGATCTTGGTACGACTATCGGAACTCTTAGATACAAGCTCACAGTCAGTGAGCATTATGCGGGACGCCGCCGTCTTCGTTTCTCTTTCTTCATGGACGAGCCCAGGCCACTGGGTCTGGTTGCTCCGTTCGCGGATCGACCGACCCGACTGTAGGCTTGGGGCCTGTAGCTCAGGTGGTTAGAGCGCACCCCTGATAAGGGTGAGGTCGGACGTTCGAGTCGTCCCAGGCCCACCACTTAACCGAGGCGACTCTGATCGCTACGCACCTTCCGGGGCCATAGCTCAGTTGGGAGAGCGCGTGCTTTGCAAGCATGAGGTCGTCGGTTCGATCCCGTCTGGCTCCACCATCACCTCAGTGATGCGTGTAGAGCTCGGTGATCTCTCGTCCATGAGAACCTGAATTCGCACATTCCGCAGGATGATCCGGGAATGAGGCGTGTTGTCTGACATCGTAAAGAAGCATTCATTCGATCAGTCGCAAGACGGATCGGAACATGGGGCCTTCGGGCATCATGGATCCGGTTGTCGGGGCCTGACCGCACCGTCGTCGAATGATATGCGAAGCAAGCTGGTCTTTAGAATAGCTTCGATGCCGTGAGATGGGTCTCTCAAAACCATCTCGCCCCCGTGGAGCGCACGAGAGGTTGCACACCTCTTGTGAGCACGTTCCATGAAGTTCTGAGTGGGGTGGGCATCGAAGATGAGAACGATCAAGTGTCTTAAGGGCATTCGGTGGATGCCTTGGCGCTGAGAGGCGATGAAGGACGTGGTACGCTGCGATAAGTCACGGGGAGCTGCGAACAAGCTTTGATCCGTGAATTTCCGAATGGGGAAACCCACCTTCGATGACTGGAACTCTGAGGTCTTGCCTCGGGGTTCCACGCCAGTGGATCCTTGGCCGCAAGGCTTTGGAATTCCAGTTATCACATGAAGGTATCAAATCCTGAATACATAGGGGTTTGAAGCGAACCCGGGGAACTGAAACATCTAAGTACCCGGAGGAAAGGACATCAACAGAGACTCCGTTAGTAGTGGCGAGCGAACGCGGATCAGGCCAGTGGTGAATGTGCGACAAGTGGAACCGGTCAGGAAAGCCGGGCCTTAGTGGGTGATAGCCCCGTACACGTAATGCAATCATTCATCCTTGAGTAAGGCGGGACACGTGAAATCCTGTCTGAACATGGGGGGACCACCCTCCAAGCCTAAGTACTCCTCAGCGACCGATAGCGAACCAGTACCGTGAGGGAAAGGTGAAAAGCACCCCGACAAGGGGAGTGAAACAGTTCCTGAAACCGGATGCCTACAAACAGTAGGAGCCCAAGGTTCGTCCTGGGTGACTGCGTACCTTTTGTATAATGGGTCAGCGACTTAGTCTGGCGAGCAAGCTTAAACCGATAGGTGTAGGCGCAGCGAAAGCGAGTCTGAACAGGGCGTTCAGTTCGTCGGATTAGACCCGAAGCCGAGTGATCTAGCCATGAGCAGGTTGAAGGTGCGGTAACACGCACTGGAGGACCGAACCGGTGCCCGTTGAAAAGGTCTCGGATGACTTGTGGCTAGGGGTGAAAGGCCAATCAAACTCGGAAATAGCTGGTTCTCCGCGAAAACTATTTAGGTAGTGCCTCGCGTGAATACTCCAGGGGGTAGAGCACTGGATGGGCTAGGGGGATTTACCATCTTACCAAACCTAACCAAACTCCGAATACCTGGAAGTACTGCGCGGGAGACAGACGGCGGGTGCTAACGTCCGTCGTCGAGAGGGAAACAACCCTGACCTACAGCTAAGGCCCCCAAGTCGTGGCTAAGTGTGAAAGGATGTGAGAGTCCGAAAACAACCAGGAGGTTGGCTTAGAAGCAGCCATCCTTTAAAGAAAGCGTAACAGCTCACTGGTCTAGGATTCTTGCGCCGAAAATGTAACGGGGCTCAAGCCACGCGCCGAAGCTTAGGGTTTGCCTTCGGGCAAGCGGTAGCGGAGCGTTCCGTAAGCCTGCGAAGGAGGACCCGTGAGGGCCTCTGGAGGTATCGGAAGTGCGAATGCTGACATGAGTAACGACAAACAGTGTGAGAGACACTGTCGCCGAAAGTCCAAGGGTTCCTGCGTAAAGCTAATCTGCGCAGGGTTAGCCGGCCCCTAAGGCGAGGCCGAAAGGCGTAGTCGATGGGAATCAGGTGAATATTCCTGAGCCTGTGGGTAGTGACGAATCCCGTGTGTTGTCAGACGAATTGGTTCTGTTCTGGCTTCGAAGGGGTTCCAGGAAATAGCTCCCACTTATAGACCGTACCCGAAACCGACACAGGTGGACTGGTAGAGTATACCAAGGCGCTTGAGAGAACTATGCTGAAGGAACTCGGCAATTTACCTCCGTAACTTCGGGATAAGGAGGCCTTCCACTTGGGCAACCAGGTGGGAGGGGCACAGACCAGGGGGTGGCAACTGTTTAGCAAAAACACAGGGCTCTGCGAAATCGCAAGATGACGTATAGGGTCTGACGCCTGCCCGGTGCCGGAAGGTTAAGAGGAGAGGTGCAAGCTTTGAATCGAAGCCCCGGTAAACGGCGGCCGTAACTATAACGGTCCTAAGGTAGCGAAATTCCTTGTCGGGTAAGTTCCGACCTGCACGAATGGCGTAATGACTTCCCCGCTGTCTCCAGCATAGACTCAGTGAAATTGAATTCCCCGTGAAGATGCGGGGTTCCTGCGGTCAGACGGAAAGACCCCGTGCACCTTTACTGCAACTTTGCACTGGCATTCGTGTCGGTATGTGTAGGATAGGTGGTAGACTTTGAAGCGAGGGCGCCAGCTCTCGTGGAGTCACCCTTGAAATACCACCCTTATAGATATGGATGTCTAACCGCGACCCGTTATCCGGGTCCGAGACATTGCATGGTGGGCAGTTTGACTGGGGCGGTCGCCTCCCAAAGAGTAACGGAGGCGCGCGATGGTGGGCTCAGAGCGGTCGGAAATCGCTCGTCGAGTGCAATGGCATAAGCCCGCCTGACTGTGAGACTGACAAGTCGAGCAGAGTCGAAAGACGGCCATAGTGATCCGGTGGTCCCACGTGGACGGGCCATCGCTCAACGAATAAAAGGTACGCCGGGGATAACAGGCTGATGATGCCCAAGAGTCCATATCGACGGCATCGTTTGGCACCTCGATGTCGGCTCATCACATCCTGGGGCTGGAGCAGGTCCCAAGGGTTCGGCTGTTCGCCGATTAAAGTGGTACGTGAGCTGGGTTCAGAACGTCGTGAGACAGTTCGGTCCCTATCTGCCGTGGGTGTAGGAATATTGAGAGGATTTGTCCCTAGTACGAGAGGACCGGGATGAACGTACCTCTGGTGGAGCTGTTGTGGCGCCAGCCGCAGTGCAGCGTAGCTATGTACGGACGGGATAACCGCTGAAAGCATCTAAGCGGGAAACCCACCTCAAAACGAGTATTCCCTTGAGAACCGTGGAAGACGACCACGTTGATAGGCCGGGTGTGTAAGTGTGGTGACACATTGAGCTTACCGGTACTAATCGTTCGATTGGCTTGATCGTTCTCATCCTCGATGTCCACAAATGTGGAATGGATGAAGCTAGACCAAAGATCTGCTTGCTTCGCGAAAATGCTGTCCTTTGCCGGCCTGGTGGCCATTGCGAGGAGCCTGAACCCGATCCCATCCCGAACTCGGCCGTTAAACTCCTCAGCGCCGATGGTACTATGTCTTAAGACCTGGGAGAGTAGGTCGCTGCCAGGCCTGCCAAGGACAGCATTTGCTTCTATACGATGACTAGAAACGAAAACGCCGCTTCGGGCTGACGCTCGAGGCGGCGTTTTCGTTTGTCCGGTGCCTCGTGGCCGCGGAGGCGGGCGGATATGCCGCTCGTCGGAGTTTGTCGGTCCGATCTGTACGATCGTCACGCCGCCGCGCGCAGCATCTCCGCCACCTCGTCCGACACCCGGCGGTCATAGTCGTCCGCCAGCGCGCGCAACGCCGAGGCGCCGTCGCCCTCGAAGGACGGGCCGTGCATCAGCGCCAGCATGCGCGGGGCAAGGCAGGCGAGGCTGCGTATGGTCGTGCCCATCGCTGGGTTGAGGCTGGAATAGCGGAACATGTCCTCGGCGGCGATGGCGGGACCGACGACGTCGTTCGCCGTCAGCGCTGGGCCGTCGCCGAGTTGGGTGAACAGGTCGCCGCACATCAGCGTGCCGGTCGTTTCCTCGAACAGCACGCCGGCGTCCCAGCCATGCGGGGTGTGCGGCGTGTCGATGAAGCGCACGCGCTTGCCGCCGCCGAGCTCGATCACCTCGCCGTCGGCAAGTATCCGCGGGGCTCGCGTGGAAAAATCCTCCAGCGAGACCATGCAGCCGGTCTGGCCGTGCGCCGGCGTCGCCTGCGGCGCGGCCGCGAGCCACTCGTTCATCGCTCCGCATTCGTCCGATTCGAAATGGCCGAAGGCGATCCAGCGCAGCTTCGCGGGCGGAAGGATGCGGGCCAGCGCCTCGCAGTTCGAGGCGAACATCCGGCGCAGGCCGGTGTGGAACATCAGCGGCTCGTCGCCGAGGACGAGGAACTGGTTGAAGGTGAAGCCGGCCGGCGGCGCGATGTCGGGCACGTAGGTCGAAAGCCGATAGATGCCGTCGGCGATCTCGTCGATCCTGGTTTCCATGGAACTTCCCATCGTCGAAGCCATGCCCTTCCGTCCAAGGGCACGCATGCTGATCGGACGGTGGACGGCGTCGTATTTTTGGAAGTACGATGCTGTGTAATGAAAATATCCCACAGTGTCAATATGGGTGCACAGGTGCGTGCAGTTGAATTCGCATGAAGCGCGTCTACACGCTGAAGCGCCGCGCCGCGCAGCAGGCCGACACGCGCCGGCGCATCGTCGAGGCGGCGCTCGAGCTGCATGGCAGCGTCGGTCCGGGACGGACCAGCCTCAGCATCGTGGCCGAGCGCGCCGGGGTCCAGCGCCACACGCTCTATGCCCATTTTCCCGACGAGCGCAGCCTGTTCCTCGCCTGCTCCGGCCTGCATCTGGAGCGCGATCCACTTCCCGAGGCGGCACCTTGGGCGGAGATCGCCGAGCCGGCTGCGCGGCTGCGCGCTGGGCTCGGGGCGCTCTATGGCTGGTACGCGCGCAATGCGGCGCTCGCCGGCTGTGTGATGCGCGACGCGGAATTCCATGAACTCACCCGCCAGGTGGCCGCGCTGCGCTTCGGGCCGGCCATGGCGAGCTATGACGAGGTGCTTGGCGCGCCGCTCGCAGAAGGCCCGCAAAGGGCGATGCTCGCCCTCGCGCTGAGCTTCTTCACCTGGCGGTCGCTGACACAGGCCGGGCTCTCGC
Source organism: Ancylobacter novellus DSM 506 (assembly GCF_000092925.1). NCBI lineage: Bacteria > Pseudomonadati > Pseudomonadota > Alphaproteobacteria > Hyphomicrobiales > Xanthobacteraceae > Ancylobacter > Ancylobacter novellus. Next base: position 3,437,409 of record NC_014217.1, on the reverse strand, counting down.
CGGAGCAGGCGGTCGAGGCCATGGCGCGCGCGGTCCTCTCCGCCGGTTGAACGCGCCACCATAAAGAAAAGCCCCGCGCCGTGAAGCGCGGGGCAGGTGCGTTCGCTGGTCGGTCTGTGTCTCGGGAGGGATCAGCCAGCCTTCTTGAACTTCGCGGCCTCTTCCGAACCGCCGGTCGCATTGCCCTTCGAGTAGGAATGCGCGCCGGTGCCGGCGAGCGCGCCGCCCTGCACGATCAGGTACTCGTCGCGGATCGGCCGGCCCTCGAAGAAGCATTCGAGGATCTCGCGCGTGCCCGCCGCGTAGCGCGCCTGGGCAGAGAGCGAGGTGCCGGAGATGTGCGGCGTCATGCCTTCCCACTTCATGGTGCGCCAGGGGTGGTCCTTCGGAGCCGGCTGCGGGAACCACACGTCGCCGGCATAGCCCGCGAGCTGCCCGCTCTCGATCGCGCGGACGATGGCGTCGCGGTCGGCGAGCTTGCCGCGGGCGGTGTTGACGATATAGGCGCCGCGCTTGAACAGCTTCAGCGTCTCGTCATTGATCATGTGCTCGGTTTCGGGGTGCAGCGGCACGTTGAGCGTGACCACGTCGCAATGCGGGTACATGTCCTCGCGGGTATCGTGCCAGACGAGGCCCAGCTCCTTCTCGACCGCTTCTGGCAGACGGTGGCGGTCGGTATAGTGCAGCTTCACGTCGAACGGCGCGAGGCGGCGCAGCACGGCGAGGCCGATGCGGCCGGCGGCCACCGAGCCGACGGTCATGCCCTCGAGGTCGTAGGAGTGCTCTACGCAGTCGGCTATGTTCCAGCCGCCCTTGCGCGCCCAGTCATGCGAGGGAATGTAGTTTCGTACCAGGCCGAGGATCATCATCACCACGTGCTCGGCGACGCTGATCGAGTTGCAATATGTGACTTCGGCCACAGTGATGCCACGGTCGATAGCTGACTGAAGATCGACATGATCGGAGCCGATGCCGGCGGTGAGCGCGAGCTTCAGGTTCTTCGCCTTGGCGATGCGCTCGGGCGTCAGATAGGCCGGCCAGAAGGGCTGCGAGATCACCACGTCGGCGTCGACGAGTTCCCTCTCGAACACCGAATCCGGGCCGTCCTTATCGGAGGTGACGACGAAGGTATGGCCGTTGGCTTCCAGGTATTTGCGCAGGCCGAGCTCGCCGGAGACCGAGCCGAGCAGCGCGCCCGGCGTGAAGTCGATCGCCTTGGGCGTGGGCAGCGTCTGCCCGCCCGGATAGTGGTCGATCTTCGGCAGGTCGTCGCGCGCATAGGTCTTCGGGTAGCCGTCGACCGGATCGTCATAGAGAACGCAAAGTATTTTCGCCATTTCCGAGATCTCCTCTCGCGCGCACGCGCCACGGGAACCGGAAGGATCTCCGCGACAGGAACATGCGCCCCATGTTGATCCGAAGCCCTGACCAGGACCTCGGGGGTGAGCGGGAACGCTTCCGCCGCCGGATGCAGCAGAATAAACGAACGCCGAAGCGAAATGTTTCCGGCGCGCACGCTTAAGTTATTTGCCGCTCTACTTGCATCGGCGGCGCGACGGGCGTCCTCCATACCGGGGCGCTACGGCTTGGATGCGCCGCTTCGCCCCGACATCGCGAGAGTGGGCGCACCACCGCGGGGTTTCAAATTGAAAGCGGCAAAGAATTGATAGATGCCGCCAATGAAACCGGCGTTACTTTAAACTATTTTCAATCGACTTATTCCGCACCAGCTCCTTCGCTGTCTTCAGTAGAGCGGCGGCGACCGGGCTGAGGGGATCGCGCTCGGACAGGACCAGCCCGATCGGCTGTACGTGGGTAGGCTCGACCAGCGGGATGGAGACGAGGTCGGCGGTGTCGCCAAGGCCGCGGAAGCTCGCCTCCGGCACGATGACGTTCCATGGGCCACGGCGCACGAAGCTCCATATGCCCATGAAGGAATTGGTCTCGATCGCCGGCTGCGACGTGATTCCCGCTTCCGCCATGACGTGATCGATGATGCGCCGATTCTGCATGTCGGGGGTGAGCAGGCACAGCGGCTGCGCCGCCGCCTCGGCCCAGCGCACGGTGCGCCGGCGCGCCAGCGGCTCGTCTGGCCGGGTGACGAAGACATATCGCTCCAGATAGAGGTCGAGCCGGCGCACCCGGTTCAGCGGCTCGTTCTCCAGATAGGTGATGCCGGCGTCGAGTTCCATCTCGTCGAGCCCGCGCTGGATCGCCACCGAGCTCAGGGTCAGCATCTGCACCTTCACTTCGGGATGCCGGTCACGGAACGGCGCCAGCAGCGCCGGTGCGGCAGCGGTCGCGGCGGGAATGGCGCCGATGCGCAGCGTGCCGGTGAGCCGGCCGCCGGTCTCCACCCGTTCCTGCTTGAGGCTCTCGTAATCGGCCGCGATCTGCCGTGCCCAGCCGAGCACGCGCTCGCCCTCGGCGGTGAAGCCGAGGAAGCGGTGGCCGCGCACCACGATGGGCACGCCGAGCTCCTGCTCCAGCTTGCGGATGCCGGCGGAGAGCGTGGGCTGGGTGACGTGGCAGGCTTCCGCAGCCCGGCCGAAATGCTTCTCGCGCGCCAGGGCGACCAGATATTGCATCTGCCGGACGAACATGCGCTCTAAGTCTCCGTCGCCCCGCCGCCTTCGTTATTCCCGATGGGACATAGCCGCCATATAGGCTGCGAGGCGGCGACGGAAGGCAGCGGGCTTCTCGGCGAAGAGCCGGCCGTGCAGCCGCAGGGCCGAGCGGGCGAGTTTCTGCTGCCGGGTGCGGGCGGCCTCGACGAGCGGGCCATGCCAGGCGAGCTGCGCCGGCGAGCGCGGCGGGCGGGCCTGCAGCCGCGCGATCAGCACCGAGAGGTCATGGTGCTTGCCGAGCTTGTCGCGCAGGCGCTGAAGCTCCTCGACCCACGCCTTGCCGAGCGTCGGCCAAGAGGAGATGGTGAGTTCCATCTGGTAGCGCTGCGCCACCACGGCCTTGCGCAGTTCGTGCAGTTCCTCGTCGTTCTCGGGGTCGAGCTTGCGCCCGAGCTTGCGGGCCTTGCTGAATTCGGCCGCCAGTGCGGCGATGAGCGCCTTGTCGCCTAGCGCGCCGGCGAGCTGGGGCAGTGCGGTGGTGAGCTGCGCAAGCAGCACCTGCAATTCTGTGCGGTGCGGGGCGAGATGGTCCTCCTTGCGCCGCGTCGCCGGGGCGAGGGAGCGGCCGGCCGAACGGCGCAGCGGCAAAGGCAGCAGCCCCTTGGCGACGAGATCGTCCAGCGCGTCGCGGCGGGCGACGACGTCGCGCGCGCCGGCGACGAGTCGTGCGCCCTCGGCCAATGCGCGGCGCAGCTCCCGCGCCCGCTTGCCGGTCTCCTTGTCGTCGGCGGTCTGCACGAGGCACAGCAGCGCCCGCAGCCGCTTGAACCCCTTTCGCAGATCATGCACGGCGCGCACGGGATCGTCGTGGTCGAGCGCTTGCATCGCCTCGCTTATGCCCGCTTTCAGCGCCTCGGCGAGAGGGCCGGAGGGCTGGAGAGCGAGGAGATCTGCGGCTTCAGGAGCGGCGGCGGAAGACGGGCCCAGGCTGTCCGGCATGAGAAACCCTTCTGCGTTCAGGCCTTTGTACGATACAGAGCGGGCCGGCGCGACGATCCGATGACAAAAATTAGCCCGGCCCCCTTTCATTTGGCCATCCGGATTGCTAGATACCCGGCGTCGGCGGACGAACATGGTCCCGAGCGGTGGTCACCGCAGCCGGCTCTGACGCGGGGTGGAGCAGCCCGGTAGCTCGTCAGGCTCATAACCTGAAGGCCGCAGGTTCAAATCCTGCCCCCGCAACCAAGTAAAACCCCAGCAAACTCAACGAGTTGCTGGGGTTTTGTTTTTAGTGGCCCATTTCACGCCAGCAGAATTCGCCTCAGTGCTGAACACGTGCCGGCCGGTCCCGGAGACCGTCGCCACGCAGAGGCTATCGCGCTTCGCGATGAGCGGCGGGACGATCTGATCAATAGGTCTTTGCCAGATAGTCGGCGATGGCCTTGGCGTCGGCTTCGTCCACCGGCGCGTGGTAAACCTTGATCATCTTCTGCACTTCCGCATCCCAGAAGGCCTGGCCTTTCCCCGGCGGCTGCGTGTTGATGTAGTCGACCGAATGGCAGGCTGCGCAATTGTTCTGCGCCGCCTCGAAGCCGGGCTGCGGCGCGGGCTTCAATTGAGCCGTCTCGTCGGGCAGCTCATATGTCAGGGGAGCCGCGAGACCGGAACCGGCAAAGGCGGCCGAGAGGCCGAGAACGACCGAGAAGGCCAGCGTGCGGGCGTTGTGTCTTTTCATCACGCAATCTCCTCAGGCCGCGATGACGCGCGTCGCTTCGACGACGTTGCGCATGTAGCCGGCCGGATTCCACGTCGCCTGCATCGGCTGCGTCTCGCCCCTGGCATTGGTCGCCCTGCACATCAGGACATGGTCGCCTTTTGTGAGAGGCAGGACGGCCTTCCACCCGCGGAACGAGTATTTTCCGAGGCCCGGGTCGAGCGTGGCGTTCGTCCAGGACTTGCCGGCATCGGCGGAGACCGAGACCTGCGTGATGCCGTAGCCGCCATCGAAGGCGATGCCGCGCAGCGGCACCTCGCCAGCCTTCACCGAGGCGCCGTTCTCCACATTGGTGATGAAGGAGCGGACGTCGAACCGGTTGATCGGGATGGTCGCCGTCGGCGCCTTGCCCGGCTCGGTGCAGGCGCACGCATTGTCCGGGATGCGGTAGGCGGTCTTCATCCAGAAACCGTCGAACTCCTTGTCGATGACGGTGATCTCGTTCAGGTGCTTGACCCAGTAGGTGCCGTAATAGCCGGGGACGACGAGCCGCAGCGGATATCCGTTGAGCCAGGGCAGATCGGCGCCGTTCATCGAATAGGCGAGCATCACCTCGCCATCGGTGGCGTGGTCGATGGAAAGCGCCTTCACGAAGTCCGGCGTTTCGGGAATGACCGGCCCGTCGAGCCCGCCGAAGGTGACTTGCTTCGCACCGGCCTGCACGCCGGCCTTCTCGAGCACGGCCTTGAGCGGCACGCCGCGCCAGCGGGCATTGCCCATAGCACCATTGGCGAGCTGGCCGCCGCCGACGCGCGGCTCGACGAAGCCGCGGCTGTTGCCGGAGCATTGATTGACGGCGACGACCTCGCTGGCCGGGAAGTCGTTCTTCAAATCCTGAAGCGACAGCGAGAGCGGCGTGCCCACCTTGCCCTTGATCTCAAGGCGGAATGCATCGGGGTCGATCTCGAGCGGTATACCGGCGAGATGGTAGCGCACGAAGAAGGCGTCGTTCGGCGTGATGAGGCCCTCGTCGAACACCGAAAAGGGCGTTTCGAGCTGCGGCGGCCGCGCCGTCAGGCCGATCAGCGGGCGCTTGCCCGGATACATCACCAGCGGCCGCTCGCCATTGGCGAAGGGCAGGGTGACGGTGTCAGCGGCAAAAGCGTGGCGGCCCGGCCAGCCGAGTGTCCCGGCACCCAGCCCCAAGGCGGCGGCACCGGCGGATTTCAGGATTTGGCGTCTGTTGAGCATGGCGTCCCTCCGAGGAAATTCCTCCTCGTTGAAGACGCCGCGAAGGGGCAGAATATTCCCTCCCTGCGAAAATCGCGTTCTACGTGTCGCATGGCTGGCCGATGCCGGGGATCGCGCGCAGGGCGGCGATCCGCTCGTCCTCCGCTCCCGGACCGCGAAGCGTCATATGCGCGACGATGTCGGCCAGCCAGTCCAGCCGCTCGGGGTCCATGCCGCGGCTGAGCAGGGCATAGTCCGCCCGATCCGAGCTCCAGGCGCGAATATGCAGGCCATCGCGATCGCTGCGCGACGGCGTGGCGCTCCATCGGCCGGAATGCGGACCGATCCAGAGGCCGAGCCTGCACCCGTGGGGCCCGCGATAGCCGGCCAGCAGCCCGCCGCCGTCACGCATCGCCGGATCGACGGAGATGTAGGACAGTTGCAGCAGGGCCATGCTCAGGTTCGGAAGGCCCTCGGCCTGATGGGAAGACAGATTCACCGGAATCCGGCCGCCCGGCGCAGGCGGCGTCTGCGAGAGCCATTGCCGGTGTGCGGCGATCGCCTCGCCGAGCAGCGGTTCCTTCGGCGCGAAGGCGTCCAGGTGCCACACCAGGGCGCCCGCAAGCACAAGCAGAGCCCCGACGGATGCGGCAAGGGCCATAGGCCGGCGCGAAAAGGCACGGGCACGGCCCGGCAGCAGCGGAGGCGGCGCATCTTCCCCTGCGGGAAGAGCCCTCACCGTGGACCTCAGCCGCGCGAGCGTCGCCACGCGCGCGGCGGTGGCGGGATCGCGCGCCACGGCCGCCGCCACTTCTGCCGCCGCGTGCGGCGAAAGCTCCTCATCGACATAGGCGTTCAGCACCTCCCAGGAGATGCCGTCCGCGCATGCCGTGTCGTCATTTTTCGCCATGCCGCCGCCTCGTCGAGAGTGGGAGCACGTTACCCTCCGAGATCACCGCCAGCAGGGACAGCCTCGCGCGGCTCAGCCGGCTCATCACCGTGCCCTGCGGCACGCCGAGGATGGCGGCCACCTCCGCATAGCGAAAGCCCGCAAGATCCACCAGTTCGATGATTTCCCGATGGATGGGCTCGATCCGCTCCAGCGCCTGCCGCACCGTGATCGCCGCAATGACGCGGTCATCGTAATGTTCGATCGGCTCGGCGAGCGGCTCGGCCGTCAGTTCCGCGTCCGCGCGGTTTCGCCGGAACTCGTCGATCCAGGCGTTGCGCAGGATCGTGAATATCCATGCTCTTACGCTGACGATGTCGGCCGGCAGGGACCGGCTCGACAGGGCCTTGACCACGCAGGACTGCAGCAGATCGCTCGCGGCCTCCCGGCTCCCGGTAAGATGCAGGGCGTAGGAGAACAATCGCCGCCAGTCCTGCTTCAGCGCAGCTTCGATCGCGGCGCGCATGCTTCGCTCCCTCTGCCATGGGGCACACATGCTAGCCAACGCCACGATCCGCTTCCACGTGAACTTGTCGCTCTTGCGTCAGGCGGGCCGAGCGCGGAGAGAGACGCCGGGAGTGGGCCTGGGTGGTCGCCGGATCGCGGGCGCGGCGGCCTTGATTATCGGGGCTCGCCCGCCGACACGCCCTCATGTCCAGCGCATGCGGAAACGGGCGGGAGCCACGATGCCAGGGCGCTCCGGCCTGTCTCGGTCAGCGCGTAGACCCCGCGGCCGGAGCGCTCGAACCAGCCATAGACGTTGCGGTGGAGGATTTTCTGCGCATCGGGAATGGATGGCTTCAGGTCGCGCGGCCGCTGGGGCGCCGACGCCATGGCTGCGGCACAGGCGAGCGCCTGCTGGCGATACGCCGTCATGATGGGCTTGCGCGTGCCGCCGCCGGCGACGGGGTCGCCCCGCCGCCGCCTGTGCTCCTCGACGAGCCTCGACCGGCGGCGCGGATCCTTGCGCGGCGTCGGCGCGGCAGGACTGACGAGCACCTCGACCTCGCCGGATCTGGAGACGCCGAGCAGGCCGAAGCCGAGGCGGCGGCAGAGGTTGCGGTAGCGCGGATCGCTTTCGCGCCCCTTGCCCCTCGCGGAGAGCTGCGCCGCCAGCCAGATCTCGTCGCCGACCTTCATCCTGTCGACGCCCTGAAGGATGAGCTCGAGGTTGAAGGTCAGCTTCAGCTCGCCGATCACCACCACGGCAGGGTCGTCGTCCCGCAGGCCGACGATGTCGCAGTGCCCGATCTCCCCCTTCACGGTGTAGCCAAGGCCTTCGAGGAAGCGCTTGACGGGTTCATAAAGGGACGTTTCCACATCGCATCTCCGACTGACGGACCGTGTGAACATGGCCCGGCAGTGGTTTCGGAGACGCAAACGGCCGATCGGGTAGGCGTGGGGCCGGCCCGCGCCGACCATCCTCTCAGCGGAACTGGGCCGGCAGCCAGAGCGACAGCGCCGGCACATAGGTGACGAGCAGCAGCACCGCGACGCTCGCCCCGAAGAACGGCCAGATCGTGCGCATCGCCTGCCGGATCGAGATGCCGCCCACCGCGCAGCCGACGAACAGCACCGTGCCCACCGGCGGGGTGTTCAGCCCGATGCCGGCGTTGAGGATCATCACCACGCCGAAATGCACGGGGTCGATGCCGAAGGCCTTCACCACCGGCAGCAGCACCGGCGTGCAGATGATCACCATCGGCGCCATGTCCATGAAGGTGCCGAGGAACAGCAGCACGAGGTTTATCAGCAGCAGCACCATGATCGGGTCTTCGGAGATCGAGCGGATCAGCCCGATCGCCGATTGCTGCACCTGCAGGTAGGACATCAGCCAGCCGAAGGACGCCGCGGCGCCGATGACCAAGAGCACCATCGCCGTGGTTCGTACCGCGCCGAGCGTCGCGTCGACGAAACCGGTCCAGTCGAGCTCGCGATAGACCAGCACCGCGACGGCGAGCGCGTAGAGCACGGCGATGCAGGAGCTCTCGGTGGCGGTGAAGATGCCCGAGCGCACGCCGCCGAAGATGATGGCGATGAGCAAGAGCCCCGGCAGCGAGGACAGGAAGAAGAAGCCCAGCCGCGCGAAGCCGGGGAACGGCTCGGACGGGTAGCCGCGCCGGCGCGCCACCCACCAGGCGGTGACCATCAGCGCCAACGCGAGCAGCAGCCCCGGCACGATACCGGCGGTGAACAGGTCGGCCACCGAGACATTGCCGCCGGCGGCGATGGAATAGAGGATCATGTTGTGCGAGGGCGGGATCATCAGCGCGATGATCGCCGCGTTCACCGTGACATTGACCGCATAGTCGCGGTCATAGCCGCGCTTGGCCATCTGCGGGATCATCAGCCCGCCGACTGCCGAGGCATCGGCCACCGCCGAGCCGGAGATGCCGCCGAACAGCGTCGAGGCGACGATGTTCACCTGCCCCAACCCGCCACGAAGATGGCCGACGAGGCCGGCGGCGAAGCGGATGAGCCTGAGCGCGATGCCGCCGCGCACCATCAGGTCGCCGGCGAAGATGAAGAACGGTATCGCCATCATGGCGAAGACGTTGATGCCGGAGTTCAGCTGCTGGAACACCACGATGGGCGGCAGGCCGAGATAGATCACCGTCGCCAGCGAGGAGATGCCGAGGCAGAAGGCGATGGGCGTGCCGATCGCCATCAGCAGGACGAAGCTGCCGAACAGGATGAGATGTTCCATCACACCAGCTCCGGAGTGGCGGTGTCGGCGGCGACCTCGACGCCGATCAGCGTGTCGACGAGGCGTTCCAGCGCGAACAGGCCGATGAGCGCGCCGCCGAGGACCAGCGGGAAGAAGTCGACGCCGCCCGGCCAGCCGAGCACGGGGATGGTCGCCGTCCAGGTGCCGATGGCGAGCTTGGCGCCGTACCAGGCCATGGCGAAGCCGAAGAGCGCCACGAGGGTGAGGCTCGTCACGTCCATCGCCTTCTGGGCCCAGCCTGGGGCGACGTGGTGGAGGAGGTCGAGCCCCAGATGCACGCTGTCGCGCACCCCGACGGCGGCGCCGAGGAGGATGAACCAGCTCATGAACTGCAGCGACAGCGGCTCGGCCCAGTTCGGCGTGTCGTTGAGGACGTAGCGGCCGAACACCTGCCAGCCAACCGACGCGGTCATGACCACCAGGAGCATGCCGGAAATCCACAGCGATACGGTGGACAGGAGCCCCAGCACCCGGCGGATTCTTCGCAGCGCGCCCATCCGGTGCCGCGCCTCCCTATTCGACGCGGCCCCCTCGTCGCCAGTGGCGGGGGCGGACCAGCCGGCCTTCGCCGGATTTAGCGGCGCGTTCATTTCACCGCCTGGATGCGGGCCACCAGATCCTTCATCTTCGGATCGCTGACGAAGCTGTCATAGACCGGCTTCATCGCCGCGATGAAGGGCTCCTTGTCGACGGTGATGACGTTGACGCCGGCGGCGCGGACCTTGTCCTCGGACGCCTTCTCGCGGGCCGCCCACAATTCGCGCATCTTGGCCACCGAGTCCTTGGCTGCTTGGCGGACGATCTTCTGGTCTTCCGGCGAGAGCTTGTCCCAGCTGATCTTGGAAATCACCAGCGCCTCTGGCGCCAGCGAGTGCTCGGTGAGCGTGTAGTTCTTCGCCACCTCGAAATGGCGCGAGGATTCGTAGGACGGCCAGTTGTTCTCGGCCCCGTCGACCACGCCGGTCTCCAGCGACGAATAGACCTCGCCGAACGGCATCGGCGTCGCATTGGCGCCGAAGGCCTTCATCATGGCGATCCAAAGGTCGGACTGCTGCACGCGGATCTTCATGCCCTTGAGATCGGCGGCCGACTTGATCGGCTTGCGTGTGGTGTAGAAGCTGCGCGCGCCGGAATCGTAGAAGGCGAGGCCGACAAGGCCGTGCGGCTCGAAGGCGGCGAGGATCTCGTCGCCGATCGGCCCGTCCACCACCTTGTGCATGTGGTCGACGGAGCGGAACAGGAAGGGCAGGCCGAGCACCTGGGTCTGCGGCACGAGGTTGTTGAACGGCGCGGTGTTGACGCGGTTCATGTCGATGACGCCGAAGCGGGTCTGCTCGATCGTGTCCTTCTCGCTGCCCAGCGAGGCGTTGTTGAAGACCTTGATGTCGAGACGCCCCCCGGTCCGCTCCTTGACGAGCTGGCCCATATAGATGACCGCCTCGACCGTCGGGTAGCCGTCGGGATGGATGTCGGCGGAGCGCAGCACCGTTTGCGCGCTCGCCGCGGGGGCAAGGCCGAGGGGAGCGAGCGCGAGCGCGCCGGTGACGCAGATCGTGCGTGCGAGATTCATGGGCGGGTCCTCTCCTAGGGGGCACAAGCGGCATTTGCTGCCGTCATTGCTGTTGTGCGCCTCACGGCGCGAAAGTCCGGGTCTCAGGCGGCGGCACGCTCCGGGCTGCGGGCATGGACGCGGATGCCGAAGCCTCCGATGCCGGGAAATTCGATGCGGGCCTCCCCGCCGATGCGCACATCGTGCACGCCGGTGGTCATGCCGGTCAGCACGACGTCGCCGGCCTTGAGCCCGCGGCCGCGCATGGCGAGTTGCGCGATGAGGAAGGCGACGGATTCATAAGGCCCGCCGGCGACGCGGGCGGCGCTGCCCTCACCGACCAGCTTGCCCTCGACGAAGGTGCGCGAGGCCAGGCGCTCCCAGTCGCCCTGCGCCTCCGGCGGGATCGCCGGGCCGACCAGCGCGCCGGCATTGTTGCCGTGATCGGCGATCACCGCGCCGGGACCGAGATCGTTGATGCTGGCGAGCGGGCTGGAGGCAATCTCCGCGCCGACATGCAGGCTGGTAAAGGCGGGAATGTCCGCCGCGGCGACCGGCCCCTTCGGCGCGTCGGCGAGGAGCCGCACCACGAACTCCGCCTCGACGGCGGCGAAGCCGCCTTCATGGACGAAGACGTCGGCGTCGGCGCCATCCGCCACCCCGGACACGACGTCGGCGAAGACCGGCCCGACAAGGCGGGGCGCATCGTAGCGGTCGCGGAAGAATGGCGGGATGCCCGCCACCTTCCAGCCGGCGAGGCGGCGCGGCGTCAGCCGCAGCACCTCCTCCTGCACCGCATAGGCGGAGGCGAGGTCCAGTGGCAGCACTCCGGGGAACGTCGCCAATGGGCGCGCCTCGCGCCGCGCGGCGATGAATTGCTCTGCCGTGCCGGGCATTCAGGTCTCCCCATCGCCTTTCTTCGTTTTTGGTATGGTAGATACTGCCTCTAGTATGGTAGACCGTCAAGCAGCAATCGAGACCGACTTCAAGGAGGAGTAGCCGAGTGAACGTGGAGACCGGCGACGTCGCGGAATCGAGCGCACGCCGCATCGAGCGCGAAATCCGCAAGGCGATCATCACGCTGGAGATCACGCCCGGCGCGCCGCTCTCCGAGCAGGAGATCGCCGAGCGCTACAAGGTCTCCCGCCAGCCGGTGCGCGAGGCCTTCATCGCGCTCGCCCGCGCCGGCCTGGTCGAGATCCTGCCGCGGCGCGGCACCTTCGTGGTCAAGATCTCGCTCGACCGCATGCTGGAGGCCCGCTTCATCCGCGAGACGCTGGAGGCGGGCATCGTGCGCCGCGCCTGCGAGCGCTTCGACGCGCGGATCCGCACCCGCATCGACTTCTATCTCGATGCCCAGGCCGCCGCCGCTGAGGCCGGTGCGCATTACGAGTTCCAGCGCGCCGACGAGCGCTTCCACGCGGCGCTGGCCGAGGGAGCCGGCTGCCCGACCGCCTGGTCGGTGATCGACGACATCAAGGCGCATATGGATCGGGTGTGCCACCTCACTTTGCCCTCGGCGACGGCGCTGCCGCGGCTCGTCGAGCAGCATCGCGCCATCCTCGCCGCCATCGATGCCCGCGAGCCCGACCGCGCCGAGGCCGAGCTGAAGACGCATCTGTCCGAGATACTGAAAGCCCTGCCGCAGGTGCGCGCCGACCATTCCGACCTGTTCATCTGAAGCCCCTTCAGCCCACCTCCAACGAGGCCGGACAACGGCCCGCCACGCTCAGTGAGAGAGCCCATGGACATCCGCCACGCGATCCATCCCGATCAGGCCGAGGCGCTCGATACCGCCGGGCTGCGCCGACACTTCCTCATCGACACGGTGTTCGACGAGGGCGGCATCCGCGCCACCTATTCGCACTATGACCGCATGATGGTGCTCGGCATCGCCCCGGCGGCGGCGGGGGCGCTCGCCTTCGACGCGGCGCTCGCCAAGGTGGCGGGGTCCGAATTCTTCCTCGAGCGGCGCGAGCTTGGCGGCATCAACATCGGCGCGGGGCCGCTGAGAGTGACGGCGGATGGTGAGAGCTTCACCGTCGCGCCACAGGAGGCGCTCTATCTCGGCATGGGCGCGCGGGACGTCACCTTCGCCAATGTCGATCCTTCGCGCCCGGCCCGCCTCTACGCCAATTCCGCACCGGCCCATAGCCGCCATCCGAGCCGCGTGGTGCGGCAGGAGGAAGCCTCGCCGCAGCCGATGGGCGCGCTGGAGACCTCCAACAAGCGCACCATCTTCAAATATCTGCATCCCGGCGTGCTGCCGACCTGCCAGATTGTGATGGGTCTCACCCGGCTCGAAGGCGGCAGCGTGTGGAACACCATGCCGGCGCATACGCATGACCGGCGCATGGAATCCTATTTCTACTTCGAGGTGCCGGCCGAGAGCTTCGTGCTGCATCTGATGGGCCGTCCGGAAGAGACCCGCCATCTCATGGTGCGCAACGAGCAGGCGGTGCTCTCGCCGCCCTGGTCGATTCATTCCGGCGCCGGCACGGGCTCTTATGCCTTCATCTGGGCGATGGCCGGCGACAACCAGTCCTTCGCCGACATGGATTTCGTCCCTATGGGAGAGCTGAGGTGAGCGTCGCTGGCCTGTTCGACCTCACCGGCAAGGTCGCGCTGGTCACCGGCGCGCGCACCGGCATCGGCCGGGCACTGGCGACGACGCTCGCCGAGGCGGGTGCCGACATCGTCGGCCTCAGCTCGCGCCCCATGCCGGAGACCCGCGCCGCGGTGGAGGCGCAGGGCGTGCGCTTCCACGAGATCGTCCGCGATCTCGAGGCCGGCGGGGATTTCGCGCCGATGCTGCGGGAACTGGCCGAAGGCTTCGGCGCGCCGGACATCCTCGTCAACAATGCCGGCATCATCCGCCGCGCCGACCTCGTCGACTTCACCGAGGCCGACTGGGACGCGGTGATGGCGGTCAACCTGAAGAGCCTGTTCTTCCTCTCGCAGGCCACGGCACGTCACTGGATCGCCCGCGGCGTCGCCGGCCGCATCATCAACATCGCCTCGCTGCTCTCCTTCCAGGGCGGGATCCGCGTGCCCTCCTACACGGCGAGCAAGCATGGCGTCGTCGGCCTCACCCGGCTGATGGCCAATGAGCTCGCCGGCAAGAACATCACCGTCAACGCCATCGCGCCCGGCTATATCGAGACCGACAACACCGAAGCGCTGCGCGCCGACCAGGTCCGTAGCCGGCAAATCTTGGAGCGCATCCCTGCCGGGCGCTGGGGTGTGCCGGAAGATCTCAAGACCGCCGTGCTGTTCCTCGCCGCGCCCGCCTCCGGCTATGTCACCGGCGCCGTGGTGCCGGTCGACGGCGGCTGGCTCGCGCGCTGAGAACCAAGGGATGGACGAGGCACCGGCAACGCGGCTGATCGTCGACAGCCGCTGCGCGATCGGCGAATCGCCACTCTGGGACGCGGCGCGCCGGGCGCTGTTCTGGGTCGATATTCCCGCCGGCACGGTGTTTCGGCTCGACATCGCCAGCGGCACCGTCCGCCGCTGGGAGTTCGGCCGGCCGGTCGGCAGCCTCGGCCTCGCCCGCTCCGGCCGGCTGGTGGTGGCTGTCGGCGGCGAGGTGCGGATGCTGGACCCCGACAGCGGCGCGCATAACCTCCTTGCCGAGGTGGAGCCGCGCTTCCCGGAGTTCCGGCTGAACGACGGCAAGGTCGGGCCGGACGGCGCCTTCTGGGTCGGCTCCATGCATGACGTGCCGCCGGACCGACAGCGACCGGAGGCCCGCCTCTACCGTGTCAGCGCGGACGGGCGGGTCGAGCGTCGGATCGACGGGCTCAAGGCCTCCAACGGCCTCGCCTGGACGGCCGACGGGCGCACAATGTTCTGCACGGATTCCCGCGGGCCGTGGATCGACCGCTGGGATTTCGATCCGACGACAGGCGGTCTTTCCGCCCGCCGCCGCCTGCGGGAACTGTCCGAGGCGGAGGGGCGCCCGGATGGCGGCGCCTGCGACGCCGCCGGCACCTATTGGAGCTGCGGCGTCTCCGCCGGTTGCCTCAACAATTTCGACGCCGAGGGACGCCTGCTCCGTCGCCTGACGCTGCCCGTGCCGGCGCCGACCATGCCCTGCTTCGCTGGTGAGCGGCTGGCCACACTCTATGTCACCAGCCTGCGCAAAGGCCTGTCGGACGCGGCGCTCGCGGCCGCACCGGCTTCCGGCGGCGTGCTGGCGGTGGACGCCGGCGTCGCCGGCGCGCCGGTGACCCTGTTCGAGGATCTGCCATGACCGAACCCGTCGCAGCCGGCCCCGTGCTTCTCACCGGCGCCTCCGGCACGCTCGGCCGACTGCTTGCCGAACGGCTGACGCGCGAGGGGCGGACGCTGGTCCTGACCGACCTCATCGAACCTGATTACGAGCTTCCGGCGGGCGTACGCTTCATGGTCGCCGATCTCGCCGACCGCGAGGCGGTACTGCGGCTCGGCAATGATTACGCCGCCATCGTGCATTTCGGCGCCGTCTCGACCGAGCGCGATTTCGCCGACATCTTCGGGCCGAACATCGCCGGCGCACACCACATCTTCGACCTCGCCCGAGCCTCCAAGGCGCGGGTGATATTCGCTTCCTCCAATCACGCGATCGGCTTCAATCGTCGCGACGTGAGGCTCGACGAGGACTGCGATCTGCGCCCCGACGGATATTACGGTCTGAGCAAGGCCTATGGCGAATTGCTGGCGCGGCTCTACTGGGACAAGCACGGGCTCGAGAGCCTGTCCCTGCGCATCGGCAGCTGCGTGGAGCGGCCGACGGAGCTGCGGCATCTGTCGACCTGGCTGAGCTTCGACGACCTCGTGCGCCTCGTCGAAGCCGGGCTGACGCATCCGGCGCTCGGCTGCCGGATCGCCTGGGGGGTGTCGGCGAACAGCCGCGCGTGGTGGGTGTCCAATGACGAGATCGGCACAGCGGCGAGGGACGATGCGGAGCGATTTGCCGGCGCCGTCGTCGCCGGGGCCGCGGAAGCCGACCCGGTGTCGTCGCGGTATCAGGGCGGAACGTTCTGTGCGTCCGGTTATGACCGGGAGGAGTTCTCGCCGCAGGAACTGTTCGGCTGGCGCGGGACCGGGCAGGCGATGCCCTCACGCACGGTCGAATGATCGTCGACCAGAGGATGCGGATCCTGCGGGATATCGAGGCCGCTTCGACGAGCCTCAAACGGCCGAAGCCCCCGGTTTGGCGCGGGTTAGCCTCTCCTCGATAAAGGACACCGCAGTTCCGATTCCGTCTTCCGACCGGATGGCTATGCCGAGCGCTTCGGCGTGAGTGCGCATGGCTGGATGGTCCATGCTTCGGAAAGCGGTGGCGAGATCGTCGGCGGTCATCCTGCGTTTGTCGAGCGGTCGCGTCCCGACTCCGAGCGCCTCGATGCGGCGCGCCCACAACGGCTGATCGCCCAGGAACGGACAGATGGCCATCGGCTTGCCGGCGCGCAGAGCCGCCCCCGTTGTGCCGGCACCGCCGTGATGCAACGTGGCATGCATGAGAGGAAACAGGCGGTCATGGGGGGCGCCGGCAATGAAATGGATGCGCTCGCCCGCTTCCGCACGGCCGAGCGCGCCGCCCCCGGTCGCGAGCAGGCCCCGCCTGCCCGCGCGGCGCAGCCCCTCAATCACCAGCCGGGTCAATCCCTCCGGATCGGTGCCGGGCATGCTGCCGAACCCGACATAGATCGGCGGCTCGCCGGCTCGGAGGAAGCCGGCCAGATCGGTGTCCGGGTTCCAGTTCGGCATGTCGAGGAACCAGTAGCCGCACACGGCGATGTCCGGCCCCCAGTCTGACGGCTTGGGGATCACTTGCGGACTATAGCCATAGAGGGTGCCGGCGAGCGGCGGGCGCCTGCTCCGGCCGGAGCTGCCGAAGGTCTCCGCCCGCCATGTGCGGATGGTCTTCGAGAACAGGACGTTGCCGCCATGGATCATCAGCGCGTGGCTGGCCCGGTTAAGCGGGCCGAGGGAGCGAACGGGCAGGAGGGGCGTCGGGAAGGCCGCCGTCGGGGTAAAGCCCGGCAGTGGCGAAGCCAGGAAGAGCGGGACGCCCAGCCTTTCGGCAATGTGAGGCGCGCCGAGAGCCTTGGGGTGAAAGAGGATCGCGTCCGGATGGAAGGCCCGCGCGGCCTCCCACTCGGCGTCGAGCAGGCCGCGGGCGAGATGGCGGTAATGCCCGATCAGCTTGAAACCCGCGCCGAAGCCGGCGCGGGACTTGCCGATCACAGCCCTGGCTTCGGGCGTTTCGAGCAACGCCAGGAAATCGCCGGGCAGCGGCGCGAAAGCCAGGTTTTCCGCTTCGGCCATGCCGGCGAACTGGGCCGGCGCCACGAGCAGTACCTCGTGACCACGTAGTCGCAGTCCACGCGACAGGGCGAGATAGGGCTGCACATCTCCGCGTGTACCAAGCACATGGATAGCGATGCGCACGCATTCGCTCCGTTAAGCGTGAGGCCCCTGCTCATTCCGGCCCGCGAAGAGCGCCGGTGCAAGCCTTATCCGGTGAATGTCGCGCCGTCGTGGTCATCTACCGCATGTCGAACAGTTCCTGATGGAAGCGCTCCTCGACGGGGAAGCCCTGAGCGGCCTCAAGCCGGTTCGGGCCGCGGCGGAGGCGGCGGTGGCGCGTTGGTAGGCGCGATGCGGAGCGCCCTGAGGGCATTGAGGATGACGGCGACGTCGATCGCCTCCTGGAGCAGGGCGCCCTGCACGGGCGTGAGATAGCCGAGTGCCGCCGCCACCATGCCGAGAACGGACAGCCCTATGCCGGCGACGACGCTTTCCAGCGCGATCCGGCGGGCGCCATGGGCGATCTCCATCCCGGCTCCCAGCCGATCGATGCGATCGACGAGAAGAACCACGTCGGCGGCTTCGGCGGAGGCGGCGGCACCGCGTGCGCCCATGGCGACGCCCACATCGGCTGCCGCGAGCGCAGGCGCGTCGTTCACGCCGTCCCCGACCATCATCACCGGCCCCCGCTTGTGCTCGGTGAGCACCAGCAGGACCTTCTGGTCCGGGGTCAGGCCCGCACGGATGCCGTCGAGGCCCAGGCCCTCCGTCACGCGCTCGGCCACTTCGCGGCGGTCCCCCGTGGCCAGCAGGATCCGTTCGACGCCCTGGCCGCGCAAGCCGGACAGCATGTCCTGCGCCCCGTCGCGCAGCGGGTCGGCCATGACCAGATGTCCGGCCAGCTGCCCGTCTACGCCGACCGCCACCAGCACCGCCCCTGCCGCGAGCGCCGGATGTTCCACCGCCGTCCGCCCCACGCGATCCGAGACGAACCCATGCCCGCCAACGAGGATGGCGCGGCCTTCCACCCGTCCGGCCACCCCTTCGCCCGGAACTTCCGTCACCTCCGAGGGCACGGGGAGCGACAGGCCCCTTGCTCTGGCGGCGGCGACGATTGCCTGCGCCATCGGATGCTTGGAAGCCTGTTCGAGGGCCGCCGCCAGGCGGAGGATGTCGTCCTCATCCATGCCGATATGGCTGTCCATCGAGACGATCCGGGGCTGGCCGTCGGTCAGCGTGCCGGTCTTGTCCAGGATCAGCGTCCGGATGTTCGCCATGGTTTCGAGGGCACCCGCGCCCTTGATCAACACGCCGAAATGCGCCGCGCGCGACAGCCCCGCTACCAGGGCGACGGGAACGGCAAGGATCAGCGGGCAGGGCGTGGCCACGACAAGGACGGCGACGGCGCGGATAGGGTCGCCGGTGAACCACCAGGCGGCGAAGGCGAGCCCGACGGTGACGGCCAGGAAGCCGAGCGACCAGCGGTCCGCCAGCCGCGACATCGGCGCCTTCGACCGCTGGGCTTCCTCGACCAGCCGGACGATGCCCGCATAGGTGCTGTCCTTCGCCGGGCGCAACGCGATCAGGTCGAAGGCCTCGCCCGCATTGGTCGAGCCGCTCATCGCCTCGCCGCCCGCGTTGATGCGAACGGGAAGCGATTCACCCGTCAGCGCGGAGGTGTCGAGGAAGGCCGAGGCGGACGCGACGGTGCCGTCGGCGGCGACCACGTCGCCCTGCCGGATCAGCAGACGGTCGCCGGGCACGATATCGTCCAGCGGGACGTCGACAAGGCCATCGTCGCGATATCGCGTCGCCATGCGAGGGACGCGCGAGAGGAGATCGCGCATCTCGCGGCGGGCGCGGCCCTCGGCGAAGCTTTCGAGGAAGGTGCCGCCGGAATACATGACGGCGACCACCGCCGCCGCCAGCGTCTCGCCGAAGGCGAGGGCGGAGGACATGGACAGCGCCGCCACGATGTCGAGGCCGACCTCGCCGCGCCACAGGCTGCGCAGGATTTCCACCAGAAGCGCGGCCAGGACGGGAATGACGCCCGCGAACCAGACGGTCTGTGCGAGATCCGGCCTTTCCGCGACATGGAGGATGAGGCCGGTCGCGAGGCCGCCGAACCCCACCAGCAGCAGCGCGATCTTCAGCCTGTCCCCGTTCGAATGCTCCACCGCGTTCAGCCTCCCCAAGCCCGAACCGACATCCGCGCATGTCGGTGCGAGCACGGTGACCGAAGCCGGAGATTCCGCAAGTGGGGCGCCGCAGGCGGGGGCCCTGGTGTGGGAGAAGCGCTAGCCCTGAACGTCTATCCAGTGGCGGTGGCGCCACCTCGCGTACTTGCCTTCGCCGTGCTCGCGCGCCAAAACGGCCGTTCCGGGTTTGCAGGAACCCTTGGCCAGGCGACGCGGGAAAGCGTCCAGCTGCAAGAAGCGCGTATGAGCGGCACGGTGCAGAACTTCGCAAGCGCAGACATGGGCTCGAACTCGGGTTCGGGCTCGGGTAGCGCGGCCTGGCGCGTCGGCGTGCTGTTTTCGCGCAAGGGCCACATGCGCGAACCGGAGACCGAGCATTTCCGCGGCACCGCCCTCGCCGTCGAAGAGATCAACCTCGCCGGCGGCGTGCTCGGCCGCCCCATCGAGCCGGTCTGCTACGATCCCGAATCGAGTCCCGAGCTCTATCGCCGCTATGCCGAGCGGCTTCTCACCGAGGACGGCATCAGCACCATCTTCGGCTGCTGCACCTCCTCCTGCCGCAAGGCCATCCTGGCGACGGTGGAGCGCCGCAACGCGCTGCTCTGGTACCCGTCCCTCTATGAGGGCTTCGAGTACTCGCCCAATGTGATCTACACCGGCGCCGCGCCTAACCAGAACAGCCTGCAACTCGCCCGGCACCTGCTGCTCAATTACGGGCCGCGCTTCTATCTCATCGGCTCGGACTACATCTATCCGCACGAATCCAACCGCATCATGCGCGATCTCGTTATGCGCGAGGGCGGCGAGGTCGTGGCGGAAACCTATCTTCCCGAGCAGCCGCACCAGGACCAGGTCGTCCGCGCGGTGGAGGACATCCGCCGACGCGCGCCGTCCGTCGTGTTCTCGACAGTGGTCGGCCAAGGGGCGCAGGTGCTCTACCGCATCTTCCGCGAGGCCGGCCTCGATCCGCGTACCATGCCGATCGCCAGTCTCACCATGGCCGAAGGCGAGATCCGCGCCATCGGGCCGGAGCTGTGCGTCGGCCACATCACCTCCGCGCCCTATTTCTCGACCGTCGACACACCGGCCAACCACCGCTTCGTGGAGGCCTATCGGGCCCGTTTCGGCACGGACGCGCCGGTGACGATGTATGCCGAGGCCGCCTATTTCCAGATCCGCCTCTTTGCCGACGCTCTCGCCCGAGCGAAGTCGCTGGACACCCAGCGTCTCGTCGACGCGGTGCTCGGCACCGAGCTCGACGCGCCGCAGGGCCGGATCCGGGTCGACCCGGACAACAACCACACCTACCTGCTGCCCCGCATCGGCATGGTCAACGAGCACGGCGATTTCGACATTGTCTGGGAGGCCAAGGCGCCGGTGAAGCCGGATCCCTATCTCGTCGACCACATCTACGACCATGCGTGAGCCGAGCCGGCGTCTTCCCTCCGGCCGCGGGCGCCCGGCATGAGCGCGTCGCAGCTCATCCAGAACCTGCGCAACATGCGCGTTGCGGTGGTTCATCCGCGCGATCAGGACGGCGACGACCTGGTGCGCCAGCTTCAGCGCATCGGCTGCCAGGTGCAGATGGTGTGGCCGCCGCCGCCGCAATTGCCGCTGCCGCTCGATGCCGTGTTCTTCCTGCTCGACCGCGACACCAAGAGCTCGATGCCGTGGCGCATGGCCGATCTCCAGATCGCCCATATCGCTATCGTCGACTACGAGAACCCGACGGTGCTAAAGGCGCTGCTCGATTCCAGCGCGCACGGCGTGCTGGTCCGTCCCATCCGCGCCTCCGGAGTGCTCTCGAGCCTCGTGCTGGCGCTGTCGCAGCGCGGCTATGAGGGGCGGCTTCTGGCGAAGATCTCGAAGCTCGAGGACACGCTGCGCACCCGCCGCGAGGTCGAGAAGGCCACGCGGCTGCTGATGGGGCTACGCAACCTTTCCGAGGACGAGGCCTACCAGTTCATCCGCAAGCAGGCGACCGCCAAGCGGGTGCAGATCGGCACGGTGGCTACCTCGATCATCAACGCCCATGCGATGCTGAAGGAACTGGATCGCGAGGGCGAGGCTGAGAAATAGGCTGCTTGCCGATGAAGTAGGCAGCGCGGGGTGTTGCCTTCATTCTTGGCATTTACTCTTGACACTACTCCGCTAACGCGCTTCGATAGCGCCATCGCTTTTTGAGCGTCGCGGCAGCGTTGCCGCCCTACATCCAGGCTATGCAGCCCTCGTTGGTGCCGGAAGGCGCCGCCGGGGGCTTTTTGTTTTTCGCGCTGCGGACCTCCGCGGCGAGAGGAGAAGTGTGTCCAGATGCCGAGTTCCAGCCTTGTCCGCGTGGCCTGCATTCAGATGGAGCCACGCTTCGGTGACACGAGCGCCAATGTCGAGCACTCGCTCGGGCTTATCGCGAAGGCCGCGGACAAGGGCGCCACGCTGATCGTGCTGCCGGAGCTCGCCAATACCGGCTACGTCTTCGAGACGCGCGAGGAGGCGTTCGCCCTGGCGGAGTCCATTCCCGACGGCCCGACCTGCCGGGCCTGGGCGGGGATCGCCGCCGAGCGCGGCCTGCACATTGTCGCCGGCATCACCGAGCGCGAGGGCGCCTCGCTCTACAACAGCGCGGTGGTCATCGGCCCGCAGGGCCATATCGGCACCTACCGGAAGATGCATCTGTGGGGCAACGAGAACCTGTTCTTCGAGCCCGGCAATAACGGCTTCCCGGTGTTCCACACGGCGATCGGCCGCATCGGTGTTGCCATCTGCTACGACGGGTGGTTCCCCGAGACCTACCGGCTGCAGGCCCTGCAGGGCGCCGACATCGTCTGCGTTCCGACCAATTGGGTG
Source organism: Ancylobacter novellus DSM 506 (assembly GCF_000092925.1). Lineage (NCBI taxonomy): Bacteria > Pseudomonadati > Pseudomonadota > Alphaproteobacteria > Hyphomicrobiales > Xanthobacteraceae > Ancylobacter > Ancylobacter novellus. The sequence goes on along the minus strand of NC_014217.1, from coordinate 3,415,333 downwards.
CCGATCCCCGGACAGGCGCAAGGCCGCGAGGCCATGGCGAACATCCTGGCCATGGCCGCCGCCCATTCCAATTCGCTCTACATCGCCTGCGCCGACCGCATCGGCACCGAGCGCGGCCAGCCCTTCGAGGGCCAGAGCCTGATCGTCAGCCACACCGGCTGGCCGGCCGCCGGCCCCGCCAGCCGGACCGGCGAGGAGATCGTGAGCGCGGAGATCGATCTCGGCGCCGCGCGCCGCGACCGCAACTGGAACGCCTTCAACCAGGTGCTGCGCGACCGCCGCACCGACGTCTACGCCGAGATGCTCGGCTCCGACATTCCTCGGGGCTGGTACTGACCCCTCAACCCACGACCCAGAAAACACCAATAACCTTCCGGAGAAAGCCTATGTCCCGCATTTCCCTGCTGATGGCCGGCGTCTTCGCCGCCGGTCTTCTCGCCGGCCAGGCGCTTGCCGCCGATGACACCATCACCATCGGCATCCCCGTCGGCCTGTCGGGCGCGAACTCGGTCGTCGCCCCGTCGGTGGTGCAGTCCGCCGAACTGGCGGTCGAGGAGATCAACGCCAAGGGCGGCATCCTCGGCAAGAAGGTCGTGCTCGAGGTCGCCGACGACGCGTCCGGCGCGGCCGGTGCGCAGAAGGCCTTCGACTCCCTGATCTTCCAGAAGAAGGTCGACGCGCTGATCTCCATGGAGACCTCGGCCGCGCGCAATGCCGGCCTGCCGATCGTCAACCGCGGCAAGGTCCCCTACATCTACACGTCCTTCTATGAAGGCCGCTCCTGCAGCCCGTACATGTATGTGAACGCCTGGGTGCCGGACCAGCAGGTCGCCCCCATCGTCGACTTCTTCAACAAGAAGGGCGCCAAGACCTACTTCTTGATCGGCTCAGACTACGCCTTCGGCCGCGGCATGCTGGCCTTCACCAAGGAGTACATCGAGAAGACCGGCGGCAAGGTGGTCGGCGACGAATACGCGCCGATGGACGCCACCGACTGGACGGCCATCCTCTCCAAGGTGAAGGCCGCCAATCCCGATGCCATCGTCACCTCGACCGCCGGCGGTGCGCCGAACGTGACCCTGACCAAGCAGCTGCGCGCGGCCGGCATCAAGTCGCTCTACGGCAACCTCGCCGTCGACGAGGGTACCGCCAAGAGCATGGGCCCGGATGCCGAGGGCATCTACATCGCCGGCTCCTACTTCACCAATATCGACACGCCGGCCAACAAGGCGTTCCTCGCCGCGATGGAGAAGAAGTTCGGCGCCGACCTGAAGACCCCGAACGACCTCTCCGTGCCGCAGTATGAGGCCGTCTACGCCTACAAGGCGGCCGTCGAGAAGGCCGGCACCACCGAGGCAGCCAAGGTGATCCCGCTGCTGGCGGAGGTTTCCGTGGAAGGCCCGCGCGGCACCATCGTCATGAACAAGCAGCGCCATGCGCCGCTGACCATGTATCTCGGCCAGGTGAAGGGTGACGGCTCGGTTGAGATGATCTCGACCTTCAAGGACGTCGATCCCGGCGAGCAGTGCCCGAAGCTGAAGTGAGCCGCTGAGGCTCGCTACCGCCATCCCCGGGCGCGCCCCGGGGATGGTCCTCCCGACTTCCGCCTTTCGAAGGACCTCGCATGATCGGCCAGACGCTGGACATCGTGACGACCGCCGCCATCCTCTATGCCGTGGCGACCGGGCTGCTGCTCGTCTTCGGCGTCATGAAGATCATCAACTTCGCCCATGGAGGGCTGATGACGCTCGGCGGCTACGCCGCGCTCGTCACCACCCAGGCGGGGCTGAACCCCTGGCTCGCCATCCCCGTCGCTGCGCTGTTCGGCGGAGTCGCCGGCATGGCGATCGAGCGCTTCGTGGTGCGCCCGCTCTATGCGCGTCCGCTCGACGCGATCCTCGCCACCTGGGGACTGTCGATCATCATCGGCCAGATCATCACGCTCGCCTTCGGCCGCGGCGTGCAGTTCACGCAGTCGCCGTTGAGCGGCACGATCGACCTGCTCGGCGAGAGCTATTCCGCCTACCGCCTCGCCCTAGTCGGCATCGCCGCCGTGCTCGGCCTGGCGCTCACCGCCCTGCTTCAGGGCACCCGCCTCGGCCTAGAGACCCGCGCGGTGATCATGAACGAGGATCTCGCGCGTGGGCTCGGCATCAATAGCGGGCTGGTGCGCTTCCTCACCTTCACGCTCGGCTCGGCGCTGGCCGGCATCGCCGGTGCACTGATCACCCCGCTCTCCAGTGTCGATCCGCAGATGGGCGTGCCCTGGCTCGTCAACGCCTTCATGCTGGTGCTCGTCTCCGGCGCATCGCTGGTCAGCTTGCTTGTCGCCTGCCTGGTGCTGGGCGGGGCGCAGGTGCTGGTCGCCACGCATTTCAGCCCCGTGCTCGGCGGGCTGACCATTGCGGTGCTCGCCGCCGTCATCCTGCGCATCCGCCCGCAGGGGTTCGCCCGTGACTGAAGCGCGCCGCCTTTCCCTCATCCTCGCCGTCGCCCTTCTCGCGCTGGCGGCGATCTTCGTCGGCCCCTATGTGCTCGACACCTATTCGGTGAACGTGCTCACCCGCTCGCTGCTCTACGCCGCGGTGGCGCTCACCGTCGACCTGCTGTGGGGCTTCCTCGGCATCCTCACCTTCGGCCAGTCGGTGTTCTTTGCCTGCGGCGCCTACGCTGCCGGGCTCGTCTTCACCCATATGGACTTCACCGAAGGCAATGCGCTGCTGGCTCTCGGACTCGGCGTCGGCGGCGCGCTGCTGGTCGCGGCCGTCATCGGCTGGCTGGCCTTCTGGCATGGCGCCTCGGCGCTCTACGCCTCGGTGATCACACTGGTCCTGCCCATCGTGGCGACGCAGCTGCTCTATTCCGGCGGCACCTTCACCGGCTCGTCGAGCGGCCTGTCGGGCTTCATGAGCTTCGACCTGTCGATGGAGGCCTGGTTCTGGCTAGCGGGCGGCTTCCTCGTCGTGGTCACGACGCTCGCCTACATCTTCGTGAAGAGCGATGCCGGCCGCTTGCTCATCGCGGTGCGCGAGAACGAGCAGCGGTGCAAATATCTCGGGCTCGACACCTCGCGGCTGAAAATCCTCGTCTATCTCGCCTGCGCCGCCATCGGCGCGGTCGCCGGTTATATCTACGCCGGCTATGCGATGGTGGTGGCGCCGGAGCTGGCTGGCTTCGTCTTCGGCACGGAGCTCGTCATCTGGACGGCATTAGGCGGCCGCGGGACTCTGCTCGGCCCGGTGTTCGGTGCCCTCATCGTCGACTATGAGAGCGCGCAACTCGCCGGCGACTACCCCTTCGTCTGGCAGCTCATCATCGGCTCGCTGTTCGTCTTGGTGATCATCGCCTTCCCGCGCGGCCTGCTGCCCGTGCTGTTCGACCTGCCGCGCAAGCTGCTCGGCCTGCTGCGTACGCGCCCCGCCATGCCGTCCCGGTCCATGACGCTGACCACGCTCGATCCTGCCGACACGCAGGGTGTCGAACCGGGCACGGGGCCGGCGCTGGCGGTGGCCGGGGTCGCCAAGCGCTTCGGCAGCCTCACCGTGCTGGAGGCGATCGATTTCGAGGCGCATGCCGGGGAGCTCGTGAGCCTCGTCGGGCCGAACGGCGCCGGCAAGACCACCCTGATGCGCTGCATCGCCGATGGCGCCGAACGTTCCAGCGGCACGGTCGTTATCAACGGCTATGATATCGGCCGCCGCCCGCCGGAGGGCTGCGTCGCGCTCGGCGTCGGCCGCAAGTTCCAGATGGCGAACGTGTTCGATACGCTCACCGTCGCGGAATGTCTGCAGATCGCCCGCGTGCGCCACGCCCGTCCCTCGCTGTGGCGCCGCGCCGGCGAGCTGCCGCTGCCCGAGGCGGCGATGCACGTCATCGCCACCACGGGGCTCGACAAGCAGCTCGCCACCCCCGCGCATCTGCTCTCGCACGGGATGAAGCAGGCGCTGGAGCTCTCCATGGTGCTGGCGCTGGAGCCGCGGGTGCTGCTGCTCGACGAGCCGACCGCCGGCCTCACCAAGACCGAGCGCATGCAGATCGGCTCCATCCTGATCGACCTCACGAAAAAGCAGGGGCTGTGCGTGCTGCTGGTCGAGCACGACCTCGACTTCGTCCGCGAGATCTCCTCGCGGGTGATCGTGCTGCACCAGGGCCGCATCGTGCTGGACGGCTCGGTCGAGGAGGTCGTCTCGTCCGAACTGGTCAAGCAGGTCTATGCCGGCTCCGGCCATGCCGGAATCGCGCACGAGACCGCCGCGAAGGCGACCGGGGAGGTGCCGGCATGAGCAACGCACTCAGCGTCAAAGGGCTGTCGAGCGGCTATGCCGGCGCCGTCGTGGTGCGCGAGGTGAGCCTGTCCATCGCGGCGGGCGAGATCCTCGCCGTGCTCGGCAAGAACGGCATGGGCAAGTCCACCCTGCTCAAGGCGGTGATGGGCTTCCTGCCGCGGATGGGCGGCACGGTGCTGATCGGCGGCGGCGAGGCGACGCGGCTTCCGCCGCACCGCGTGGCGCGCCTCGGGGTAGGCTATGTGGCGCAGGAAAAGGCGCTGTTCCAGGACATGACGGTGGAGGAGAATCTGCGCCTCGCCGTGCGGCGCCCGGATTTCGAGGTCGCGCTGGCGGAGGTCGAGGCGTCGTTCCCGTTCCTGCTCCAGCGCCTGAAGCAGCGTGCCGGCACGCTGTCGGGCGGCGAGCAGAAGATGCTGCTGATGGCACGCTCGCTGGCGACCGGGGCGAAGCTTCTGCTCGTCGACGAGATCACCGAAGGTCTGCAGCCCTCGGTCATCGACCGTCTGGCCGGTGTGATCCGCAGTGCGCGCGAGCGTCACGGTACCACCATGCTGCTGGTCGAGCAGCATCTGCCTTTCGCGCTGGCGGTGGCCGACCGCTGGGCGGTGCTCGACCGTGGCGAGATCGCCGAGACCGGCGCCTCGTCCGAGCCGGATGCGCGCGAGCGCGTGCTCAAGCATCTGAGCGTGTGAGGCGCCTATGACCTTCTCTATCGTCGCCCGCTGCCCGACGACCGGCCGCCTCGGCGTCGCGGTGGCGACCGCCGTGCCCGCGGTCGGCTCCATGTGTCCGTTTACGGGGGCCGGCACCGGCGCGGTCTCGACCCAGTCCTGGGTCAATCCCTATCTCGCGCTCGACGTGCTCGACGCCATCGCCGGCGGCCAGTCTGCGCTGGCGGCGATGGAGGCGGTGCTCGCCGGCGACGGCTCGCGCGAACTGCGCCAGATCGGCGTGGTGGACGGCGCCGGCGCGGCCGCTGCCTTCACCGGTGCCGACTGCACACCCTGGTGCGGACAGGAGGTCGGCGACGGCTTTGCCGTGCAGGGCAACATGCTCACCGGCCCCGAGGTGATCGCCGCCATGGCCGCCGCCTTCCGTGCCGGCGAGGGGATGCCGCTCGACGAGAGATTGATGCGCGCGATGGAAGCCGGCGACGCCGCCGGCGGCGACAAGCGCGGCCGCCAGTCGGCGAGCCTTCGCATCCAGGGCGAGGAAGCCTATCCCGCGCTCGACTTGCGTGTCGACGAGCACAGGCAGCCGGTCATGGAGCTGCGCCGCGTGCTGGAGATCGCGCGCCTGCAGCTCGTGCCCTTCGTGGAAGGGATGCCCCGGCGCGGCGTGCCGCCGGGCCCGGCGCCGGCCGAAGTCACCGCCATGCTGGCGCTCGCCCCGCCCGACCGGCCGGGCGGCGGCGGCAGCGGTCCCGGCTGAGCCGCATAGCGAGCCCGCCACGCGGCACGATCTTCAGGGCGTCGCTCGGCAGGCTCAGTCGCGAAAATAGTCCGGCCAGCGCGCCCGCAGGTCTGGGGTGAAGGCGAGCGACTTCGACAGGTGTTCGCGCAGCGCGCCCTGCGCCGCCGGCACGTCGCCCGCGGCGATGCCCGCCACGATGGCGCGATGATCTGCGATCACCTGCGGTGCCTTGCCGGGCATGGGCAGGTGCAGCCGGCGGATGCGGTCGATATGGCCGGAATAGCGGCGGCTCATCTTCCAGAGCTCCGGCACGCCGACGGTCTCGAAGAAGATGCGGTGGAATTCGCGGTCGGCATTCTCGAAGCCCGGTAGGTCGCCGCGGGCCAGCAGCGCGGCCTGGACGTCGATCACCGTCTCCAGCCGCCGCACCACCTCCGCGCGCTCATCCATCAGGGCGATGGTGCGCACCGCCTCCTGCTCGATGGACCGGCGCAGGAAATGCGCCTGCCGGGCGAGCTTCAAGTCGATCGGGCTCACCACTGTGGCGTGTTGCGGGAAGATCTCGACGAGCGATTCCTCCTGCAGCTTCAGCAGCGCGTCGCGTACCGGCGTGGAGGAGAACCCGAACAGCTCCTGCAGCTCGGTACGCGAGATCAGCGTCCCGGGCGGCAGCTCCAGTGCGATGATGCGTTCGCGCAGATAATCGAAGACCTGCGGAGCGGCGTGGCGGGAGGGGTCGCGCGTGGGGCGCAGGCGGGTCGGGGTGTCCATGGCGGCACCATAGCGCAAACTGAAGTTGACGACACTGATGCATTAGTGCTTCAGTTAGCATGCCCATAACGGCCAACCCCGCAAAGCCGGGGAACGGAGGAGACCAAGCGCCAACGCCAAACCGGCGCCGGCTCCTGCCCCATGCGTCATCCGACGCGACAGGAGGAACCATGTCCCATCTCAAGATCGCTCCGCTGGCGCTGGTTGCGGCGCTCTGCGTCGGCTCTGCCGCCGCGCCTGCCCTCGCTCAGTCATTTCCCGACCGGCCGTTGACCGTCGTGGTGCCGTTCCCGCCGGGCGGCGCCTCGGACAGCACGGCCCGCCTGCTCCTGCCGAAGATGCAGGAGAAGCTCGGCCAGCCCGTCGTGGTCGACAATCGCCCCGGCGCGAATGGCGCCACCGGCGCGCAGCATGTGAAGAACTCGCCCGCCGACGGCTACACGCTGCTGGTCGGCTCGATCGGCGTCTACGCCATCAATCCCGCGCTCAATCCCAAGCTCGGCTATGCGCCGGGCAAGGACTTCGACCTGCTCACCGTGGCGGTGCGCACGCCGAACGTGCTGGTCGCCAACCCGAATTTCCCGGCCAACACGGTGCAGGAGCTGGTGGCGTATCTGAAGAAGAACCCGGACAAGGTGACATTCGCCTCCTCCGGCGCCGGCTCGTCGGATCATCTGACGGCGGCGCTGTTCTGGCAGCAGACCGGCACCACGGGCATCCATGTTCCCTACAAGGGCGGCGGGCCGGCCATCGCCGATCTCATTGCCGGCCACTCCGACGTGTCGTTCCAGAACCTCGGGGCAGTGGCGAGCCACATCAAGGCCGGCAAGCTGAAGGTGCTCGGCGTCACCGCCGCGGCGCGCAACCCGGTGCTGCCGGACGTTCCGACGATGAAGGAGGCCGGTGTCGATGGCCTCGACGTCTATTCCTGGCAGGCGGCCGCGGCGCCGAAGGGACTGCCGCCCGAGGTGAGCAAGAAGGTGGTCGACGCCTTTGCCGCCGCGCTCGCCGATCCGGCGGTCAAGGAGAAGTTCAACGGCCTCGGCTTCGAGGTCGTCGCCAACACGCCCGAGCAGTTCGCCGCCTTCCAGAAGGCGGAGGAGGAGCGCTGGCGCCAGGTGGTGTCGGACGGAAAGATCGCCAGCCAGTGATGGAGTTCCGCCGGGCCTCGGCATCGAGGCCCGGCTTCGTACGGGTGTCCTGCATGAACGCTTACGCCAAGACCGACACGCGCAAGACGCCGGAGACGCTGCGCAGCGCGCGCTATTTCGCCCATGACGATCTGCGCAGCTTCGGCCATCGCTCGCGCCTGCGGCAGATGGGCTACGCGCCGGAGGACTGGGTGGGCAAGCCCGTCATCGGCATCCTCAACACCTGGTCCGACTTCAACCCCTGCCACGGGCACTTCAAGTCGCGGGTGGAGGACGTCAAGCGCGGCGTGTTGCAGGCCGGCGGCTTCCCGCTGGAGCTGCCGGTGCATTCGGCCTCGGAGACTTTCCTCAAGCCGACCTCGATGCTCTACCGCAACATGGCGGCGATGGAGGTGGAGGAGGGCATCCGCGCCCATCCGATCGACGGCGCGGTGCTGATGGGCGGCTGCGACAAGAGCACGCCGGCGCTGCTCATGGGCGCGACCAGCGCCGGTGTCCCCGCCATCTACCTGCCGGCCGGGCCCATGCTGCGCGGCAACTGGAAGGGCCGGACCCTGGGATCGGGCTCCGACGCCTGGAAGTTCTGGGACGAGCGGCGCGCCGGCGCGATCGACGAGAAGGCCTGGAACGAGATCGAGGGCGGCATCGCCCGGTCCTTCGGCCATTGCATGACCATGGGCACCGCCTCGACCATGACCGCCATCGCCGACGCACTCGGCATGACGCTGCCCGGCGCCTCCTCCATTCCCGCCGCCGATGCCGGCCACAACCGCATGGCCGCCGCCTGCGGGCGGCGCATCGTGGAGATGGTGTGGGAGGACCTCGTCCCCGCACGCGTCCTCACCCGACCCGCCTTCGAGAACGCGATCACCGTCGCCATGGCGATGGGCTGCTCGACCAACGCCATCATCCATCTGATCGCGCAGGCGCGCCGTGCCGGCGTCAACATCGGGCTGGACGATTTCGACCGGGCGAGCCGGATCGTCCCGGTCATCGCCAATGTCCGCCCCTCGGGCGACGTCTACCTGATGGAGGACTTCTTCTTCGCCGGCGGCCTGCCGGCGCTGATGAGCCGGCTGACCGACCATCTTCATCTCGATGCGCTCACCGTCACCGGCCGCACGCTCGGCGAGAACATCGCCGGCGCGCAGGTGCATGACGACGACGTCATCCGCACCGTCGACAACCCGATCTATGCCGAGGGTGCGCTCGCCGTGCTGCGCGGCAATCTCGCTCCCGAGGGCTGCGTCATCAAGCCGAGCGCCTGCGCGCCGCATCTGCGGGTGCACACCGGCCCGGCGCTGGTGTTCGACGACTATCCCAGCCTGAAGGCGGCGATCGACGACGAGAGCCTCGACGTCACGCCCGACCATGTGCTGGTGCTGCGCAATGCCGGCCCGCTGGGCGGGCCCGGCATGCCGGAATGGGGCATGCTGCCCATCCCGAAGAAGCTGGTGAAGCAGGGCGTGCGCGACATGCTGCGCATCTCCGACTCGCGCATGAGCGGCACGAGCTATGGCGCCTGCATCCTCCATGTCTCGCCGGAGAGCTATGTCGGCGGCCCGCTGGCGCTGCTGCAAACGGGCGATCTGGTGCGGGTGGATGTGCCCGCCCGCAGCATCGACATGCTGGTCGCCGAGGACGCGCTGGAGCGGCGCCGCGCCGCGCTGGTTCCGCCGCCGCCGCATTACGAGCGCGGCTATGGCTGGATGTTCTCGCGCCACATCCGCCAGGCGCATGAGGGCTGCGACTTCGACTTCCTGGAAACCTCGTTCGGCGCCCCTGTGGGCGAGCCGTCCATTTACTGACGCTGAGGGGATCGCTTCGTGGAACTGCCTGCCAATCACTTCAAGCGCGGCATCTATGCCGGGGAACAGCAGCTCGGCCTCTGGTGCAGCCTCGCCAGCAACCTCACCGTCGAGATCCTCGCCGGCTCCGGCTACGACTGGCTGCTGATCGACACCGAGCACTCGCCCAACGAGCTGAACATGGTGTTCTCGCAGTTGCAGGCCTGCATGGAGAACAAGGTTCAGCCGATCGTCCGCCCGCCGGTCACCGACGCGATCTGGGCGAAGCGCTATCTCGACGCGGGCGTGCAAAGCTTCCTCTTCCCGATGGTCGAGACGGCCGAGCAGGCGGCGGCCGCGGTCTCCTACACCCGCTATCCGCCCGAGGGCGTCCGCGGCTTCGCGGCGGCCTCGCGCGCCTCGCGCTTCGGGCGCGTGAAGGACTATTACAGTCGCGCCCATGAGGAGATCTGCGTGCTCGTGCAGATCGAATCCAGGCTGGGCATGGAGAATCTGGAGGCGATCTGCGCGGTGCCGGGGATCGACGGCGTTTTCATCGGGCCGGGCGACCTCTCCGCCGACATCGGCTATCTCGGCGACCAGGGCAACGAGGCGGTGGTCACGCTGATCGAAGGGCTGGTCGGGCGCATCGTGAAGGCGGGCAACCGCTCCGGCATCCTCACCGGCGACGAAGGTCTCGCGCGCCGCTACATCGCCGCCGGCAACATCTTCACGGCGGTGGGTTCCGACGCCGGGCTGCTGGCACGCGGCTCGGAAGCGCTGGCGCGCAAGTTCCGCTGACGCGGCTGGGCTACCGCACCACCACGGTGGCCGTGAGCCCAGCGACTAGCCGCGCATCGTCCGGCACGTTGTCGAGGGCGATGCGCACCGGCACGCGCTGGGCGAGGCGGACCCAGTTGAAGGTCGGGTTGATATTGGCGAGGAGGCCGTTGCCGACCGTGCGCTCGCGGTCCTCTATGCCGGCGGCGATGCTCTCCACATGGCCTTCCAGCGCCGCCGGCTGCCCCATCAGCCGGATGGTGACGGGAGCACCGACGCTGATGCGCGCCAGCTTGGTCTCCTCGAAATAGCCTTCGATCCGCAGCGAGTCGGTGTCGACGAGCGCCATCTCCGGCGTGCCCGCGGTGATGTAGTCGCCCGGCCGCAGGCTCAGATTGGTGATGGTGCCGTTGACCGAGGCCTTCACCTCAGAGCGCTCCAGGTTGAGCCTGGCGAGGTCGCGGTCGGCCAGCGCCTGCCGATGGGCCATCGCGGCCTCGGCCTCCTGCATGCGCGCCTGCTCGGTCTTCTGCTGCGAGACGACGTCCTTGAGCTGCTCGTAGCGCTCGCGGTCGCGCCGGGCCTGTTCGAGCGTCGCCTTGCGTCCCTCGACGGCGGCTTCGGCCTGCTCCAGCGCGATGGCGAAGCGGGCGCGGTCGATGCGGAACAGCACGTCGCCCTGCTTCACCGCCTGGTTGTCGCGCACCAGCACCTCGCTGACGAAGCCGGAGACGTCCGGCGCCACGCCGACGATGTCGGCGCGCACCTTGGCGTCGCGCGTCCAGGGCTCGTCCATGTAATGCGCCCAGAGCTCGTGCCCGGCACTGACGGCCGCGAGGAGGACGAGGAGCGTGATGCCGACGCGGACCGCGCCGCGCAGGGAGAAGGTCATGACAGCCACCATCGGGACAGCAGGGACATGCCCTGCAGCAGGACGACATAGAGGGCGACGTCGAACAGCCCGCGATGCCACACGAAGCCGTAGACGCCGAGATAGGCGAGCCCGCGACGCACGACGAGGCTGACGACCAGCGTCGCCAGCGCGAGGGCCAGCAGGTTGGGTATGTAGACGCCGTAGATATCGATTTCGCCGGACATGGGCCTACTCCGCGGCCATGAGGAACGGCCGGCCATGCTCGCGCGGCGCGAAGTCACCGGACGGACCGGGCGTGGCGGGGAAGAACACCCGGCGCAGCCCAACCAGGGCATCGACGGCACGGCGGCCATAGGCGCCCACCTGCTCGGCCGAGCGGTGCAGCGCCTCGTCGAGCGCGGCGCACAGCTCGGCCGACGGCTCGGTGAAGCCGCGCCGCGCCACGCGCCGGCGATAGAGGTCGGCCACGCCTTCCAGCACGGTTTCGACCGCGGCCCGGCCGGCCGGGTCGAGGCGGCGCCGCACCTTCTGCAGTTCGAGGATGTTGAAGCCGACGCGGACCTCGGCGAAGCCGTCGACCTTGGCGAGCTCCCGATCCTCGATGGCGGCGAGGCGCGGCACGAGCTGGCCGAGCCGGTCCAGCATGCGGCCGGCGAGGCGCTCCTGATCCTGCCGGTGCGCGCCTTCCGCAGTCTCGGCAAGGTCGGACCATCCCGCCCGGACGAGACGCCGTGCCGCCAGCTCCGCGCCGAAGGGCCGCGTGAGGATCGTCCACGCCAGCGCGAAGCCGAGGCCGGTCACCGCCGCCAGCCCCTCATTGGCGAACACGGTGAAGTCGACGCCATAGCGGTTCTGCAGCGCGACGAAGGACGCGGTGTTCACCGCCAGCAGCATGGCCAGCATGTTGTATTGCGGCCGCGGGATGAGGATGCCGAGCAGCAGGAAGGGCGGCGCGAACACCAGCACCAGCATCTCGAAATCGTGCACGAAGGGCAGGATGCCGAACAGATAGATGCCCGAAACGATGAGGCTGGCGGCGGACCAGAAGGTCATCATGCGGATGAACGGCGCCGGCCGGTCCATGGCCGCGAAGAAGGAGCAGGCGACGGCCGTCATCATCACCGCGCTGGCACCGTTGGCCCAGCCGCTGGAGATCCAGAAGGCGCTGATGACGAGAGTGGCGAGGACGCAGGAACCGGCCGAGAACAGCAGGAGGCCATAGTCGTAGTGGCGCGCCCGCGCCACCACGCGGCGATGGCGGAATCGCGGATGCCAGGCGCCGGCATGGCCGCCCTTTTCGATGGCGGCGCGCAGGCCGAGGCAATCGCTCCAGAGCTCGACGATCTCGCGCAGTCGGTCGAGCGCGCTGGCGAGGATGAGCTCCTGCCAGTCTGCCGGCCCCTCCGGCCGCACGGCGGCGATCTCGGCGATGAGGACATCAGTGCGGTCCGGCGCGTCGCCGCGGTCCTGCGTCAGCCATTCGGCGGCCCGCACGAGAAGCGCAGAGAGATCGGGCGGGAGGCGGCTTTCCGCGTCCTTCAGCGCATGGAGGCGGTCGGCGAGCGAAGAGAGCAGCGGCAGCAGCATGAGCAGCCGCCCGCGCAGCTCGCGCGCATGGCGGGTCGCGTCGCGCGTCGCCGCATCGTAGGAGAGCTGGCTGATGATGAGGTCGAGGCCGCCGATATCGGCGGCGAGCTTCTGCCGGCGCAGCGGCGTTGCCGGCAGCGCGCCCTCGCCGCGCAGGATCTCCCCCGCCCAGCCCGCGGCGTCGTCGAGCCAGGTGGAGATGCGCGCGGAAAGCGCCGTGCCGACGCTGGTCGGGAACACCACCGCGCCGACGATGCTGGCGCAGGTGATGCCGATGATGATCTCCTCGCTCCGCGCCAGCGCGACGTCGAAGATCGCCCCGGGCGTGTTCACCTCCGGCAGCGCGATCAGCGGCAGGCTGTAGCCCGCCAGCATGAACACGTAGCTGCGCGGCGTGCGGTCGAGCATGGAGATGTAGAGCAGGCAGCCGGTCCACAGCGCCACGACGAGGCTGAGCATTTCCGGCGCATTGACGAAGAGCGGCACGAAGAACACCGCCGCCGCGGCGCCGATGAGCGTGCCGAGGGCGCGGTACAGCCCCTTCGAGCTGGTGGCGCCGGCGAGCGGATTGGCGACGACATAGACCGCCGCCATCGCCCAGTAGGGCCGGGGCAGGTCGAAGGCGAGCGCGATGTAGAGCGCCAGCATGGAGGCGAGGAAGGCCTTTCCCGAGAACAGCCAGTCCCGCCAGGAGGGCAGGCTCACGGCACGACCTCCTCCGTCGCGGCGCGGATGGAGGCCTCGTCGAAGGCCTTCAGCACGCGCAGCGTCGCTTCGAGATCGGCCTTGCCGACATCGGCGAGCACCTGGCCGCGCAAGTCGACGAGCAGTTCCTCGATGCGTCCGCTCAGGCGTTCGCCCTCGTCCGTCAGCCAGATGGTCTTGGCGCGCCGGTCGGTGGGGTCGTCCCTGCGCACGATGAGGTCGGCCGCGGCGAGCTGGTCGAGCAGGCGCACCAGCGAGGGACCCTCGATGCCGACATAGGAGGCGAGCGTCACTTGCCGTACGCCGCCGCCGAGACGCCCGGTCCAGAGCAGGGGCGCGGCGCAGGCCTCGGAGATGCCGAGCTTTTCCAGCTCCTTCTCGGCGATGCGCCGCCACTGCCGGCCCGCCTGGAGGAGCTGGGCCGTGAGGAGGCGGCGGAGGGTCTCGATATCGTTCATAATAAAATAGATATCATGCTAATTATTTTAAAGCAATGATACTCGGTGCGCCGCCGCAAGGGGCGACTTGTGGCGGAGGGCCGCAAACAGAAACGGCACCGATGCCGGGCATCGGTGCCGTACTGGTTTCTTCCAGTGGGCTCGGCGGCGGCCGCCGCGTGCCCGCTCCTAGCGGAGGTAGGACTTAAGGATCGACGCGCCCATCGTGTATTTCGGGTCGACCATGTTGCCGAGGCGCACGCGGCCGCACTGGGTCAGCAGCATGTAGGCCTCGACCTCGTCGAAGCCGTAGTCGCTCGCCATCCAGCGGATGAGGTCGCGATAGGCCATGCGGGTGGCGTCCTCCATCGGGCGGGTCGAGCCGATGGACATGATGAAGTCTTCGGTCTCCAGCCGCGGCGTGTGGATGGTCCAGCCCTTGATCAGGTCGATCTGGATGGTGGTGACGGTGGGGTGCTCCAGCGCGACGCCGCACAATTCGCCGTCGCCCTGGGTGGCGTGGCAGTCGCCGAGATAGAGCAGCGCGCCCTTGGTGTTGACCGGCAGGTAGATCACCGCGCCGATGCCGACATCGGGCAGGTCCATGTTGCCGCCATAATAGTCCGGCTGCAGCGAGGTGATCGCCTCGATCTCCGGCGAGGTGCCGATGGTTCCGATGAACGGCACGTAGGGCAGGGTGATCTTGTCGTTCCACTTGGTGCCGGTCTCGGCGTCGACGTGGAGCTTCTTGACCTTGACCGGCAGCGCCTGGTTGAGCATCGCCGTGTCCTTGGTCGGCACCAGGCCGCCGAACTCCGGCATGATCAGCGTGGTGCCGACCGGCTGCTCGCCGCGCGGCACGATGTTCTTGATGTAGACCGCGAGCGTGTCGCCCTTCTCCGCGCCGTTGACGAAGATCGGGCCGTTCTGCGGGTTGAGATAGGGGAAGTTCAGGATGTCGAGGGGGTTATCCGTATCGTGCTTGATCTTGCCCTCGAAGGCGTCGTGGGTCTCGGCCGCGACCACTGCGCCGGGCTCGACCCTCAAGACCGGATCGACATAGGGGCCGTAAACATAGTGGTACGTGCCCTGCTCCGCCTCGGTGAGCGAGTGGGAGGCGCCCGCCTTGCCCCGGGCGAGACCTTTGCGGGCCATGAGGGATGTTTCGAGCCAGGACATGGTGTTCTCCTTGGGGGTTCGGCTGTCGCGGGGAGACGGTGATCGCGGTCAGACGGCGAGGTGGCGGCGCATCTCCTCGCCATCGGCGAGGGCGTCGTGCGCCAACTCGGCGACGATGCGGCCCTTGTCCATGACATAGCAGCGCTGGGCCATCGCCCGGATCATGTCGATGTTCTGCTCGACCAGGACGACGGTGACGCCGGTGTCCTTGTTGAGCTGGACGGCGATGCGGGCGATGTCCTGCACGATGTTCGGCTGGATGCCCTCGGACGGCTCGTCGAGCAGGATGAGCTGCGGGTTCGCCACCAGCACGCGGGCGATGGCGAGCTGCTGCTGCTGGCCGCCCGACATGGTGCCGGCGCGCTGCGACCAGCGCTCGCGCAGGATCGGGAAGTAGCCGAGCACGCGCTCGCAGTCGGCTTCGCTCACCTTGCCCTGCAGCATGCCGCCGACGGCGATGTTCTCGGCGACGGTGAGGCGGGGGAACACGTCGCGGCCCTGCGGCACATAGCCGATGCCGAGCCGCGCACGCTTGAAGGCGGAGAGCTTCTCGATCGGCGCGTCGCGATAGACGATCGACCCGCCCATGGTCGGCACGAGGCCGATGAGGCTCTTCATCAGCGTCGACTTGCCGACGCCGTTGCGGCCGATCACCGCGAGGATCTCGCCGTTGCGCGCTTCGAGGTCGAGCCCCTGCAGCACGGGCTTGCCGCCATAGCCGGCGCGCAGGCCGGCGGTCGAGAGCATGACGTTCTCAGCCATGGAGGCCTCCCTTCTGCTCGTGAGCCGTCGTCTCATGGGCCGTGGTCTTGCCGAGATAGATGGCCGCCACCTGCTCGTCGGCGACGATGTCGTCGATGGTGCCCTGCGCGAAGACGCGGCCGAGATGCAGCACAGTGACCTTGTGGGCGACCTGCCGCACGAAGGCCATGTCGTGCTCGACGGCAAGGACCGTCATGCCCTCGGCATTGAGCCGCTTGATCATTTCGCCGGTGGCGTGGGTCTCTTCCGGCGACATGCCCGCGGTCGGCTCGTCGAGCAGCAGGAGGCGCGGCTTGAGGCTGATCGCCATGCCGATCTCCAGCCACTGCTTCTGGCCGTGGCTGAGATTGCCGGCGAGCCGTCCACCGTCCGCCGACAGGTTGAGGAAGGCGAGCAGCTTTTCGATCTCCTCGCCGAGGCTCGCCGCCTCGTAGTGGCGCTGCATCGCGATCTCGAGGTTCTGGCGCACGCTCAGCGCCTTGAAGATGCCCGGCACCTGGAACTTCACGCTCATCCCGCGATGGATGCGCTGGAAGGACTTGAGGTGGGTGATGTCCTCGCCGCCGAACAGGATCGCCCCGCTGCTCGGCGCGTGTTCGCCGAGGATCAGCCGGAACAGCGTGCTCTTGCCGGCGCCGTTCGGCCCGATCAGGCAGTGCACCTCGCCCTCTTCGAGCGCGAAGTCGACATTGTTGGTGACGTGGAGGCCGCCGAAGCGCTTGTTCAGCGCGCGTGTCTCTAGGATCGGCATCACAGGTCTCCCGGCTGGCGCTTGGCGAAGGGACGGGAGAGCAGCCGCGCGAGCGCGAAGACGAGGCCGCGCGGCGCCAAGAGCACGGTGAGCACCAGAAGCGCGCCCATCACCACCAGCGCATACTGGCTGCCGTAGATGGTCAGCATCTGGAACACGGCGAGCACGGTCAGTGTGCCGACGAGCGTCGTCGTGATGTCCGAGCGTCCGCCCACCGCGACCCAGACGATCGGCAGCGCCGCCGCCGTCATGCCCATGCTGGAGGGCGTGATGTACTGGCCCCAGCTCGTGTAGAGCACGCCCGACAGCCCGGCGAGCGCCGCACCGATGACGAAGGTGCCGAGCTGGTACTTGCGAATGTCGTAGCCGAGCATCTCGGCCCGCTCGGGGTTCTCGCGGATGGCGACGAGGATGTTGCCGAAGGACGAGTTCACCAGGATGCGCAGGCCGAGATAGACGACGACCAGCAGCCCGAGCACGACATAGTAGAGCCCGATGTCGGGGAAGAGCACGATGTCGCCGCCCGGCCAGGGGATGGTGAGCGGCGGCATGCCGCTCATACCGTTGAAGCCGTTCAGGCGGGCGGAGCCAATGCGCCATTCCGGTCCCGCGGTCTGCGCCATGAAGCGTTCCAGCACCAGCGTGATCGACAGCGTCACGATGCCGAGGAACACGCCGGAGATGCGACCGAAGAACAGGAAATAGCCGAGCAGCGCCGCGAACAGCGCGGCGAAGGCGACCGCGAGCACCAGCGCCACCAGCGTGAAGCCGTAGGCGGCGCCGAAATTGATGGTGAGGATGCCGTAGCCATAGCCGGCAAGGCCGAAGAATGCCGTCTGGCCGAAGCTCAGCGAGCCGCCATAGCCCCAGATGAGGCTGAGGCCGAGCGCCATGAAGATCCAGGTGAAGAAGTAGACGGTGTTGCCGACCGTGTAGCCGTCGGAGAACTGCGGATAGAGGCAGGCGCCGATCAGCACGACGAGGAAGCCGATCCAGAAGGCCGGGCCCCGGCCCAGCGTCTGCGGGCCTTCCAGTCGGCGGAAGAAGCGGGAGAGCGCATTCATGAGGTCGTTCTCTTGTCCTTCGTCAGCCGCGCTCGCGCAGCAGGAAGCCGGAGATGCCGCGTGGCAGGACGCGAATGACGATGATGACGGCGACCAGCAGCCCGATCTGGCCGAACAACTGCCCGTACCAGGAGGTCAGCGTCGCCTTGACCACGGCGAGCAGGGCGGCGGCGGGGGCGGTGCCCAGGAACACGTCGGCGCCGCCGACGACCACCGTCACGAAGGCTTCCATGATGAAGGTGGTGCCCATGGTCGGTACCAGCGTCATGGTCGGGGCGTAGAGCCCGCCGGCGAGCCCAGCGAGGCCGGCGCCGAGCGCGAAGGTCAGGCTGTAGACCCGTCGCGTGTCGATGCCGAGCGCCGCCGCCATGTGCGGCACCTGGATGGTGGCGCGGGCCATCACGCCGAAGCGGGTCCAGTTGAACAGGGCGTAGAGCCCGACGAGGACGACGATCGCCGCCACGAACAGCATCAGGCGGTAGGCCGAATAGGAGTAGCCGCCGACCTGGAAGCTGCCGAAGGGCGTGCCGATGCCGGCCATGGTCGAGCCGAGCAGGATCAGCGTGCCCTGCGTGAAGATGAGGCTGAGGCCCCAGGTCGCGACGATGGTGTCGAGCGGGCGGTCATAGAGATGGCGGATCACCACGAGTTCCACCAGCGCGCCGACCATCGCCGCCACCAGCGAACCGATGAGGATGGCGAGGGGCAGCGGCAGGCCGGCATGCGCCGCGGAGACGGTGACATAGGCCCCGCACATGATGAACTCGCCATGGGCGAGGTTGATGACGCCCATCATGCCGAAGATGACGGCGAGCCCGCAGGCGGAAAGCACCAGAAAGGCGAAGGCGTCGCCGAACTGATAGAAGGCGGAGAAGGCGAGGGTGGCGACATCCATCGGCAGCGGCCCTGATCAGGAGAAGCAGGCCGCCCCGGCGGCAGGAGCGGCCGGGGCGACGCGCGGGCCGAATGATGGCCCGCGCGGAGATCGAAGAGCGATCAGTTCTTCGGCGGCGGGTTCGAGGGCGTGTACTGCTCGCTCGGGTCCTTCTTGGTCAGGTCGCAGCCCGCATCGCCCAGCCAGTACGGCTTGATGTCCTGCCAGACCTTCGGGAAGCTGATCGAGTGATCCTCGCCCACCTTCGCGAGATAGATGGTGTGGGACATGTGCTGGCTCTTCGGATCGAGGCAGACCTTGCCCTCCGGCGCGTCCATGCAGACGTCGCCCTTGGCGATCTCCTTGCGCAGGTCGTCGCGCTTGGTCGACTTCGCCCGCTCTACCATCTGCTTGTAGAGGTAGACCGCGAGGTAGGAGTTCTCGGCCTCCTGGTTGACGTAGGGTTCCTTCGGGAACTTGGCGCGGAACTTCTCCACGAACGCCTTGGAGGCGGGCGTGTCGATCTCCTCGATGTAGTTGGTGGTGACGTACATGTCCTTGAGGGACGGCGGCTTGAAGCGCTTGTGCTCGTAGCCCTGGCCGACGTTCACCGAGGAGGCCATCGGCAGGTTCACGTTGGCGGCGGCGGCCTGCTCGTAATAGGAGGCCTGCGGCGTGCCGACGAGCAGCGTCACCACGAAGTCCGGCTTGGCGCGCTGGATGTTCTGGATCGACTGCGAGAACTGCGACACGCCGAGCGGAATGAACTCCTCGCCGACCATCTCGCCACCGTTCTCCTTGACGATGTTGCGCACCCACTCGGCCGAGATCTGGCCGAAATTGTAGTCGGCGGCGAGCGTGTAGACCTTCTTGCCGTACTTCTCCATCATCCACGGGATGAGGGTGGAGAATTGCTGCTCGGGCACCGCGCCGGTGACGATCATGTTGGCGTCGCAGACGCCGCCTTCATACTGGTTGTTGTAGAAGGCCAGCCCGTCGAACTGGTTGACGATGGGCCGGTACGCCTCGCGCGAGGCCGAGGAGAAGCCGGCGAACACCGCGTCGACCTTGTCGCGCTGGAGCACGCGGCGCATGAACTCCTGGTAGCGGGTGTTGTCGGACTGCGTGTCGTAGATGACGAGCTCCAGCGGGCGGCCGTCGATGCCGCCGGCCTTGTTGATCTCCTCGGCCGCCAGCTCGATCGCATGGACCTTGCCCAGCGTCGCGGCGGCGAAGTCGCCGGACTGGTCTTCGAGGACGCCGAGCTTGATCGGGTCCGCGGCGAAGGCCGGGGTGAAGCTATGCACGGCGCTGAGCAAAAGCGTTCCCGTGAGGGCTGCGGCACGCAGCCCCCGGATGGTATTCCCAGTCATTTTCTACTCCTGTGAAAGGTTATCTTCTTCCCGCGCCGGTCTCCCGCAAAGGGAGGTGCGTGGGTTTATCGAGGGGCGCTGCCCTGATCGTCAGGAACATCTCGCAGTAGTCCTCCAGGGTCTGCCGCGAGCGCATGCTTTCGCGCCGAAGCCAGTCATAGGCCTCGTCGTCATCGCTGCCCGCCTCGGTCATGCGGGCAATGATCGCCTTCACCACCGCCCGGCGTCCGCGCCGGCGGCGATCCATGTCGTCGAGCCGCGCCCGAAGGTCGCCGCGCAACAGGAACTGGTTGATGCCAAGGAACAGCGCCGTGTAGACGGCGCCGCCCTGCACGGGTTTGCGCAGGAAGGCCGAGGCGCCGAGATTGATCAGGTGCTTCAGCCGGCTCGGCGCTTCCACGCCGACGAGGCCGATCACCGGCACCTGCGGGTGGCGCGAGGCGGCGTCGGTGTCGAGCGCGACGGGATTGTCGAGGTCGCCGTCGACGAACAGGATGTCGCGCTCGGCCTGCAGCGCGCCGAGGTCGATGTCGGCGCGCCCGTCCCTGATCTCGGGATAGACCGCGCTCACGCCGAGCTTGCCGAGCGTGTTTTCGAGGGCCTCCACGGCGCAGCGGTTGGCCGTGACGATGTGCGCCCGGCCCCCGTTGAAGTTCTGGAGCAGACGAGGAGCCATCACTTCACCACTCTCAGTGCCGGGTTGCGGGAGGCCACCGCGTAGCGCGGCGCCGATTGCACGAGATAGGGGTCCGGACGGACCGGGCCGGGGGCTTCGAACAGCAGGTCGAAGCGCGACTGCCTGTTGGACAGCCCGATACGCGGCGTCAGATAGGCGTGCAGGGTTTGCGGATCGACGCGCACCTCGCCCTGCGGCGCGAGCAGATGCTGGCGCGTGACCGCCTGCTTCACGACCTCCACATCGTCCGTCCCGGCCTCCGCCAGCGACAGGATGAGCAGCTTCATCGCGACATAGGAGGCTTCCGCATCGGCCGAGGTGGAAGGCCCCTGCGGGAAGGTGGTGCGGTAAAGCTCGGTGAAGGCCCGGTTGGCCGGCGTGTCGAGCGAGGAGAAATAGACGGAGGAGGACAGATGGCCGTCCACCGCCCCTTCGCCGATCTCCTCCAGCTCGGGCTCGGAGAGCGAGCAACTCACCACCGGTATATGCTTGGGCTGGTCGATGCCGCGGGCATTGCAGGCGGCGCGGAAGGCGCGGAAGAAGGCATAGGCGCTGGTGCCGATCAGCGTGTTGAACACGAAGTCGGGCCGCGCGTCGAGGATCGCCTCGACCACCTGGTCGATCTCGGTGTCGCCCACCGGCACGTAGCGTTCGGCAAGCACCCGCCCGTCCTGCGCCATCATCGCCTCGCGGAAGATACGGGTGTTCTCCCACGCCCATATATAGTTCGAGCCGACGCAGAAGGCGCTCGCCCCGACGCGCCCCAGCATGTGCTCGACCAGCGGGAGGACGTGCTGGTTGGGCGAGGCGCCGGTGTAGATGACGTTGTTGGAGCTCTCGAAGCCTTCGTAATGCGAGGGGTACCAGAGCAGCGCGTCGTGCTTCTCGAAGAAGGGGATGACTTCCTTGCGGCTGGAGGAGGTGTAGCACCCCACCACGTGCCGCACGCCGGACTGCAGCAGGTCGCGGGCGAGGCCCGCATAGGCGCCGAGATCGCCCGCGGGGTCGACGATCACCGGCTCGACCGAGACATGGGGGGGCGTGGCTTCCGCAACCGCCAGCAGCGCGCCGTTCAGCATGGAACGGGCGACGACGCTGTAGGGGCCGGTGGTCGAGAACATGACCCCTATGCGGTAGTGCTGCGACACCCTTTGCTCCGCCCCAAAACACAAAACGCCCGTCGGCCGATCGGCCGCGGGCGTCCTTGCCACCAACCTGCAGCGCAATGGGCGCCGTCGTTGGAAATGATGAAACTATTGCCGCGACATTGAGCAGCCTTGCTCATCGCATGTTTGTTAGGCTCCAACGCGGCCGCCTATTTGTCAAGCGGCGATCTCCAGGCGTCCGGCAATTTCCACTGGCACCTTCAGCAAGGGTGTTTCGCACCGGCGACGCAGAGGAAGCGCGGCTCCGGCCTGGCATGGGGCGACTGTTGACGTGCCGTCTCACGTAATCGCTTTATACCTAGGTATATATTTTTCTATACTACCCAGCAGAAGCAACATATACGCGGACTACATCTGATGACGGAGTATATAACATAAATATATAATAGGCGATCGCGTCCTCTGCCGGTAACCTCTCCCGTGTTCTGTTCAACACGTATGGGAGGATGTGATGACCATGCAGTATGCACCGGCCTCCTACGACGATCCGGCCACGGCGCGGCTGCTCGGATTGCTGAGCAACGACGCCCTCGTCTCGGACCCGTCATCGCGTGCCCTTCTCGAGCATGCCGTCGATCTCCTGTGTGCCCACCTGGTAAGGGGCTACGTCTCTCCGCTCGGGCAGACGAGGATCACCGCCCCGCGCCGAGGCCTCGCCGACTGGCAGGTCAGGAAGGTGACCGCGCATATGCGCGAGCATCTCGAGCGGAGCGTCACGCTCAAGGAGATGGCCGACCTTTTGAAGCTTAGCCGCCACCATTTCTGCACTGCCTTCCGGATGGCGACCGGCTACACGCCCTATGAATGGCTGACCCATCAGCGGGTGGCGCGGGCGAAGGACCTGCTCGCCGACCTCGAGACCAGCGTCACCGAGATCGCGCTTTCAGTCGGCTATGAGAACCCGTCGGCCTTCACTGCCAGCTTCCGTCGCACGGTCGGCATCACGCCCACGGAATATCGCCGCCGCCTGCACCGCTAGCAGGCCATGGGCGGGAGGCGTCAGCCCGGCGTCGCGGCCGCCGCGTTCGCCAGGGGCTCGATGCGCAGCGACTCGAACTGGATCTCGCCATTGGCGAACTGTTCGGACGCCGAGCGGGCGTCGTGGATGAGGCGCAGCTTCTGCGCGTCGCAGCCGCCGTCGTCGGGGATGGTGACGTCGAAGGAGAACTCCTGCCAGCCGCGCGCCGTCCCCATCAGCTGGTCGGACTGGCCGGCCATCACGCTGCTCGAATAGCACTGCACCTGCCACCGCATGCCGCGCTTGGCCGACATGCTGCCCTTCTGCATGCCGGTGAAGCGATAGGTGCCGGGCGCCAGGAAGGTCACTTGCGTCACGTCGTTGAACGCCACCCGGCCGATGCCGAAGCGTACCCGCAAGGTACGGCCCGAATTCGCCTCGCTGCGCGGCAGGAAATCCACGAAGGCATTTTTGGAGCGCGGAACGCTCCAGTTGAAGGGGAGCGTGCTCGGCGCGGCGGCGAAGTCGATATTGTTGACCGGGCGCACCTTGGCTAGCTCGTCGGCCGACAGCAGCTGCAGCCAGATATTGTAGGCGGCGCCGGCTGACTTGTCCGCGGCCATGCGGGCCCACAGGAACGGCACCAGTTCCTCCTCGGTCGGTGGGCTGCCCGCCACCTTCAGCTGCTGGAACAGCGTCAGCGGCGCGTCCGAGGCGGCCAGTTGCCGGCCAAGATTGCCGAGGAACGGAGAACGCCAGGATGGCTGGGCGACGAGGGCCGCAGCCAGCGCGTCGCGCCCTTCCGGCGTGAGCACCAGAGAGTTCAGATAGCTCAGCGTGAAGCGGTTGAGCTCCGGACGAGTGCGCAGCAGCACATTGGCCATGCGCACGACGCCTTCGGGATCGCCGCGCTCATAGGCCTGGTGCAGCAGCCAGAAGGCGGCCACGGTCTCGCGGCGCGAGCGCGCCACTGCCTCGGTCATCGCCCGGCGGGTGGCATCGAGGTCCTCGGACGTGTCGCCGAGCATACGATAGGCATCGGCGGCAAGCGGCGCCTGCGCGAGCGCGCGGGTGGCGAGGTCGCGGATGGCCTCGCGACGGGCGGCCAGTTCCTCCGGCGAGGCGGCGGGTGGCGGTGTAACGGATTCGGCGACCGCGGGCTCGCTCGTTCCGGCTGTCGGTGCCGGCACCTCGGCCGCCGCCGCCGCAGGATCGGCATCGCCGCCGGATGGGGCATCGGCCTGGGCGGGCGGAGAGGGCAAGGCCGCGGCGAGTGCTCGCTGCTCCTCGCGTGCCAGCGTCATCAGCGCCTGCGGGTGGTCGGAATAGAGCATCAGCGCCAGGCGCGGATAGCTCTCGGCCAGCGCCATGGGCAGGGACGAGGTGGCGATGAAGCCGATCAGCAGCAGGCCGATGACGCCAAGCGCCGCTGCCCGCCGCGGATGTGTGGCGATGGCGAGGCGCAGATTGCGCAGCCAGATGAGGCGCGGCGCGCGCGGCCCATCCTGCGTGCGAGGCCGGCGGTGACACCGCTTGTGCTTCTCCTGGCCAGGAGTGAGCAGCGTCATGGGCTCCTCCGGAACAGGTCGATGAGCCGCATCCAGAAGGAGCCGCCCACGCTGCGGCGGGAGCCAATGACAAAGCGGGGCCGCGTGCGCAGGGACGCCGGCTTGGGCGCGCTCCCCGGACGCCGGCCCTTCGACGCGCCATTGGCCGAACCCGTCTTTGCGATGCCGGGCTTTGCCGTGCCGGTCTTGGCCGGCGCCCGCGCGCTCTTGCGCGTCCCGCCGTTCGACGACGTGGCCGGCGGGTTCAGCCGATCATAGGCGCGCCGGCGCTCGTCGTTCTTCAGGTCTTCCCAGGCCCGCGTCACCCGGCTGCTGAACACCTCGCGGTCGGCAGCGGCGTGGTTGCGCAGCGCCTGCAGGTCGGGGTGCAGCCAGCGCATCAGCAGCGCCATGTTGTGGCGCAGCTCCTCATGGGTGGATCGGCGGCTGCCGCCCAGTACCCGGTAGCTGTCGGCATCGTGGTCGAGCAGCACCTGTTCGACGAAGAAGCCGGCGGCCTCCGTCAGCGCCGCGCGCGAACGGCCGGTATAGGCCTGCACCTCGGCCAGTGCCGCCTCCTCGCCGATCGCGATGGCGAGCACGGCCGGAATGCCGCCCGGCAGCTCGGCGCGCTGCAGCTTTCGCACCGAGACCGGGTCCTTTACGAGGACGAGGGCGGCGTGGAGCGCGTCGGACTCCGCCATGGCTCAGACCATTTCGGATTCGTTCGACTTCGCCTCGCGGCGGGTGAAGCTCGGCAGCAGCGACCGTTTCGTCTGGCCGCCCTCCGCGCCGTCCTGCTCGTAGCCATAGCCGTAGCCATAGGCGTGCCCGTAGCCATAGCTCGATTGCCGGCTATCGAATTTGGTGAGCACCAGGCCGATGGTCATGGCGCGCGCCATCTGCAGGCGGCGTAGCGCGCCGCGCAGCATGCCGCGCCGCGCATCGCCGGCGCCGACCACAAAGATGGTGGCGGAGGCGGCGGCGCCGAGCAACTGCGCGTCGGCGAGGCCGAGCATGGGCGGGCTGTCGAAGATGATGAGGTCGTACATCTCCAGCCCGACCGAGATCAGCGAGAACACATGCGTGCCGCCGAGGATGTCGGCCGCGTTCGGCGGCAGCGGGCCGGAGGCGAGGAACCAGAGATTGGGGATGTCGGTCGGCTGCACCACGTCGTGCAGCGTCGCCATGCCGGTCAGGCAGTTGGTCAGCCCGACCGCGTTGTCGTGGCCGAGCTTGGTGTGCAGCGACGGCCGACGCAGGTCGGCGTCGATGATCAGCACCCGCTTGCCGGTGACCGCGAAGTGGCGGGCGACGGCGATGGCGGTGCTGGACTTGCCTTCCGTGGCCTGGGCGCTGGTGACGACGATGGTGCGTGGCAGCCCGGTGTCGGTGGTGAATTGCAGCGAGGTGGCGAGCGAGCGGTAGGCCTCGGCGACGCCGGAACGCGGATTGGCGAGCTCCGGGAGCAGGCCGTTCGGGAACGACGCCTTGGGGATGATGCCGAGGATCGGCAGGCCGGTGGATTTTTCCGCGTCTTCCGGCGTGCGGATGCGGTCGTCGAGCAGCTCGATGAGGTTGGCGCTGCCGAAGCCGGCGAGCAGGCCGAGGAACAGCGAGCCGGCGGCGATGAGCAGGATGCGCGGGTGCGAGGGCGAGTTGGGCGGCAGCGCCCGGTCGACGATGAATACGTTGTTGGTGCCCACGCCGCTGGCGACGTCGACCTCCTTATAGCGCTGCAGGAGGTCGTTATAGAGGTTGCGGTTGGTTTCCGCTTCGCGCTGTAGGATGCCGTACTGGACGCTCTTCTTCTGCAGGTCGAGCACGTCGGCGCGCAGCTCGTCGATGCGCTGGCGCATCTGCGCTTCCTGATTGACCGAGGATTCGTAGGCCGCCTTGAGCGAGTTGCGGATGGTCGCCACCTCGGTCGCCAGCTGGCGGTCGGTCTCGGCGATCTTCTTCGAGATCTCCATCATCGCCGGATAGCCCGGCTTGAAGGTCTCGAGCTTCTCCTCATAGTCGCGCTTGAGCTCGTTGCGCTGGGTGCGCAGCCCGTCGATGACGCTGTTGGTCAGCAGCTGGGGCAGGTTGATCGCCGTGGCGTTCTCCACCTGCTTCCAGGTCTCCTCGTCGCGGATGCGGTTGGAGATGAGTTGCCCGAGGGCGGCATTGGCAGCCGCGAGATTGCTCTCGGCGATCGAGACCTTGTCGTTGGTCTGGACCATGTTCTCGCGCTCGGCGAAGGCGATCATGCCCCTTTCCGATTCCTCGAGCCGCAGCTTCAGCTGCTTGATCTGGTCCTCGAGGAACACCTTGGCGTAGGCGCTCGCCTCGAAGCGCTTGTCGAGATTGGAGGCGACATACGCATCGGCATAGGCATTGGCGATCGAGGCGGCGCGCAGCGGCGAGGGGTCGGTGTAGACGATGTCGACGAGGCGCGAGGCTGGCACCGGCTTGATGTCGACGCCGTTCTGGATCCGGCGCACCGCCTGGCTGCGGGCCTTGTCCTGCTGCTCGGCCTCGTCCGTCGGCTCGGATGACGCCGAGAACAAGTCGATCATGCCGCGCAGGAGACCCGTGGAGCCACCGGTAAAACTGGCATTCTGGTCAAGCGCCAGCGAGGCCACCACGCGCTCGGACATGCCGCGGCTCTTCAGAAGCTCATATTGCGTCTTCTGGAATTCCGCGCCGCCGAGCTCGGCCGGCGCCATGGTGCCGTTGTCGACGATCTTGCCCGGTTCGCGGTCGATCTGGATGCGCACATTGGCCGAATAGAGCGGGGTCGCGAGGAAGGAATAGGCAAGGCCGATCGCCAGGAAGGCGCCTGCGGTGCCGAGGATGAGCGTGCGCCATTTCCACGCTATGCCGATGAAATAGCGCAGCGTTGCCGCGAGCTCGGATTCTTCCGCGTAGTCGGGATAGCCCGCGACGCCGTAGCCATAGCTTTCGCGCATCGCGGGCACGTTGCGCGGCTCCATCGGTGCCGGCAGGTTCCGCTCGCCTGCGCCGGGCCGGCCGCCCTCCACCCCCTCATCCCGCATCAGATGGTCTCGATCCCTCGGTCGAATGTCGTCACAATAGCACGAAGGCGTTCAGGAGCGGCGCCGCCCTGAGGATGTACTGGATGCCCAGCCTCAGGTCTGAGGAGGGCACCATGACGATATCGCCCGCCTGCAGCGACGGGTCGTCCGCCCGCTGCGAGCGCAGGTCGTTCATGCTGAACCGCGCCACCGCGGTCTGTCCGTCGATCCGGCGGAAAAGGATGATCGAGCCATCGGACAATTCGTCCAGACCGCCCGCCGTGGCGAGCGCCTGCATCAGCGACATCGGCCCCTGCATGGGATAGACGCCGGCCTTCTTGACCGCGCCTTCTACCGTGACGCGGTGGCTGTTGTATTCCTTGACCAGCACGGTGACCTGCGGGTTGCGCAGATAGTTGCCGCCGAGCTTGGCGGCGAGGTCCTTCTCGATCTCGCTAACCGTCCGCCCGCCCGCCTGCACGTCGCCGACCAGTGGGAAGTTGAACCTGCCGTTTTCCGAGACCTGGACGATCTTCGACAGGTCCTCGACCTTGAACACCGTGATGTCGAGCACGTCGAGCGGGCCGACGCGGTAGCCTTCGCTGCCCGGCGTGCCTGCCGCGGTGGCCATGCTGACCTCGCTTGCCGGGACGTTGGCGGCATGGCCGCTCACCGGGATGGCGGCGGTTGCCGTCGGCTTCGGAGCGGCGGCGGTGCTCGTGGTGGCGCGTTCGGTCGGCTCGGCATAGCTGCTCGCCGTGGCGGGGGCCGACGACGCGCCTTCGCTGAGCGCCGCGGTCTTATCGGCTGAGGAAGCGACGCAGCCGGCCAAGTAGAGCGCCGCTGCCATGGCCGCGAACTGCCGGCAGATCGCCCCCGTCTTTCCCCCCAGCCCCATCGAACCTTTCCACCCCTATCGGCGCGCAGTCGGCGGGCGCCTTGTTCAACACCATGTCCAGCGGCCGTCCGGAGACCATCCGCTCGGCCTCATCCGCGCCGACCAGCCGTTCCGCAGCCTGCCGTCCGGCCGCAAGATCCGGCGGTCGGCTCGTTATATCATGGGCGTCGCTGGCGAGGATATGGACAATTCCTTCGCAGATCATGCGCTCGGCCCAGTATTTCGGCCGTCGTCCGAACCTGCCGACGAGTGATCCGGAGGTAACCTGCATCCAGATGCCGCGATCGGCCATGCGCTTGATGAGATCGTACTTGTCCTCGACCCATCTCAGCCGTTCGGGATGAGTGATGACCGGCACATAATCCGACAGCGCGATACCGAACACCAATTCGTCGAGCCGTGCCGGCGCAACGTTGTGCGGCGGCTCCACCAGCACATAGCGGGTGTCGCCGAGGGAGAGCAGCCGGCCCTGACGCAGCTCGGTGACGAAATTAGGCACTATATGGTTGTCTGCGCCGGGCATGAGCGCCAGCGGCAGGCCAGCCTCGTCGAGCGCATTCTGCAGCCTGTCCACCGCCTGGCGGATCTGCTGCCCCTCATTGTGGAACACGCCCGGGAGGATATGCGGCGTACAGGCGACGATCTCGACCCCTTGGTCGATCTGCATCCGCGCCATCTCCAGCGTGACCGACAGGTCAGCGGCACCGTCATCGATGCCGGGCAGCATATGGCTGTGGAGATCGATCATCTGCTGTGGTGGCTTCCGCCTCGGCCACCCCATTGCCCCCGGGGTGATCGCCGCCGTTCCCGCTCGGCTTCGACCCGCATCGCCAGCAGTCTCAGCGACGACGGATGGGTGCCACGCTTATAGGATTCGCGCCCGACGGTTGCAACCATACCGCGACGATTCGGCGGCGTGGCGGGTGAAGGATGCGAAATTTATGACGATTTCACTTCACATTAACCAGTTTCAGGTAATTTGTTGCTGCTTTCGCTGTGAATTTTGTTGCATTTCGGCCGCGCCAGTCGCCCAAATGCCACCTGTGGTCGATACACCGTGCCGCGCCGTTTGCCTGCCGCCGCGAAGATGGTACCAAGGTGCTAGGCTTTTCAGCTGTAGCCGATTAGGGAGTCCGGGGGGATGAATCGCATATTGTCGCTCATGGCGCTGGCGGGCGCCGTGGCGG
This sequence comes from Ancylobacter novellus DSM 506, assembly GCF_000092925.1. Taxonomy (NCBI): domain Bacteria; kingdom Pseudomonadati; phylum Pseudomonadota; class Alphaproteobacteria; order Hyphomicrobiales; family Xanthobacteraceae; genus Ancylobacter; species Ancylobacter novellus. The sequence goes on along the minus strand of NC_014217.1, from coordinate 3,386,084 downwards.
TTGTAAGCGCGGGTGCCGCGAGCGCGCAGGGTGCCTGCTCGACGTCTGGCGTCCTTGTGGCGGCGCAGGGCACGGTGCTGGTGGATCGTGGGGCCGGATTTAAGCCCGCCTCGGTCGGCGCCTCGGTCTATTCGGGCAATCGCATTTCGGTTCAGGGTATCGGCAGCGCCACCGTCGATTTCGGTGGCGCCCGCACCGTGACCGTTTCGAGCTCCAGCACTCAGACGCTGCCGGGCTGCGGCCTGTTCCAGGATGCAAATACGGGCGCCGTGGTCGTCGGCACCGTGGTCATCGCGGGCGGCATCGGCGCCGCGATCGCTCTCTCCAACGACGACAGCAATACGCCGTTCTTTCCCATCAGCCCCTGATCGGGATTGGCTGCTCTGTTCCAGAGACCGCACGTCAAGGAAGGACCGGCGTACTGGACGTCGGTCCTTTTGCTTTTGGCCAGCATCATGCTGGGCGGAGCGACGCGGTCCGGCTATCTCGCCGATGTCTTGCTGCAGCTTCTCTCCATTCCGGCGCTGCTGCTGGCGGCATGGCTCTGGCTTGACAGGTTCGCAGTCGGCGCCTCGCGCCGCAATCCGTGGTCAGCGGAGCTCCTGCTCGGCCTCGCAATGGCGGCCTGCGGCGTGATCATCGTCCTCGCCCAGGCCGTGCCGCTGTTCGGTGTCTATGGATGGGCAGGAATCTCTGCGCATCTTTCTGCGGCCGGCGCTGCGCCGCAGGGACTGGCCGCCACGGGCAGTTCGTCTATCGATCCAGCGATGAGCCTCGCGGCGGTGGCGGCGGTGGTGCCTCCGCTGGCGCTGTTCCTGCTCGTGAGCGTGCTCGGGGGCGAGCAGCGCCTGCGGCTGCTCGGCTGGTTCGTCGTCTTCGGCCTGGTAAGCCTTGCCGTCGGCGTGCTGCAGGTGCTGCAGGGGCCGGACAGCCCGCTGCGCTTCTTCGCCATCAGCAATCGCGAGGAAGCGGTGGGCTTCTTCGCCAACCGCAATCACTTCGCCGCGCAGCTCTATGTGACGCTGCTGCTCGGCGTCGCCTGGCTCGCCACCCGCGATGAGCACCTGCTCTCCTCGCGCACGCCGACGTCGCGCAAGGTGCTGTGGCTGGCCGGCGTGTTCTGCGTCGCGCTGCTGCTGCTCGCGGGCATCGCCCTGGCTCGCTCGCGCGCGGGCATCCTGCTGGCGCTGGTTGCTTCCGCCGCCGTGGTGGCGATGTCGCCGACGCTGATGACGGCGCTGCGCGGCCGCGAGCGCCGGCCGAGGCGCGTGCGCGGCATCATCTTCGCCATCATGGCCGCGCTGCTGCTGCTGGTCGGCCAGCTCGGCGCCGACCGCTTCCTGTCGCGCTTCGATGCCGGCCTCGTCGACCAGATGCGCGCGACGCTGAACACCGTGACATTGCAGGCGGTGCGCGATGCGCTGCCCTTCGGCACCGGGCTCGGCACCTTCCCCTCGGTCTATGCCGTCTATGAGGGCAGCCGGGATCTGCGGCCCGAATATGTCAACCGCGCGCATGACGACTGGTTGGAGTTCCCGCTGGAAACCGGCATCGCCGGTATGCTGCTGGTCGCGCTGTTCCTCGCCTGGTTCGCGTTGCGGGTCTTCCATATCTGGATCCGCCCGGCGCCGGGGGAGGGCACGAGGCATTTGATCGTGCAACAATGCGCGTCGCTGGCCGTGCTGCTGCTGATGCTGCACTCCGTCGTCGACTATCCGCTGCGCACCGCGACCATGCTGGCCTATCTCGCCGCCTGCTGTGCGCTGATGACGCCGGCGCGGAGAGTGTCCGCTGCCTTCACCATGGGTGAGCCGGTGCGGGAGTCTATGCGCCGGGCGGCACATGAGGGCTTGGCTCCGGCGGGTGCGCCGACCGTATCGGTGCGGCCATGAAGCGAGTGTTCGACATGGTGGTGGCCGGTGTCGCGCTGGTCGCGTTGTCGCCGCTCCTTGTGATGCTGGCGGCGCTGATACGCTGGCGGATGGGCTCGCCCGTATTCTTTCGGCAGACCCGTCCGGGGCGGCACGGCGCTCTCTTCGAGCTGATCAAATTTCGCACCATGCGCGACAGCCGCGATGCCGACGGCATGCCACAGCCGGACGGAGAGCGGATCACGGGGCTCGGGCAGTGGATGCGTTCCACCAGCCTCGACGAGTTGCCGGAGCTCTTCAACGTGCTGAAGGGCGAGATGAGCCTGGTCGGCCCGCGACCGTTGCTGATCGAATACCTGCCGCTCTATTCCCCCGAGCAGGCGCGTCGGCACGAGGTGCGCCCCGGCATCACCGGCTGGGCGCAGGTGAACGGCCGCAACGCCATTTCGTGGGAGGAGAAGTTCGCGCTCGACGTCTGGTATGTCGACCATCGCAGCTTCGCCCTCGACATCAGGATATTGTGGCTGACGCTGGCGAAGGTCTTCGAACGCGAAGGTATCAGCGCCGCTGGGGAAGCGACCATGCCGAAGTTCACGGGAGCGGGCAGCAAGAGGTCATGAAAACCCCTCTCCTCATACTCGGATGCGGAGGGCACGGCCGCGTCGTCGCCGATGCCGCGCTCGATTGCGGCTATGAGGAGATCGCCTTTCTCGACGACCGTTACGACGCGCTGCCGGGGCCGGTGCCGTTCCCGGTTCTCGGCGCCATGAAGATGATGAGCGCGCTGGTCGACCGATGGCCGACCGCCATCGTGGCCATCGGTGACGGCCGGCGTCGGCTGGCGCTGTTTCACGATCTCAAACGAGCCGGCTATGCGACGCCGTCGATCGTTCATCCGTCGGCGGTGATCAGCCGCGGCGCGCGGCTGGGAGAGGGCGTTTTCATCGCGGCGGGCGCCATCATCAATACCGGGGCGAAGATCGCCGACGCGGTGATCGTAAATACGGGCGCGCGGATCGACCATGATTGCGAGATCGGCGACGGTACTCACATCGCGCCGGGCGTCACGTTGTCGGGCGCCGTGATCGTCGGCGCCACCTCGTGGATCGGCACCGGCAGTTCGGTCAAGCAGGACATCCGGATCGGCGACGACGTGACGATCGGCGTCGGTGCGGCGGTGGTGAAGCACATTCCCAACCCTGGCACCTACGTCGGCGTGCCGGCACGCCGACAAGACAAACGGAAGGACGGCCGTGCTTAACACCCCCTTCTCGCCCTGGCCCAGCTTCACGCCGGCAGAGATGGACGCGGTGCAACGCGTCCTCGCTTCCAATCGCGTGAACTACTGGACGGGCGAAGAGGGGCGCCTCTTCGAGCGCGAATTCTCCGACTGGGTCGGCACCCGGCATGCGATCGCGCTGGCGAACGGAACGGTGGCGCTCGATCTTGCCCTGCATGGCCTCGGCATCGGCCCGGGCGACGAGGTCGTCGTTACGCCGCGTACCTTCATCGCCTCTGTCTCCTGCGTGGTGAATGCCGGCGCCACGCCGGTCTTCGCCGATGTCGACCGCGATAGCGGCAATCTTTCCGCCGAGACCATCGCCGCTGTGCTGACGCCGCGCACGCGGGCGGTGATCGTGGTGCATCTCGCCGGCTGGCCGTGCGACATGGCGCCGATCATGGAGCTTGCCGAGCGCCACGGCTTCAAGGTGATCGAGGATTGCGCGCAGGCGCATGGCGCGCGCTATGGCGGCCGCAGCGTCGGTTCCATCGGCCATGTCGGCGCCTGGTCTTTCTGCCAGGACAAGATCATGACCACCGGCGGCGAAGGCGGCATGGTGACGACCGATGACGACGCCCTCTGGTCGCGCATGTGGGCCTACAAGGACCATGGCAAGAGCTGGAGCGCAGTCTATGAGCGCCAGCACCCGCCCGGCTTCCGCTGGCTGCACGAGAGCTTCGGCACCAACTGGCGGATGCTCGAGATGCAGGCGGCCATCGGCCGGATCCAGCTGAGACGCATGCCGGAATGGACGGCGGCGCGGCAGGCGAACGCCGACATCATACTGGACGCGCTGGAGCCGTACGCCGGCGAAGAGAAACCCCTGCGTTTGCCGGATCGATCCGGAAGCCGATCGCAGGTTCATTCGGCACATGGCCGCTACAGGCTGTATGCCTATGTCAATCCGCAGCGGCTGCGGGCGGGGTGGAGCCGGAACCGGATCGTTTCCGAGATCGGCGCGCGCGGCGTTCCCTGCTATCAGGGAAGCTGTTCGGAAGTCTATCTGGAGAAGGCGTTCGACGGGACGCCGTGGCGGCCGAAAACGCCGCTTGCCGTCGCGCGCGAGCTCGGCGAGACGAGCCTTGCGTTTCTAGTGCATCCGACATTGACCGAGGCCGAGGTTCGGCATACCGCGAACGTCGCTGCAGAGGTTGTCCGCGCCGCATCTTGATGGAGGGTCGATCGCTGCATTGCGGGCAGCGTCAGTTCCTCGGGGGAAATGATGGAGCTGCGCTCCGATTTTCTGGGCTATGCGTTTGGCCTTAGCCGGCGAAAGAAGCGGCTCGTCCTGTGCTTGCTGGACTCGGCGCTTCTCGGCGCAAGCTTCCTGCTGGCGATGGCGTTACGCCTCGACGGCTTCTCCTTGGCGCTCGTCGGCGAAAGCTGGGTCGCTTTTGCGATCATATTGCCCCCGACCATCGCGTTCTTCGCCTGGCTGGGGCTGTACCGCGCGGTGGTCCGGCATGTCGCGGCGAGCACCCTGCGCGTGCTCGCCCTCGGCCTCGCCATCTCCGCGGCCTCGCTCTTCGTGGTCGGGCAGCGGCTGGACCTGTTCCTGCCGCGCTCCGTCCCGATCATCTACTGGCTGCTCGCCATGTTTCTTCTGGGCGGCGGACGCTTCGGCCTGCGGGGGCTATATCGGCAGAGCCGCTCGCGTCTCTCCTCCCCGGTGCTGATCTATGGTGCTGGCAGCGCGGGGCGGCAGTTGCTCGCCTCGCTGCAGGCCAGCGGCGACTACGCGCCCGTCGCCTTCATCGACGACGCCCGGGAGCTGCACGGGCGCGAGATCGGCGGCTGCCGTATCTATTCACCGAACCGCATCGGCGAGCTGATCGCCCAGCACGATATCGGCAGCATGCTGCTCGCTATTCCCAGCGCTACCCGGCAGCAGCGCAAGGCGATCGTCGAACGCCTTGACCCCTTCGGCGTGCGCGTGCTTACGATTCCCGGCATGGCGGACATCGTCGTCGGCCGCGCCACTATCAGTGAGACGCGCGAGGTCGCCATCGAGGATCTTCTGGGCCGCGATCCCATTCCGCCCCGGCAAGACCTGCTCGATGCCAACATCCGCGGCAAGACGGCGATGGTCACCGGCGCCGGCGGCTCCATCGGCAGCGAGCTGTGCCGGCAGATCGCCCGGCAGCGCGTGGCGCGGCTGGTGCTGCTCGAGAACTCCGAATTCGCGCTCTACAGCGTGGAGCGGGAACTTGCGATGCTCGCCGCGCGCGAGAGGCTGGAGCTTCCCCTCGTGCCGTTGCTCGGCTCGGTGCAGGATGGGGAGCGCGTGAGCGCAGCGCTGCGCTCGCACGGCGTGCAGACAGTTTTTCATGCCGCGGCGTACAAGCACGTACCGCTGGTCGAGCAGAACGTCGTGGACGGCGTGCGCAACAACGTGTTCGGCACGGAGACGGTCGCGCGGTCGGCCATCGAGGCGGGGGTCGGCGCCTTCGTTCTGGTGTCGACCGACAAGGCGGTGCGCCCGACCAGCGTCATGGGCGCCTCCAAGCGCGTCGCCGAGCTGGTTTGCCAGGCGCTGGCGCGCCAGCAATCGGCGACGACCTTCTCCATCGTCCGCTTCGGCAACGTGCTCGGCTCGTCCGGCTCAGTGATCCCACTATTCCGGCAGCAGATCGAGGCGGGCGGGCCGATCACCGTCACGCATCATGAGATGACGCGCTACTTCATGACTATCCGGGAAGCGGCGCAACTGGTCATCCAGGCCGGCGCGCTGGCCCGAGGTGGCGACGTGTTCGTGCTCGACATGGGCGAGCCGGTGCGCATCATCGATCTCGCTATGCGCATGGCACGCCTGTCCGGCCTCAATCCCGTGATTCGCCAGCCCGGGCACGGCGATGGCGCGGGGGCGGGTGGCGACATCGAGATCGTGATGTCGCAGCTGCGTCCAGGCGAGAAGCTCTATGAGGAACTGCTCATCGGCGGCGACGCCGTCCCGACCGTGCATCCGCGCATCCTCACCGCCAGCGAGAGCAGCCTCGACTGGCCGGAACTCGCCTCGATCCTTCAGAACCTGAAGGAGGCATGCGACGTTCACGCGCCCGAACGTGTCCGCGCGATCCTTCGGGGCGCTCAGGTCGGCTTTTCTCCTGCCGCCGAGGGCGTGGAGCCCGCGGGTGGCGGGGCCGAGCTGCCCCTCATGCGAGACGAGGGTCGCGAGCATGCGGCTCCGGCGCATCTCGTGCGCGATGGAAGCTTTTAGGGGCGCTCGAGCCGGCAGCACGCAAATGGAACAGGCTCTCCAGGCGCAGCGCACAAGGCGGCTGCTGACCGGCATACTCGGCGGAGGGCTCGGCCGCGGCCTGGGGCTCGTCGCGCCCTTCATCGTCATGCCGGCGATGCTCGGCTATCTCGGCGACGCGGAATTCGGCATCTGGGTGATCGCCGTCTCGCTGACCAGCATGGCGGCGTTTTGCGACCTCGGTATCGGCAATAGCCTGCTGACCAAGCTCGCTGCCGCCTATGGCGCGGGCGACACAGCGACGATGCGGGAGCTGATCGCCTCGAGCTATGCGACGCTGACAATCATCGCGCTGGTGCTGACGAGTGGGGCGGTGCTTGTGGTTCTGGGCCTCGGGCTTCTGCCGGGCAGTCCAGTGGCGCCGCAATTTGTGCCGACCGTGCTTGTCACGCTCGTCACCTTCTTCGCCGGTCTGCCGTCTGCCATCATCCAGCGGGTCATGTACGCGTACCAGCAGGTCTGGCTGAGCAGCCTGTGGCAGGTCGCGGCTTCGCTGCTCTCGATCGCCCTCTGCCTTGTCGCGATCCGTGCCGCTCTGCCGTCCTGGCTGGTGATCCTCGCCTATTCCGGCGCGCCGGTCGCCATGCTCGCCGTCTCGACGGCGTGGTACTTCGGGCGCTATCCGCAACTGCGCCCGCGGCTTTCCGACGTCAGTCGAGGCGCTGCGCGCGATCTGCTTTCCACTGGCGCGAGGTTCCTGCTGCTTTCCTTGCTCGTCTCCGCCGCCCTGAACATGGACAATCTTGTCATCGCCCATAACGCGGGGGCGGAGGCGGTAACACAATATGCCGTGCCGGCGAAGCTGGGCTCGCTGATGGGGCTGATGATCACGGTGATCGGCCTCCCCTTCTGGGCAGCGAGCGGAGAGGCCTATGCTCGCCGCGACCTCGGCTGGATCCGCCGGAGCGCGCTGCGGATCAGCCTGCTCGGGGCGCTCGGCGTCGCGGCCGTCGGCATCGTTCTCGTGCTGTTCGGCGACCTGATCATCTCGCTCTGGATGCGGCAGAACTTCGTCGACCAGCGGATGACGCTGGCGATGCTTGCCGGCCTCTCCATCGTCATGGCGCTCACCTCGCCGTTCAACATGGTCCTCAATGCACGGGCGCAGATAAGCCCGCAGCTTTGTGTGTGGACGCTGATGCTGGCCTTCACTGCTGTCGCCAAGTTGACCTTCGTCACCGCCACTTCGGTGTGGATCGCGCCGATGATCACCATGATCGGCTATGGCGTGATCGTCCTGCCGACGATGTATTACTTCGCGATGAGGAGGTAGAACGTGCGCCAGTTGCTTCGGCGAAGATCGATTGCCCATTGCGAAGTGTTGCTGGCGCTCCCAAGCGCGCTTGATCAAGAACTCACGGAACGGCGCCGATGATCGCCCTGTCGGCGATGGATTTTCGCGCTCCCGGCGCTACGCAGGCGCGCCAAGCGAATTTCCTGCGCGCGCTAGCCTCGCAGGGTGCTGAGGTCGCGCTGATAAATCCGGCGCGCCGGCCGCCGCCCGACCTTGGCTTTCCCGTCGTCGGGCTCCCGGCCTTCGCGCGTCGTCTCCCCTGGCGGCTGGCGCTGGCGATCTGCGTCATGCCGCTGCTGATCTCGCAGCTCCGGCGCGCGCGGCAGGACCTGCTGGTGTTCAGCACCGATCCCCAGTTGCTTCTGCAATGCCTCGTCGTGGCCCGCCTCTTCCGGGTCCGCATCCTCCACGAGATCACCGAATATCCCTCCGAAGTGTTGCCGTGCTCCCTCTACGGCCGGTTTTCGCTGTGGTTCTGGGAGAAGGTCTTCGTGCGCGCGGTGGACCGGCAGGTCGTGATCTCGCGGGCGCTGCGCGCCTATGTCGAGGCGCTCAATCCCCACGCCGCCATCCTGACCATTCCGGCAACCACCGTGTTCGGCGCGCGCGAGGAGTGGGAGCCGCGCGGCGGGCCTTTCACCTTCGTCTACACCGGCTCGCTCAACGAGCGGAAGGACGGCGTGCTGAGCCTCGTCGCCGCGTTCCGCCGGTTGTTCGAGATCTATCCGGACAGCCAGCTCGACATGTACGGACACGGCTACCCGCATGAGGCCGAAGCGGTGCGGGAGATGATCGACGGGCAGGGCCTTGCGGGAATCGTCCGGCTGCATGCCGCCATTCCTTCCTCCGAGGTCCCGGCGGTCTTGCATGGGGCGAGCGCGCTCGTGCTCTGCCGGCCGAGCTCCAAGCAGGCAACGGGCGGCTTTCCCACCAAGCTCGCGGAGTATCTGGCGGCCGGCCGACCCGTGGTCGTCACCCAGACCGGCGACATCGGGCTCTATCTGGAGGACGGCGTCTCCGCCTATCTCGTGCCGCCGGACAGCGTGGAGGCCTTCGCCGAGGGCATGCGGCGCGTGGTGGACGATCCGGCGCAGGCTGAGCGGATCGGCCGGGTGGGCTGGGAGGTCGGCCGGCGCCATATGGACGTCGAAGCGGCGGCACGGCGGTTTCTTGCGTGGATAGGCGCGCCGGACGCCGCGGGTCCGGTTGGCAGGTAGGCGCGCGGCCATTGGGCGGCGTGCTAGAGATGATAGAGCTTGAGTGCCGCGACTTGCGGGCGGACGGATGCAGCGTGCAGGTGCCGGTTGCGACGGCTGATGCGGTGTCGATGGCCATGATCGCGGTAAGAAGAGGGGCGAGGATGAGCTATATTTCGTCACGAAGAAACGGCGGTTCGCCGGCGTTTCGTGGCGTCGCCGGTCGCTACCCGGCGCTGGCGCAGCGCCGTCAGATCCGCTCGATCCTGAATGCGCCGATCCGCTATTCAATGTATTACCTTTCGGCGACTTTCATCATATTCATCCTTGGCCCATTGGCCAGCGATGTCGACAATATGTTTACGCTCGTATCGTTTGTGGCGTCGTCTTATATCGCGTTCTATATTGGATATTTGACCTGCACCAATTCACATGTATCGGAATTCGACGGCTCAAAGTTGAATACTTATGAGTCCGCGCGGGGCAATGTGCTTATATTGCTCTCTGGGGCTGCATATTTTGTAATATTTGGACTGAATCAGCTTTATGAGTACGGTGCGCGTGATTTAGGTGGCGTCATCCAGACGATATTCGATGCTGGCTCCGCCTATAAGCAGAAATTCGATGTCTATCAGATCCAGGCACTAACCGGCCGCGTCAGCCTCGTCGGGCAGGTCCTCGTGATTTCCAGCCTGTTCTACGGGGCATTCATCCCTTTGGCGGTTCTGTTGTGGTCGAAGGTCTCGATGCTGATCAAGTTGAAGATAATCTTCGCCGTCTTCGTCTTTCAGGTGAGTTTTCTCTACATCGGAACGATGAAGGGAATTGGCGACACCTTTCTGTTTGCCGTCGCCGGCGGCGCCATCCTGGTTGGGAAGAGTCGTCTCAATGTGGCATTTGATGGTGTCCGTCCGGGTAACTCTTCGATGAGATATCTGAAGTTATTTATTGTTATCTTTGCGTTGGCGATTTTCATTTATATGGTCGACAATCAGATAAAGCGTGCGGTGGAATTTGGCATTGTCTACAGTAGAATTGTGGGAGACGTGTCGCGGACGTTCGTAAATTACTTATTCGGCTCGGATATCGCCTTCGGTATTTATTCGGTTCTTGCCTATCCAACCCATGGCTATTTCGGGCTGTCCCGCAGCCTCGCGCAGCCTTTCGAGTTCGCTTACGGCGCCGGGCTGTCGCCCGCGATGGAATCCTACCGTTTCCAGTTCCTCGGCGGCGACAATCAGATGCTGCTTACCTTTCCCTATCGGGCGGAGATCGCTACCGGCTGGCCGGCGGGCCAGTTCTGGTCGACGGCCTTTCCCTGGCTGGCGTCGGACATGTCGTTCCTTCTCGTTCCAGTCTTCATGTTCCTCATGGGCCTGCTTTTCGCGCGGGTGTGGATCACCTGCCTGCAGCGCGACTCGCTTCTGGCCATGGTCGCCCTGGGGCAGATCATGATCTTCGTGGCCTATCTCCCCGCCAACAATCAGGTGCTGATGCAGCGCCAGGGATTCTGGATCGTCGTGACCCTCCTCTCCCTGTGGTTCGCCGGCCTGTTCAGAAGGAAGCGCGCGCGTGCCTGACGTCTTGCAGCATTGCTTCGGCAGCCCGAGCACCGGCGGACCGGCGACGGCGCTGGCGCGCTTCCTCGAACATGCGGGCAGAAGCTATCCGACGATGTGGCAGCCGGGACCGGCGGGTGGGTTGTCGGTCGGGCTGATCCGCGATTTCATGCGCCAGATCCGGGCACAGCGCCCTCGGCTGATCCATGTGCGCGGCCTCGGCAATGAGGGGTTCCATGCCGCGCTGGCCGCCCGGCTCGCCGGCGTGCCGCAGGTGCTGGTCTCCATCCATGGCAGCCACCGCGACCTCCAGCAGCCGAGGAGCCGGCTGCGCCGCGCCATCGTGGCGCACGGGCTGGAGCCGGCGACGCTGTCGCTGGCCACGGCCATCGTCACCGTATGCGACTATGCCGCCCGCCGCGACTTCCTCCAGCGCCACCGCGCCAAGCTGCTGCCGCCGGTGCCAAACGGCGTGCCGTTGCCGGCGCTCGACCGCCCGCGGCGCGCGGCGGTGCGCGCGGAGCTCGGCGTCGGTGACGACCGTATCGTCGCCGTTTGCGTGTCGCGCCTGACGCCAGAGAAGGGCTATGGCGACCTCGCCGCGGCGCTGGCGCGGCTCGACGGGCTGGATGTTCCGCTCGATCTGGTGGTGGTCGGCGGCGGTGACGACGACGGATCGATCCGGGCGTTGTTCGCCGGCCTGCGGCACATAGGCGTGCATTTCGTTGGTCATCAGAGCGACGTCACGCCCTTCCTCGAGGCAGCGGACCTGTTCGTCTTCCCGACCTGGTCGGAGAATCTCTCCAATGCGCTGCTGGAGGCGATGTCTTACGCCTTGCCGGTGGTCACCACGCAGGTCGGCGGCAATACGGAGGTCATCGCCAAGGGGGGCGGCATCCTTGTGCCGTCCCACGATCCCGAACGCCTCGCCGCCGCGATACGGGAGTTGATCGGCGACCCCGGCCGCATGCGGGCGCTGGGGCACGCGGCGCGCGCCAATGTCGAGCGGCACTACTCCATCACGGCGATGGTGGAGGGATGGGAGCGGACCTATGCGCTCCTGCTGGAGCGCCGGGCCTGACGATGCGTCCGCTGCTACTCGGCTACACGGTTCCCGACGAGGTCATGGCGGAGATCACCGCCATCGATCCGAACCCGCCGGTGCAGACGCACAAATTCGCCTGGGCACTCGCCCGCAGTCTGCGCCAGGGCTTCGGCGAGGTGCGGCTTCTGTCGACGCTGCCGGTGCAGAGCTATCCGCTGGTTCGGCGTCTCCTGTTCCGTCGCTTCGCCTTCCGCAGCCAGGGGGTCGACGGCGTGGCGATGGGGTTCGTGAACCTCATCGTGCTGAAGCATCTCACGCGCCTTCTCGCCTGCTTGGGCTTTACACGACGCATCCGCGGGGAATGGGGCACGGACGTCCTGTTCATGCACGGCGTGCACAGCCCATTCCTGCTCTATGGCTGGCTTATGAGCCGGCTCGGCGTCGACGTCGTGCCGGTGCTGACCGACCCGCCCGGCGTCGAACTGGCGACCGACGGGCGGCTCGCCCGCCTGCTGAAGCGGATCGACCGAAGGATCGTCCCCCTACTGTTGGCGCGCGCGAGCGCGCTGGTCGCGCTGTCGCCGGTGTGGCTGGAGCTGTTCCCCGGTGTGAAAAAGGTACTGGTATTCCCCGGCATACTCGGCCGCGACTGGCTGTATGCGTTGGCCACTGTGGCGCCTGCGCCTCGGGTGGCGGATGCGCCGGTGACCGTGATCTATGCCGGAGGGGTCAGCGCCGCCTACGGCATGGACCGGCTGCTCGACGCGGCGGCGCGGCTGCCGCAGGTGCGGTTCCTGATCTTCGGCAAGGGGGATTACGTCCCGCGCATCACCGCTGGCGGCCCGCCGAACGTAGAGTATGGCGGCTTCGTCGATGCCCGCGCGCTCGCATCGCATCTGATGGCCGCCGACATCCTGATCAATCCCCGCCCGTCGGGCCAGGAGTTCGCACGCTATTCCTTCCCGTCCAAGCTGATCGAATATGTCGCCACCGGCCGACCGGTACTGACGACGCGCCTCGTCAGCATCCCGGCGGAGATCGTGCCGTGCTTCCACTATATCGACGACGAGAGCGGCGAGGGCGTTGCCCGCGCCATCGAAACGCTCGTCGCGCTGGGGACCGAGGAGAGGCTGGCGCGCGCGGGTGCTGCCCGCGAGATAATCATGCGCGAATGTTCGGAAGCGGCGATCGGCCGGAAGCTGGCGGCGCTATGCGGTGCGGTGCCGCCTGCCGACGAATAGGCCGGAATCTTGCGGCTCATGGGCAAGCTGAAACTGGTGCGACGGTTGAGGTTGCCGTATGAACGGCGCGGGGGAATCACAATGCAGAATGAAACTGTCCTGATCACCGGCGGAACGGGTTCGTTCGGCCGGACCATGCTGCAGGACCTGTTGGCGCGCGGCTGCCCGGAAGTGCGCGTCCTCAGCCGCGACGAGGAAAAGCAGGACATGCTGCGCAGCACCCTGCGCAGCAGCAATGTCCGCTTCTATATCGGCGACGTGCGCGACCGCGACAGCGTTGACCGCGCCACGGCCGGTGCCACCCGCGTCTTTCACGCCGCGGCGCTCAAGCAGGTGCCGTCCTGCGAGTTCTTTCCCCTGGAAGCTGTCCGCACCAACATCCTCGGCTCGGAGAATGTGGTGCGCTCGGCGGTGGCGGCCGGCGTGCGCAGCGTGGTCTGCCTGTCCACCGACAAGGCGGTGTTCCCGATCAACGCCATGGGCATCTCCAAGGCGATGATGGAGAAGCTGGCGCAGGCCATCGCACGCGCCATCGGCCCCGAGGCCGGCACGACGGTCTCGCTGGTGCGCTATGGCAACGTCATGTATTCGCGCGGCTCGGTGATCCCGCTCTTCGTGCGCCAGCTCAAGTCCGGCGCACCGATCACCGTCACCGAGCCGAGCATGACGCGCTTCCTCATGCCGCTGCGCGATTCCGTGGCGCTGGTGCATTACGCCTTCGAGCACGCCCGACAGGGCGACCTCTTCGTGCGCAAGGCGCCGGCAGCGACGATGGCCAATCTCGTGGTGGCGCTGAAGGAGTTGTTCGAGCGGCCCGAGCACCCGGTCGAGGTGATCGGCTGGCGGCACGGCGAGAAGCTCTTCGAGACGCTGGTGAGCGCCCAGGAGCTGTCGCAGAGCGAGGACATGGGCGACTATTTCCGCGTGAGCATGGATGGGCGCGACCTTAACTACCGGCCCTATTTCACCGAGGGCGACGTGCACGCCGGCGAGCACGCCGACTACCACTCGCACAATACCGAACGGCTGGATGTCGAGGGCGTGAAGAAGCTGCTACGCACCTTGCCCGAGATCGACGCCGAGCTGGCGACATGGACGGCGGCTTGATGAGGCGGGTCGTCGTCACCGGGGCGGGCGGTCTGCTCGGCTGGCACGCCGCGGCGCATCTGCGTGCGCGCAACTGTGCCGCCGGCTTCAAGGGTGAGCCGCTTCCTTTCGATCTGGTGGGGCTCGATCGTACCGCATTCAGCGATGATGCCGCGCTCGCCGCGGCGCTGACGGGGGTCGACGTAGTGCTGCACTTTGCCGGCGTCAATCGCGGCGCGGATGCCGATGTCGAGCGCGGCAATGTCGAGATCGCCGAGCGCCTCGCCACTGCCTGCCGCACGGCCGGCGTGGTGCCGCACATCGTCTATGCCAATTCGACCCATGCCGGCACGGATTCGCCCTATGGGCGCTCGAAGCGCGCGGCCGGCGACATCCTCGCCGCGGTGACGCCGCGCTTCACCGATCTTGTGCTGTCGCACATCTTCGGCGAGGGGGCGCGGCCCTTCTACAACAACGTCACCGCCACCCTCATCCACCAGGTGACACGTGGCGAGACGCCGACCATCAATGCCGGCGGCCAGGTGCGGCTGCTGCACGCCGGCGCAGCCGTCGAGGCGGCGATCGGCGCCTTCCTCGATGGCACCACCGGCGAGGTTCGTCCCGAGCCACGGCCGATGGGCGTCCAGGAATTGCTGTCACGCATCCAGACGTTTCATGCCGCCTATACCGCCGGTGTCTTCCCGGATCTTGCCGATCCCTTCGATCTCGCGCTGTTCAATTCCTACCGTGCCGCGCTCTACCCGGACTTCTTCCCGCGCTCGCTCAAGCTAAACAGCGATGCGCGCGGCGTGCTGTTTGAGGCGGTGAAGGGTGGCGGCGGCGGCCAAACCTTCCTGAGCTGGACCGAACCGGGCGTCACCCGCGGCAACCATTTCCACCTCGACAAGGTCGAGCGTTTCCTGGTGCTCGAGGGCGAGGCCGTCATCCGCATCCGCCGTGCGCTCGGCGGGCCGGTGTGGGAATATCGCGTGAGCGGCGCGGCGCCGGCGGCGGTCGACATGCCGACGCTGCACACGCACAGCATCGAGAATGTCGGCGACAAGCCGCTGCTGACCTTGTTCTGGACGCAGGCGATCTTCGATCCCGCCGCGCCCGACACCTATGCCGATCCGGTCCTGGGGTGAGACGATGCTCAAGGTGATGACCATATTGGGCACGCGGCCCGAGATCATCCGCCTGTCGCGGGTGATGGCGCGGCTCGACGAATATTGCGACCATTGCATCGTCCACACCGGCCAGAACTACGACTACGAGCTCAACGAGGTGTTCTTCGAGGACCTTGGCGTGCGCCGGCCGGACTATTTCCTCGGCACCGGTGGCGGCAGCCTCGGCGAGACGCTGGGCAAGATCCTGACCGAGAGCGAGAAGGTCATTGCCACTGAAAAGCCCGACGCGGTGCTCATCCTCGGCGACACCAATTCGGCGATCTCCGCCATCATGGCCCGGCGGATGAAGGTGCCGGTCTATCACATGGAAGCCGGCAACCGCTCCTTCGACCGCAACGTGCCGGAGGAGACCAACCGCAAGCTGGTCGACCACATCGCCGACTTCAACCTCGTCTACACCGAGCACGCCCGCCGGCACCTGCTGGCCGAGGGCCTGCCGCACCGGCGCCTCTATCTGACCGGCTCGCCCATGCGCGAGGTGCTGGAGCATTACCGCCCGCAGATCGAGGCCTCCGACGTACTGGAGCGGCTCGGCCTGCCGGAGCGCGGCTATTTCATCGTCTCGCTGCACCGCGAGGAGAATGTCGACCGGGGCGACCGCCTCTCCGAGCTGGTCGGCGCGCTCTCCGAACTCGCCGTGCGCTATGACCGCCCGCTCATCGTCTCGACCCATCCGCGCACCCGCAAGCGGCTGGAAGCGCTCGGCGCGGTGGCGGACCAGCGGGTGCAGTTCATGAAGCCGTTCGGCTTCCACGACTATAACCGCCTGCAGATGAGCGCCTTCTGCGCCATCTCCGACAGCGGCACCATTGCCGAGGAAGCCTCCATCCTCGGCTTTCCCGCCATCACGCCGCGCGATGCGATCGAGCGGCCGGAGGCGCTGGACACGGGATCCATCATGATCACCGGCCTCTCGCGCGAGGCGGTGCTGCGCGGCGTCCACGCCGTCACCCGCATGTTCGCCGCGCGCGAAGAGGAGGGCCGGCCGCATCCGGTGCCGGAGGATTACACGATCACCAACACGTCGGAGCGCGTGGTCAGCCTGATCCTCGGCACGGCGCACCTCTCGAATGGCTGGGATGGGATCAGGACGAACGATCTGACCTGATGAGCGATCCGACGACCGATAAGGCTCGCCCGAGACTGATCCTGCTCAAGCAGTGGTTCGATCCCGAGCAGACGATCAAGGGCCTGACCTTCGCGCGTCGCCTTCAGGAACTCGGCTTCGATGTCGAGGTGGTCACCGGCTTTCCCAACTATCCCGGTGGTAAGATCTTTCCTGGCTACCGCATCCGGCCGATTCAGCGCGAGCTCATGAACGGGATTTGCGTCTCCCGGCTCGCGCTCTACCCCAGCCATGATGCCAGCCGGATCGGCCGGGTGTTGAACTATGTGAGCTTCTTTCTGTCCGCAACGTTGTATCTCGTCTTTGTCGCGCGTCGGGCCGACGTGATCTACGTCTACCATCCACCCCTCACCGTCGCGATGGCGGCTGCCATCACCCGCCGGCTGCGTCGCATACCTATCGTCATCGACGTTCAGGATATGTGGCCGGACACGCTGCGGGCGACGGGGATGATCGGCAGCGAGCGCCTGCTACGCGTTGTGGGCGCCGTCTGCCGTTGGATCTGGTGTCAGGCCGACCGCATCACGGTGCTGTCGGATGGCTTTCGCCGTTTGCTGATCGAGCGCGGCGTGCCGCCGGAGAAGATCGCCGTCATCCCCAACTGGTCCGAAGAGGAAACGGAGCAGGCCTCCGCTGACAAGCGGCCGGAAGCCTTTCGCGACACCAGCAAGTTCCGCGTGTTGTTCGCTGGCAATATGGGCGCGGCACAGGCGCTGAGCTCAGTACTCGACGCAGCGGCGCTGGTGGGCGCCGACCATCCGCGGATCGAATTCTGCCTCCTCGGTTCGGGTATCGAGATGGAACGCCTCAAGGCGCGTGCGGCGCGCGACGGGCTCGCCAATGTCCGCTTCCTGCCGCGCGTGACCATGGCGGAGGTCGGCGCTTGGCTGAAGGCTGCCGATGTCCTGCTGGTGCATCTGAAGGACGATCCGCTTTTCGCCATCACCATCCCCTCCAAGACGCAGGCCTATCTCGCGGCTGGCAAACCGATACTCATGGCGGTGGCAGGCGACGCGGCCGAGTTGGTCCGGCAGGCGGGCGCGGGGCTCATCGTGCCGCCGGAGGACCCGCAGGCGCTGGCCGGCGCGGTCGTCCAGATGGCCGGGCTTGATCCCGCCGAACTCGCGACGCTCGGCGCTAATGGCCGCGTCTTCTATGAGCGCGAGCTCTCCTTCGACAAGGGCACCCGCGCCTTCGCGGCGATCCTCGGCGAGCTGGCGGGGCGCCGGACCGGCGCCGCCCGGAGCTAGAGCCGCAGGCCGGCCTCGTCGCGCGGCAGGATGTATTTGAGGTCGTACAGCACATGCTCGGGCTTGCCATAGGCCCGGATGGCCTCGGCGCCCATGCTTCGGAACGCCTCATGCGCGACGGCCAGCACGATGCCGTCATAGCTCGCGGCCTCCGGCTCGGCGATGACGGCGATGCCGTATTCGTGCCGAGCCTCGTCGGCGCTGACCCACGGATCGTGGACGTCGACCTCGACGCCGAAATCCTTCAACTCGCGCATCACGTCGACCACGCGGGTGTTGCGCAGGTCCGGGCAGTTCTCCTTGAAGGTGAGGCCCATCACCAGCACGCGCGCGCCCTCCACCTGGATGCGGCGCTTCAGCATCGCTTTCACCAGCTGGGCGGCGACATAGGCGCCCATGCCGTCGTTCAGCCGTCGGCCGGCGAGGATGATCTCCGGGTGGTAGCCGACGGTCTGCGCCTTGTGCGTCAGGTAGTAGGGGTCGACGCCGATGCAGTGGCCGCCGACCAGGCCCGGCCGGAAGGGCAGGAAGTTCCACTTCGTCTCGGCCGCCTTCAGCACCGCCTCGGTGTCGATGCCCATGCGGTTGAAGATGATGGCGAGCTCGTTGATCAGCGCGATGTTGAGGTCGCGCTGGGTGTTCTCGATCACCTTGGCCGTCTCGGCGACGCGGATGCTCTCGGCCTTGAAGGTGCCGGCGGTGACGATGCCGGCATAGAGCGCGTCGACGAACTCCGCCGCCTCCGGCGTCGAGCCGGCGGTCACTTTGCGGATAGTAGCGAGCCGGTGCCTGCGGTCGCCGGGATTGATGCGCTCCGGACTGTAGCCGACGAAGAAGTCGCGGTTGAAGACGAGGCCGGAGACGCGCTCCAGCACCGGAACGCAGTCATCCTCGGTGGCGCCGGGATAGACGGTAGATTCGTAGACTACCACGTCGCCGCGCTTCAGCACCTTGCCGACCGTCTCGGAGGCGCGGAGCAGTGGCGTCAGGTCAGGCCGCTTGTGGCCGTCGATGGGGGTGGGCACGGTGACGATGAAGGTGGTGCAGGCGCGCAGATCTTCCAGCTCGGCGGAGAAGCTCAGGAGATGCGCCTCGGCGAGCTCCTGCGCGCTCACCTCCAGCGTCGCATCGATGCCCTGGCGCAGCGCCTCGATCCGCGCCGGATTGATGTCGAAGCCGACGACGGGATGGTGCTTGCCGAACTCGACCGCCACCGGCAGGCCGACATAGCCGAGGCCGATCACGGCAAGGCGGGCAGTCTCGACGGTCTGGACCAGCATGCTCCGCCCCTCGCGCTCACGCGCCGTAATAGTCGCGATACCAGGCGACGAAGCGCGCCACGCCCTCGCGGAACGGCGTGTTCGGCTTGTAGCCGGTGAGCGCGTGGATCAGGTCGGCGTTCGCCCAGGTCGCCGGTACGTCGCCGGTCTGCATCGGCATGTAGTTGCGGATCGCCTTAGCGCCGAGCTCCTGCTCGATGGCGTCGACGAAGTCGAGCAGGCGCACCTTGTCGGAGTTGCCGATGTTCACCACGCGGAACGGCGCCGCCGGGCTCAGGCTGTCGCCGGGCACTTCGGTCTCCCGCGCGCCGGGGAGCGGCGGCACGGCGTCGATCAGCAGGCGGATGCCGCGCACGAGGTCGTCGACATAGGTGAAGTCGCGCCACATCTCGCCGTGATTGTAGATGTCGATCGGCGTGCCTTCGAGGATGCCGCGGGTGAACTTGAACAGCGCCATGTCCGGCCGGCCCCAGGGGCCGTAGACGGTGAAGAAGCGGAACATGGTGGTCGGCAGGCCGTAGATGTGGGCGTAGGAATGGCCCATCGCCTCCGTGGCCTTCTTGGTCGCGGCATAGATGGTGAGCGGAGTGTCGGCCTTGTCGGTCTCGTGGAACGGCATCTCCTCATTGGCGCCGTAGACCGAGGAGGTCGAGGCCATCAGCAGATGCTGCACCGGGACGGCGCGGGCGCATTCCATCACGTTGAAGGTGCCGACGATATTGGAGTCGATATAGGCGCGCGGCTTCTCCAGGCTGTAGCGCACGCCCGCCTGTGCGGCGAGATGGACGATGATGTCGGGACGGAACTCCTCGATCGTCCGCTCCAGCGTCTCCATGTCCTGCAGCATGGCCTCGGTGGAGGAGAAGCCCTCGCTCTGCGCCAGCATGGAGTGGCGGCGCTGCTTGAGGCGGACGTCGTAATAATCGGTCATGCCGTCATAGCCGTGCACCCGGAAGCCTTCCGAGAGCAGCAGCCGCGCGAGATGGAAGCCAATGAAGCCGGCCGTGCCGGTGATGAAGACGCGCCGCCCCGCCAAGCCGTTCCCCCATGCCGCGCCATGCGCGGCAATCATTGCCCCGCGGTTCTGTTACGCCGTGCCGCGGGGCTTGGGAAGCGTCCGCTTGCGCGTGCGGGCGCGATTGTCAGCTCACCATCCGCAGATGCCGGATCGGCCGGCCCGGCGCGATGGCCTGCGCCGCGCGGGCGATGCCCTGCGCGTCGATGCCGAAATGGCGGTAGAGGTCGGCGATGGTGCCGGTCTGGCCGAAATGCTCGACGCCGAGGGCGCGCGAGCGGTGGCCATGGACCGAGCCCAGCCAGCCGAGCGTCGCCGGATGGCCGTCCATCGCGCTGATGATGGCGCAGCCCGGCGGCACGGCGTCGAGCAGCGTCTCGACATGGGCGCGGGCGCCATAGTCGCCTTCCTCGCGCGCCCGCTGGGCGGCGGTCCAACCGGCATGCAGCCGGTCGGCCGAGGTGACGGCGAGCAGGCCGACATCGCGCCGGTCCTCGGCGATCAGCCCGACCGCCTCGATCGCCTCGGGCGCGAGCGCGCCAGTATAGGCGACGATAACTTGAGCGTTCGGACCCGGCCGGCGCAGCCAGTAGCCACCCTTGACGATGTCCTCAGCCAGCGCGTCGTCGATGGTGCGGCGCGGCTGCTCGATGGTGCGGGTGGAAAGGCGCAGATAGGTTGAGCCGCCATCCTCGTCTTGAGCGTGCGCGAAGGCGAAGCGCAGGATCACCGCCAACTCGTCGACGAAGGCCGGCTCGAAGCTGGCGAGCCCGTCCTGCGCCATGCCGATCAGCGGCGTGGCGATGGACTGGTGCGCGCCGCCCTCCGGCGCCAGCGTCACCCCGGAAGGCGTGGCGGCGAGGATGAAGCGGGCGTCCTGGTAGCAGGCATAGTTCAGCGCATCGAGGCCGCGCTCGATGAAGGGATCATAGAGCGTGCCGACGGGCAGCAGCCGCTCGCCGAACAGGGAGTGCGAGAGGCCGAGCGCCGAGAGCATGATGAACAAGTTCATCTCGGCGATGCCGAGCTCCATATGCTGGCCCCTGGGCGAGAACTCCCAGTTGAACGTCGAGGGGATCCGCTCCTTCTTGAAGGTGTCGGCCAGTTCCTCGCGCGCGAAGAGCTGCCGCCGGTTCACCCAGGCGCCGAGATTGGTGGAGACGGTGACGTCCGGCGAGGTGGTGACGATGCGGCTGGCGAACTCGCCTTCGCTTTTGCCGATCTCGTTGAGCAGCAGGCCGAAACCCTGCTGGGTCGACATGGCCGGCTGAAGCGGCACGTCGAGCTTGGCCGGGACCGCAATATGGGGCGCCTGATGGCGGCGCGTGCCCTCGGCATTGAAGGGCGCCGCCTTGATGAAGGCGTCGAGCTTCGCCGGCTCGGTCGCCAGGCCCTCGAACTTGTCCCATTCATGGCCGGGGCGGACACGGTGGCGGGCGCGCAGATCCTCGACCTGCGCCGGCGTCATCAGCCCGGCATGGTTGTCCTTGTGGCCGGCGAGCGGCAGGCCGAAGCCCTTGATAGTGTAGGCGATGAAGCAGACCGGTCGGTCGTGCGCGCGCGCCGCCTCGAAGGCGTCGACCAGCGAGGGCAGGTCATGGCCGCCGAGATTGCCCATGAGCTGCGCCAGCTGCTCGTCGGAGCGGCGCTCCAGCAGGGCCGAGACCGGCCCCTGGTCGCCGAGATCGTCGGTGAGGCGCTTGCGCCAGGCCTTGCCGCCCTGGAAGGTCAGCACCGAGTAGAGCTGGTTCGGGCATTCGTCGATCCAGCGGCGCAGCGCCTCGCCGCCCGGCTCCTTGAACGCCGCCTGCTGCAGGCGGCCATATTTCAGGATGACGACGTCCCAGCCGAAATTGCGGAAGATGGATTCGAAGCGCTCCCACAGCCCTTCGCGCACCACGGCGTCGAGGCTCTGGCGGTTGTAGTCGACGATCCACCAGGTGTTGCGCAGGCCGTGCTTCCAGCCTTCGAGCAAGGCTTCGAAGATGTTGCCCTCGTCCATCTCGGCGTCGCCGACGAGCGCGACCATCTTGCCCTCGGGCAGGGTGGTGCCGAGACCGGTCCCGAGGAGTCCTTTGGCGCGCAGATAATCCTGCACCAGCGAGGCGAACAAGGTCTGCGCCACGCCGAGGCCGACCGAGCCGGTGGAGAAGTCGACGTCGTCGATGTCCTTGGTGCGGGAAGGGTAGGACTGGGCGCCCTTGTAGCCGCGGAAATTCTCCAGCTTCTCGCGCGTCTGGTGGCCGGCGAGATACTGGATGGCGTGGAAGATCGGGCTGGCATGCGGCTTCACCGCCACCCGGTCCTCCGGGCGCAGCGCCTTGAGATAGAGCGCCGTCATGATGGTCGCCATGGAGGCGGAAGACGCCTGATGGCCGCCCACCTTCAGCCCGTCCGTGCTGGGACGGATGTGGTTGGCGTTGTGGATCGTCCACGTCGCAAGCCAGAGGATCTTGCGCTCCAGCTCTTCGAGAAGGGCGATGTCGTCGGCGGTCTTGGCCATGGGTCGGCGCTCCGGCTTACGCTGTAATGGCAGCCTAGGCACGATCATACGCGTTTTGCAGCTATTCTGCGCCAGTCAAGCGACCTATCTTGGCTCAATCCACCAATATGGAGCCCAAGCGTAGCTCGTCATGCCAGAAGCCAGGATCGACGACATCGACCGCAAGATTCTCGCCGTCCTGCAGGAGGATGCGCACACCACGATGGAGCGCCTCGCCGAGCTCGTCGGCCTGTCGCCCTCGCCCTGCGCAAGGCGGGTGCGCAACCTCGAGGCCGCCGGCGTCATCAAGCGTTATGTGGCGGTGGTCGATCAGGACAAGGTCGGCCTGCCGATCAGCGTCTTCGCTTCGATCAAGCTGGAGCGCCAGCGCGAGGACGAGCTCGACCGCTTCTCTAAGGCGATCCTGCGCTGGCCGGAGATCGTCGAATGCTATCTTATGACCGGCCAGCGGGACTATCTGCTGCGCATCGTGGTCAAGGACCTGCCGGCCTATGAGGCCTTCCTCAAGCGGACGCTGACCCGGCTGGAGGGCGTCGCTTCCATCGAGTCGAGCTTCGCCCTCAGCCAGATCAAGCACTCGCAGGCGCTGCCGATCGATTAGACTGGCGGGCGACCATTCGATCCCGGCACTGATGACAGCAGGGCGGCCCGGGCGGAGCGGACATGCCGGCGCATGAGCAGCTCGGCGACATCGCCGTCGCGTTCCATGAGGGCGGCGAGGATGCGGCGATGCTCGTTCCAGGCGGCGAGGCCGCGTCCTTTGACCAGCCCGTGGCGCGTACGGCAGAGCTTCAGCCGCGGGTAGAACTGATCGCAAAGGAGGTCGGTCAGCACCGGGTTGCGGCAGCCGCGGGCGATCCGCACATGGAAGTCGTTGTCGAAGTCATTCTGCACATAGGGGCCGTCGGGATTGCGCTGCAATTCCCGGCCGTGCTGCTCGACCACGTCGGCCAGCCTGTCGAGTTCGTCCGACGCCATCTCCGTGGCGGCGAGCCGGCTTGCCATGCCCTCCAGCGCCTCGCGCACATCCAGCAGCGAGAGGAAATCCTCCAGCGTCGGCGAGATCACCCGCACGCCCTGATGGGCGACATGCGTGACCAGCCCCTTCTCCTGCAGGCGCCGCAGGGCTTCGCGTATCGGCGCGCGGCTCACGCCGAACTCCTCCGCGAGCACCAGTTCGTTCAGCTTGTCGCCGGGCTGTATGCGCCCGGTCATGATCCCGACCGTCAGCGTCTCATAGAGGGAGTCGGACTGGTTCGAGCGCCGCTCGGTCGGTGAGCTTGTTAATGTTGTCGACAAAGTATCCGTCATTTCCGTCGCCGACTGATCAGATCGGCTATGCAAGGGTTGCGTTCGGCCAAAAACTCTGAGATTTGTCGACAATAATGAAAATTTGGGAGGATGCCAATGACACGTCTCGCCTTTGCCGTGATCGCCAGCCTCGCCCTTGGTGGCGCCGCTTCCGCGGAAGGCTTCGAGCCGCGCAACCCTGAATGCATCGCGCCGGCGGCGCCGGGCGGCGGCTTCGACCTAACCTGCCGCGTGACCTCGCAGCAGCTCAACGAGCTCGGCATCGTCAAGCCGACCATCCGCACCACCAACATGCCCGGTGGCATCGGCGCCGTGGCCTACAACAACATCCAGGCGCGCCGCGCCGACGATCCGAACGTCATCATCGCCGTCTCCACCGGCTCCTGGGTGAACCTCGCCCAAGGCAAGTTCGGTCGCTTCAACGAGAACGACGTGCGTTGGCTCGGTGCCGTCGGCGCCGATTACGGCGTCCTGGCGGTCCGCAAGGACAGCCGCTTCAAGACCCTGCAGGATTTCGTCGACGCTCTGAAGAAGGACCCCGGCTCGGTCGCCATCGGCGCCGGCGGCACGGTCGGCAGCCAGGACTGGATGAAGCCGGCCCTCGTGGCCAAGGCCGCGGGCGTCGATCCGCGCAAGATGCGCTACCTCTCCTATGAGGGCGGCGGCGAGGCGCTGGCGGCGTTGCTCGGCGGCACGATCGACGCGGTGCCGGGCGACGCTTCCGAGGTCCGCGGCCAGCTCGAGGCCGGCGAAGTCCGGGTGCTCGCGACCTTCTCCGACAAGCGCCTGCCGGGCGTCTTCGCCGATGTCCCGACCGCCAAGGAAGCCGGCTACGACGTGCAGTGGCCGATCGTGCGCGGCTTCTACCTGCCGCCCCGCATCACCGACGAGCAGTATGCCTATTGGGTCGATGCGCTGAAGAAGCTCAATTCCGATCCGCGCTGGCACAAGGTGCGCGAGCAACAGGGCCTGTTCGCCTATGACCTGGTCGGGCCGGAGTTCGACGCCTTCGCCAAGGCGCGCACGGATGCGTTCCGCAAGCTCGCCGCCGATGTGGGCCTGAAGACCACCGGCAACTGAGCAAGCACTCATGAACGCAGCAGGATTGTGGGGCGACCGGATCGCCGGCGCGCTCTTCCTTCTCGTCGGCGTCGGCGCGGTCTGGCACGCTTGGTCGCTCGACGTTTCCTTCGCGGCCGACCCGGTCGGCCCGAAGGTGTTCCCGATGGTGGTGGGGGCCATATTGGCGATCGCCGGCGCCGCCATCCTGCTGCGTCCCGACCATGTCGAGTGGGAGCGCGGCGACTATGGCCGCGTCATCCTCGTGGCGGTTGCGAGCTTCATTTATCCACTCATCCTCGATCCCCTCGGCTTCGTGCCCGCGACCACCCTGCTGTGCTTCGCCTGCGCCAAGGCCTTCCGCGGTCCAACGCTGGGGTCGGCCATTGCCTCCGTTGCGTTGGCGGCGTGCTTCCTTTTGCTGATCGACATCCTGCTCGGCCTGCCGCTGCCGCGCGGACCGCTGGGGATCTGAGATGGAAGCGCTCTCCTCGCTGGCCTTCGGCTTCGGCGTCGCCTTCACGCCGTTCAACCTGGCGCTCGCGCTCGCCGGCGCCGCCCTCGGCACGGCCATCGGGGCGCTGCCGGGCATCGGCCCGATCAACGCCATCGTGCTGCTGCTGCCGCTGTGCTTCTCGCTGCAGCTGCCGCCGGAGAGCGCGCTGATCCTGCTGGCCGGCATCTACTACGGCAGCGGCTATGGCGGGCGCATCTCGTCCATCCTCCTGAACATTCCCGGCGATCCCGGCCTCGTCATGACGACGCTGGACGGCTACCCGCTGGCGCAGCAGGGCCGCGGGGCCGCGGCGCTGGCGCTGAGCGGCATCGGCAGCTTCGTCGGCGGCACGCTCACCGTCGTCCTGCTCACCTTCCTCGCCGTGCCCATCGCGCGCCTCGCCGTCTCCTTCGGGCCGGCGGAGTATGTCGCGCTGATGGTGCTGGCCTTCTCGCTGCTGGCCACCATGGGGCAGGGCCGTACCGCCAAGACCTGGGCGGCGATCTGTCTCGGGCTTCTCGGCGCCATGATCGGCGTTGACGGCGGCTCGGGCGTCGAGCGCTTCACCTTCGGATCGCTGGAACTGCTGGGCGGGATCGACTTCACCACCCTGACCATCGGCCTGTTCGCCGTCAGCGAGATTCTCGTGGTGGCGGAGGGGATGCGCTCGGGCTCGATCTCCCATCTCGGCGCCGGCAGCCACCTGCGGGTGAAGGAACTGGTGTCCTGCTTCCCGGCGATGCTGCGCGCCACCGGCATCGGCTTCTTCCTCGGCGTGCTGCCGGGCACCGGCGCGGCCGTGGCCTCGGCACTCGCCTATACGGCGGAGAAGCGGGTGTCCGATCGCGACGGCACCTTCGGCAAGGGCGACATGCGCGGTCTCGCGGCGCCGGAGACCGCCGACAACGCCGCCCAGACGGCGTCCATGGTGCCGATGCTGGCGCTCGGCATTCCCGGCTCGGGCACCACCGCGGTCATGCTGGGCGCCCTGCTAATGTATTCGATCACGCCCGGCCCGCTGCTCTTCACCCAGCGCCCGGAGATCGCCTGGGGCCTGATCGCGTCGATGTATATCGGCAACATCATGCTGCTGGTGCTCAACCTGCCGCTGGTCGGGCTGTTCGCGCGCCTGCTGCTGGTGCCGAACTGGATCCTGTTCCCCGGCGTGCTCGGCCTGTCCTTCGCCGGCGTCTATGCGGCGACCAACTCGACCTTCGAGCTGCTGCTCGCCACCGGCATCGGCATCGTCGCCTATGCGATGCGCAAGATCGGCATCCCGCTCATCCCGATGCTGATCGCCTTCGTGCTGGCGCGGCTATTGGAGGACAACATCCGGCGCGCTTTGTCGCTCTCGGACGGCGACGTGCTGGTGCTCGTTTCCTCGCCGGTCGCCATCCTGTTCTGGCTGCTCGCCGCGCTGACCTTCCTCGTCCCCATGCTCGCCCCGCGTCTCGGCCGGCGCCTCCGCGCCATGTCGGACAGCGAGGCGAGCTGAGGCCGCACCGCCCAACCGATGACCGACAGAGGATCTTGCCTTGACCTATCTCGTTAGTGCCGATCTGCCCACGGCCTCGGCGGGCGCGCGGTTCCGGGCGCTCATCGAGCGCGATGCCATTCTGGAGATCCCCGGCGCCCATAACGGGCTCGCCGCGCTCCAGGCGCGCGATGCCGGCTTCGAGGCGCTCTATCTCTCCGGCGCGGCGGTGAGCGCGTCGATGGGGCTGCCGGACCTCGGCATCCTGACCGTCGACGAGATGGCCTTCTACGCCCGCCAGCTCGCCCGCGCCTCCATGCTGCCGGTCCTCGTCGACGGCGACACCGGCTATGGCGAGGCGCTGAACGTGATGCACATGGTCCGCGCCTTCGAGGATGCGGGCGCCGGCGCCGTGCAGATGGAGGACCAGCTTCTTCCCAAGAAGTGTGGGCATCTGAACGACAAGCATCTCGCCTCGCCGCAGGACATGGCGGCGAAGGTGAATGCCGCCCGCCGGGCGCGCCGCGACCTCGTCATCATCGCTCGCACCGATGCGGCCGCGAGCGAGGGGATCGACGGTGCGGTGGCGCGGGCGAAGCTCTATCTGGAGGCCGGTGCCGACGCGATCTTCCCGGAGGCGCTCACTTCCGTCGAGATGTTCCGCGAGGTCTCCCAGCGTCTGCCGGGCGTGAAGCTCTTGGCCAATATGACGGAGTTCGGGCGCACGCCGGCGCTGACCGCGCAGGAATTCGCCGAGCTCGGCTATCGCATGGTGATCTGGCCGGTGTCGTCGCTGCGTGTCGCCGCCAAGGCGCAGGAGGAACTCTATCGCGAGATCCGCCGGGCCGGCACGCCGGAGGCGCTGATCCCGCGCATGCAGACCCGCGCTGAGCTCTACGAGACGATCCGCTACTTCGACTATGAGGCATTGGACCGCTCGATCGTCACCACGATCCTGCCGTAGTTGGGATCGGCGCCCTCGCGGGCGCCGATCGTTTCTCGCTCGTCAGGCAACGAGGAAGCCGGCGCCGACCGGGTCCTTGCGGTCGATCACCCAGCGCGCCGTGCCGAGCAGGCCGGCGGTGCCCTTCACCGTCGGGCGCACCGCGCGCACATTGTTGAGCTTCGTCTCGCCGATCAGCTCGCCCTCGAAGGTGCCGGTGCCGAGCAGGCCCTCGGACTTGATCGGCTGGTTCAAGCCGATCACGCCGCGCGCCTCGAACATCGCCATCATCGCGCTGGTGCCGGTGCCGCCCGGCGAGCGGTCGAGCTGGCCGGCGCTGAACACGTGCACGTTCTTGTAGAGCGCGCCTTCGATGGTCGGCTCGTGCCAGAAGGTGACGAAGTTGAAGTTGTTGATGTGCCCGGCGGTCGGGTGCTGGATCTTCACCTTCTCGCGGATCGCCTCGCGGGCGAGGATGCCGAGACGCGACAGCTCCGAGCCGTTCTGCGGGCCGATCTTCAGCGAGGTACCGCGCAGGTCGATGATGCCGAAATAATTGCCGCCCCACACGATATCGGCCTTGAGCGCGCCGACGCCCGGCAGGTCGAAGGCGACGTCCTGCGCCGCCACATAGGCCGGCACGTTCTCGAAGCGGGTCCACAGCACCTCGTCGCCATCGGTGGCGACCTCGGCCTGGACGAGGCCGGCGGTGGTCTCGAAGCGGATCTTGGTGATGCCGTCGTCGGAGCGGCGCACCATGCCGTGCGCCACCATCGCCATGGCGACGGCGATCGTGCCGTGGCCGCACATGTGCGAGTACTGCGTGCCGTCGATATAGATCAGGCCGGCGTCGTAGTCGCGCGAGGAGGGCGGGGTGAGGAACACGCCGAACATGTCGCGATGGCCGCGCGGCTCGCGCATCAGCGCCTCGCGCACCCAGTCGTAATTCTCCTCGAGGAACGCCCGCTTCTCGATGATCGAGGAACCCGCCGGATAGGGAATGCCGCTGTGGATGATGCAGAGCGGCTCGCCCTCGGTGTGCGTGTAAATGACGTCAAAACTATCCTGCTTGCGCATCGCGAAGGCTCCGTTGGGATTAGGGCCGACGGGACTCGGACAGCATGTCCAGTCCAATCAGCAGATCGAGAAGGATGATGACGAGCGCAGCCGCGACGATGGTGATCGCGGACACCGCCGCGATGGTCGGATCGATCGTGTACTGCACGTAGTTGAACATCTTCACCGGGATGGTGTTGAGCGCCGAGGAGGTGTTGAAGATCGACAGCTCGACATTGATCCAGGAGGAGATGAAGGCGAGGAGGCCGCCCGAGACGATGCCGCCGCGGATCTGCGGCAGTACGACCAGGAAGAAGGTGGCGACCGGCGTCGCGCCGAGGTCCATCGAGGCTTCTTCCAGCGCGCGCTGCTCGGGGGTGAGCAGCGGCAGCACCGAGCGCAGCACGAAGGGCATGACGATGACGACATGGCCGACGAGGAGTGCCTCGAAGGAGCGCGCCAGCCCGATAGCGGAGCCGAACTGCAGCAGCGCGGCGCCGAGCACGACATAGGGCAGCACCAAGGGCGACATCAGCAGCGAGGAGATCGCCTCGCGGCCGGCGAAGACGTAGCGCGCCAGCGCCAGGCTCGCGGGGATGGCGAGCACGATGGCCACCACTGTCGCGGCGAGCGCAAGCAGGGTCGAGGTGACGAAGGCCGAGACGTAGGACGGGTCGTCGAACAGCACGCCGAACCATTTCAGCGTCAACCCCTGCGGCGGGAAGGCGAGGTAGCTGGTCTCGGTCAGCGACGCCCCGACGATGACCACCAGCGGCAGCACCAGATAGGCGAGCGCGGCGAGCGCGACGATGCGGATGAGGAAGCGCGCGATCATGCCGGCTTCCTCCCTTCGCCGATGCGTCCGGCGACGGTGACGAGGATCAGCGTCAGCACCAGCAGCGTGATGCTCAGCGCCGCGCCGTAGTGGAAGTCGAACACCGAGGAGTATTGCTGGAAGATCAGCATGGAGAAGACGGTGATCTGCCCGCCCGAGAGCAGGGCCGGCGTCACATAGGCGCTCACGGCGAGCGCGAACACCATGATGGCGCCGGAGACCGCGCCCGGCAGGGTCAGCGGCAGGGTGACGAACCAGAAGGTCCGCGCCGGGCCGACGCCGAGATCGGCGGAAGCCTCCTCATAGG
The DNA here is from genome assembly GCF_000092925.1 of Ancylobacter novellus DSM 506. Classification (NCBI taxonomy): domain Bacteria; kingdom Pseudomonadati; phylum Pseudomonadota; class Alphaproteobacteria; order Hyphomicrobiales; family Xanthobacteraceae; genus Ancylobacter; species Ancylobacter novellus. The sequence goes on along the minus strand of NC_014217.1, from coordinate 3,356,412 downwards.
CGGTGTCGATCTTCGCCAGAGCATTGCCGACCGTGAGCACCACGAAGGGCACGAGGATGTAGACGAGGCCGATGAGGATACCGGTTTCGGTGCCGAGGAAGCGGATCGGGCGCTCGGTGAGGCCGAGCCCCATCAGCCCCTGATTGACCAGGCCCGTGCGCCCAAGCAGAACCATCCAGCCGAAGGACCGCACGATGTTCGAGGTGAACAGCGGCACGATGATGAGGATGACGCAGGCCCGCCGCCACGCCCGCCAGCGCACGATCCGCACGAGGTACCAGGCGAGCGGGAAGCCCACCAGCATGCAGATGAGCGTGGTCAGCAGCGCGATGCGGAACGTCACCCACAGCACGTCCCAGTGATACTGGTCGAGCAGGATCCGTGCGTAATGGGCGGTGGTCAGGGCGCCGTCGTCGGCGATGATGCTGGAGAGCGCGACCACGACCATCGGCGCCACGAAGAACGCGGCGAAGAAGGCGAGCGGCGCGAACAGCAGCAGGGCCAATGTGGTGCGGGGCGCGGTCACCGGGCTCACTCCACGATCGGGTGCAGCGCCGAAACGCGCAGTCCGACGGTGACGGCGCTGCCGGGATGCAGCGCAGTCGCCGACATGCCGAGCCGGGCGACCTTCAGCACGACGTCGCCGCAGCGTATGAACAGCGTCGTCACCGGGCCGACCGCGACCACCTCCTCGACGATGCCGGGAGCCGTGGCGAGGTCGGCGGGCGGCGTGCCGTCGACGAGCACGAGGTCTTCCGGGCGCGCCATCACGCAGCGCACGCCCTCGGCATAGGGCAACTCGGCGCCGGTGACCTTGAGGCGCATGCGGCCCGGGCGCGCCGGCTCGACCGGGATGAGGTTGGGCTCGCCGACGAACTCGGCGACGAAGCGGCTTGCCGGCGCGCGGTAGATGTCGGCGGGCGTGCCGACCTGCTCGATGCGCCCGGCATTCATCACCACGATCCGGTTGGCCATCGCCATGGCTTCTTCCTGGTCGTGGGTCACGAAGATGAAGGCGATGCCGAGCTTCTCCTGTATGTGCTTGAGCTCGATCTGCATGCGCCGGCGCAGCTTCAGGTCGAGCGCGGAGAGCGGCTCGTCGAGCAACAGCAGCTTCGGCCGGTTCACGATCGCCCGTGCCAGCGCCACGCGCTGCTGCTGGCCGCCGGAGAGCGCGCGCGGCAGCCGCTCGCCCATCTCCTCCAGCCCGACCAGCGCCAGTGCCTCGCGGGCGCGGGCCTGCGCCTCGGTGCGGCCGGTGCCGGCGCGGCGTGGGCCGTAGGCGACGTTGTCGGCGACGCTCATATGGGGGAAGAGCGCGTAGCTCTGGAACACGGTGTTCAGCGGGCGGCGATAGGGCGGCGCGCCGGTGATGTCCGCGCCTTCGATGAGGATGCGGCCGTCGTCCGGCTTCAGGAAGCCGGCGATGCAGCGCAGGAGCGTGGTCTTGCCGCAGCCGCTCGGTCCCAGCAGCGCGATGAACTCGCCGCCGCCGATGGCGAGGTCGACCTCGTGCAGGGCCTGATGCCCGGCAAAGCGCTTCGAGACGGATTCGATGGAGAGAAGTGGCTGCACAGATCGTGTCCTGGCTTGAGAAGGCGGACAGCCGCGCGGAAGGGTGGCCGTCCCAGGTCGGCGGAGCCAGATTACGCCAGAGCGTCCGAAATCGGCGACAATGCCACCGCGCGGAAGGCCCTGGATCGAAGGTGTCGAGGATGGCTCCGCCCGGACCATGGAGAACCGGGCGGAGGAAGCACGCGCGGTTCTACTTGCGGGCGATCTCGCGGTTCCAGGTGTCGACGAGTTCGGCGCGCTTGGCGTTCACGTCGGCCCAGTTCAGGAGATAGAGGTTCTCGACCGAGCCCTTCTCGCCCCAGGGCAACTTGCGGGCGGTCTCGGCGGAGACTTTGACGCCCTTCACCGACGGGCCGAGGAACAGCTTCTCGGCGAGGCACTGCGAGGCCTCGGGGGTCAGCGCGGTGTCGATGAACTTCTGCGCCGCCTCCTTGCGCGGGGCGTTCTTCACCAGATGCAGGCGGGCATCGGTCGCCCAGACGCCTTCCTTTGGCACGGCGAAGCCGATCGGCAGGCCCTTGGCGATGAGGTCGAACGCGCCGACGTTGAAGTGCGCGCCGATCACCGCCTCGCCGCTCTGGAAGGCGTTGGAAGCCGCGCCCGAGGAATCGAAGAACAGCGCCGGCTTGAGTTCCTTGATCTTGGCGAAGACCGGGGCGAAGTCGCCGGCCGGCGCGTTCCATATCTTGTGCAGGAAAAAGAGGAACGGCACACCGGAGGAATTGGCCGGCGACGGGATCGTCACCGCATCGGCATATTCCGGCTTCCAAAGATCGTTCCAGGAGGCCGGCGGCTCCTTGATCTCCTGGGTATTGTAGGTCAGGCCGAGCGAGTAGTAGCCCGTGCCGACGGCATAGATCGAGCCGTCCTTCTTGTAGATCGCCTGCGGCACAGTGTTGGCGAGGTTGGGCACGCTGCCTTGGGTGATCGGCTCCAGCACGCCCGCCGCATCGGCGAGTTCGCTGACGCCGCCATCCATCCAGGCGACGTCGATGGTCGGCGCGTCCTTCTGCTGCTGCAGCTTCGCCAGGGTGACAGTGGAGGTGCCGACCTCCGGGACCACGGTGACGCCCGTGGCCTTGGTGAAGGGATCGGCCACGCAGGCCTTGAAGGCGTCGCCCCAGTTGCCGCCATACCAGGCGACGTGCAGGGCTTGCTGCGCCGATGCCGGCGCGGTGGCGGCGGCGAGCGCGAGCGCCGACGCGGTTACGAGACCATGGATGCGTGCCATGTTGTTATCTCCCCTCATGTGCAGGCGGCCGGATAATCGCGCCCTGACGCAAGGGCGGCTTGCAGTATCGGGCCAGAAACTTTGATATTGGCGACATGTCGCATGCGCCTTCGCTATCCGCCGAACGCCTCGGGACCGCCCGCACCTCGCCGCTGCGCGTCGGCTTCGTGCTGCTCGACCAGTTCACGCTCGCCGCCTTTGGCGGGCTGATCGACGCGCTGCGCCTCGCCGCCGACCATGGCGGGCGAAGCCGGCAGATTCATGCCTCCTGGACGGTGATGAGCCTCGACGGCACGCCGCGGCGGGCGAGCTGCGGCGTCGTCATCTCCGACAGTTCGCCGCTGCTCGATCCCGCACAGTTCGACTACATCGCGGTGTGCGGCGGCAACGACTATCTCAACGAGCACCATCCCGCGGCGCTGCTCGACTACCTGCGGCGCGCAGTTTCCGCCGGCGTGCGGCTCATCGGGGTGTGCACCGGCACCTTCGCCATCGCGCAGGCCGGCCTGTTCGAGAAGCGCACCGCCTGCGTCCACTGGAACGTGCTGGAGGCCTTTCAGGCCCAGTTCCCGACGCTGCGTCCGGTGACCGACAAGCTGTTCGTCGACGAGGGCGACGTCCTGTCCTGCGCCGGCTCCACCGCCGCGATCGATCTCGGCCTCTACCTCGTCACGCGCCATTGCGGGGCGGCCAAGGCCAATCAGGCGGTGCGGCACATGATGCTGCAGGGCATGCGCCCTTCCTCGCTGCCGCAGCCGCATTTCTTCGCCGACCTCGCCAGCGTCACCGATGCGCGGGTGCATCAGGCCGTCCACTTCATGGAACAGCGCCTCGACGATCCGCCCTCGATCGACGCTATCGCCCGCTATGTCGGCTGTTCGAGCCGGCAATTGGAGCGCGCCTTCAGCACGGCGCTCGGCGTCTCGCCCGCCGCCTTCCAGCGCGAGCTGCGCAAGGACTATGCCTGCTGGATGCTGACCAACAGCCCGCGCAGCATCACCGAGATCGCCTTCGACTGCGGCTTCTCCGACGCGGCGCATTTCTCGCGCGAGTTCCGCAGGGCCTTCGGCATGTCGCCCCGGCAATATCGCGGTGGCTCGCGTCCGCCCGAGGTGCAGGATGCTTCCCTGAGCGTGCGGACCGTGCCCGATCTGCCACCGCCTGCCGTCGGCGAGACCGCCGGCAGGCGGCGACGGCTGTGACGGCGGCGGCGTTTCGTGGCATTTTCCCGCGCCGGAATCCCTTCCCATAGGCGTTCATAAGCGAGGTCGCGATGTCGAAGCATGGACCCATCCGCATCGGCGTCGGCGGCTGGACCTTCGAGCCCTGGCGCGGGAATTTCTATCCCGAAGGCCTCGCCCAGAAGCGCGAGCTGGAATATGCCGGCTCGAAACTGACGGCGATCGAGATCAACGGCACCTATTACGGTTCGCAAAAGCCCGAGAGCTTCGCCAAATGGCATGCCGAGACGCCGGAGGGCTTCGTCTTCACGCTGAAGGGCCCGCGCTTCACGACCAATCGCCGGGTGCTGGCGGAGGCGGGTGAATCGGTCGAGCGCTTTTTCAACTCGGGCGTCACCGAGCTGAAGGAGAAACTCGGCCCGGTGAACTGGCAGTTCATGGGCACCAAGAAGTTCGATCCCGCGGACTTCGAGGGCTTCCTCAAGCTGCTGCCCAAGCGCGTCGACGGCCGCGACATCCGCCATGCGGTGGAGGTGCGGCACGACAGCTTCAAGGCGAAGGAGTTCGTCGAGCTGGTGCGCGAATATGGCGTTGCGATCATCTTCGCCGGCGACAGCGAGTTTCCCTCGATTCCCGACGTCACCGCGCCCTTCGTCTATGCCCGCATCATGGGCACCAGCGAGGACGAGGAACTCGGCTATTCAAGCAAGGCGCTGGATGGCTGGGCGGAGACCGCCAAGGCGTGGTCGGAAGGCCGCACGCCGCCGGCGCTGAAGGACCAGCTGCTCGCCCCGGCGGCCAAGGCGGAGCCACGCGAGGTGTTCCTCTTCGTCATCAGCGGCTTCAAGCAGCGTAACCCTGCCGCCGCCATGGCGCTCATCGAGCGGGTGTGACCTCGCCCGCTGCTGTGAAGACGAGGCGCGCGCGCGTGCCGTGCGGGGCGATGCGCGCGAACTCCAGCCGCCCGCCATGCAGCGTAGCGATGCGGCGGACGATCTCCAGCCCGATGCCGAGCCCGCCGGCGCGCCGGTAGTGCGGCGCCTCGCCCGCCCCGGGCTCGAAGCCTACGCCGTCGTCGCTCACTGTGAGGACCGCGCCAGGACCCGCCGAGACGAGGATGGAGACACCCGGCCCGCCATGGCGCACCGCGTTCTCGATGAGGTTGCGGGCCGCGTCCTTCAGCAGCGCGGCATGGCCGAGCACCGTCGGCCCCGGCTCGCCCTCAAAGGCGATGGAGGCGCCACGCGCATAGACGAAGGGCGCCAGCGTGCCGGTAATGTCGCGCCCGAGCTCGTCCAGCGCCACCGGCACGAAGCCGCTGCGGTCGGAGGCCTCCAGCCGCGCCAGCGTGACCAGCTGCTCGACGAAATGGCCGAGCTCGTCGAGCTCGCCGGTGGCACGCTGGGCGGCGGGATGGTCGATGCGCTCAAGCTCCAGCCGGATGACGGCGAGCGGCGTGCGGATCTCGTGGGCGATGGCGGAGGTGAACAGCTTCTGCGCGTTCATCAGCTCGCGGGTGCGGGCATAGGAGCGGTTCACCGCGCCGGCGAGTTGAGCGATCTCGCGCGGCATCCCCGCCTCCTCGATCCGCGCGTCGGGGCTGAGCGGGTCGAGATGCTCCGCCTTCTCCGCCGCCTCCGTCACCGGCCGCAGCGCCGAGCGAATGGAGATCAGGGTCGCCCCGAGCACGAAGATGAGCGTCAGGCTCATCGGCAGGATCATGTGGTCGAGCACCTCGTCGGCCAGCACCTCCCAGACGACGTGCTGGGTGTCGCCCTTGATGGCGATCTCGAAGAACAGGCGCTGGTCGCCGCTCTCGATGACGCGCCCGCCGGCGAAGGAGAGTGGATAACCGTGGGTGATGACGCGCAGCCAGAAGGTCGGCGGATTGAGGTCGAGGGGGAGGAAGTGTCGCGTGCAGGCGTCGTCGCAATGCGAGAATAGCACCACGCCGCTCGCCGTGCGCACCCGCGCCACGTAGCCCGAGTCATCCGTGCCGTAGCGGCCGTCCAGCGCCGTCGGCAGCTGGTAGGAGACGCGCGTGCCGCTGTGGGTCAGCCCGGCGGCGAGCGCGTCGGTCTCCTGTTCCAGTGCGAGCAGCGAGAGATATTCCGGGTCGCGGCCATATTCGACGATCACCGCGATGGCCTGCGCCAGCATGGCGAGCGCGGCGAAGAGGACGATGCGCAGGGCAACGATGCGCCCGAGCGGCCGCCTTGCCTCAGTGGGCATCAGTCGGTCTCGCGCAGCAGGTAGCCGACGCCGCGCACCGTCTCGATGGCGGTGCCGGTCTCGTAGGGGGCGAGCTTGCGCCGCAGGCGCGAGAGCATCACCTCGATCGCGTTCGGGCTCATCTCGCCGTCGAATTCGGAGAGCTTTTCCTCCAGTCCGCGCTTCGGCGTCACCCGCCCGACATTGCGCATCAATATCTCCAGCGTCGCCCGCTCGCGCGGCGCGAGAGCGAGCACCTCGTCGCCGCAGCGCACCTCGTGGGTGGCGGGATCGTAGCGCAGAGCGCCGGCTTCCAGTACCGGATGCGAGGAGAGCGGCGCCCGGCGCAGCAGCGCCCGCGCCCGGGCGAGTAATTCGCCATTGTTGAAGGGCTTGGCGAGATAGTCGTCGGCCCCGGCGTCGAGGCCGGCAATGCGCTCGTCGACCGCGCCGCGCGCGGTGAGCACCAGCACCGGCGTCGTGTCCCGGCGCGCGCGCAGGTCGCGCAACAGGTCGAGCCCGTCGCCGTCCGGCAGGCCGAGGTCGAGCAGGATCAGGTCGTAGCGGGTGCTCGCGAGCGCGGCATCGGCCTCGGATGCGCTGCCGACGGCGTCGAACCGCCAGCCGGCACCGCGTATCGTCTCGCCCACCAGCTCGCGCAGCCGGGGGCTGTCTTCGACCAGCAACAGCCTCACGGCCTCGCACCACCCATGGCCTTCTTGCGGCCCGTCACCATCGCCCAGACCAGGTTCTCGCGGTGGCGCCAGCTCTCGAACAGCGCGGCCGCCGCGTGCAGCAGGGCGAGCACGAGTATGGCATTGGCGAGGGCTTCATGCAGCCCTTCCAGCCAGTCCTCTCCCCAGAACGCGTCGAGCGTCATCATCCAGCCGGTGACGGACACGCCGGCGAGCAGCACCATGAGCGCGAGCATCATCACCGCGCCGGCCGGATTGTGGCCGAGCACGCGCGGCTCACGTCCCCGCACCAGCGCAGCGACATAGGCCTTGAGCCGCGAGGGCGTCGGCACGAAGTCCGAGAAACGCGCATGCCTCGTGCCGACGAACCCCCAGGCGATGCGGACGACCAGTGCAGCCGCCACGACGTAGCCGACGATCTCGTGCGGGAGCTCGCCGTCCTCGAGGATGAACAGGTTGAGGACGCAGCCGGCGACGACGGTCCAGTGGAACAGGCGCACGACCGGATCCCACACCCGGACGTTCGCGCCCGCGGCCGGGGCCATCGCCCCGGCCTGCGCCACCTGCTCCGTCATCAATCGATCTCGGATTTCACGACCGCGCCGGTGACGGGGTTGAAATAGACCTCGGCCTTCTTGTTGTCCTTGGTGAAGCCGTAGATCTCGTAGCAGCTGCCGGAGACCTTGAAGGTCTTGATCTTCTGGTAGCCCATCTCGGTGACCTTGGCCTTCATCGCATCCTCGGTCAGCCACTTCTCCTTGGCTTCCGTGGTGCAGGCCGCGCCGGCCGCGGCGGGGGTGATGACCGCCGGCGCAACGATGGCGAGGGCAGACAGGGCGAAGAGAATCTTCTGCATGACGTTCCGTTCCTGACAGTCCGCTGGAAGCAGCGAACGCCGGCACGCTAGCGTCGGCGACCTGTCCGCGGCCTGTCAGTGACCGAAGGTCACGCGCGCCCTCACGCCCCGCCCGGCCAGCGCCAGTCGCGCACCTCCGGCATGTCGAGCCCATGCGCGCGGATGTAGCGCGCGTGCTCGGTGAGCTTGTCGCGGATGTCCTGCCGCACATGCACATTGCCCGAGAGCTTCGGCACGCGCTCGATCACGTCGGCGACGAGGTGGAAGCGGTCGAGCCGGTTGCGCACCACCATGTCGAAGGGCGTGGTGGTCGAGCCTTCCTCGATATAGCCGCGCACATGCATGTTGGCATGGTTGGTGCGGCGATAGGCGAGGCGGTGGATGAGCCAAGGATAGCCGTGATAGGCGAAGATGATCGGCTTGTCCTTGGTGAACAGCGCGTCGAAATCGGCGTCTGACAGCCCGTGCGGGTGCTCGGATTTCGGCTGCAGCGTCATCAGGTCGACGACGTTGACCACCCGTACCTTGAGATCGGGGAAGTAGCCGCGCAGCAGGTCGGCGGCAGCGAGCGTTTCCAATGTCGGGACATCGCCGGCGCAGGCGAGCACCACGTCGGGGTCGACGCCCTCATCCGTGCTCGCCCATTCCCAGGTGCCGATACCGGCGGCGCAGTGCTTGATCGCCGCGTCCATGTCGAGCCATTGCGGTGCCGGCTGCTTGCCGGCGACGATGACGTTCACGCGGTTCCAGCTCTTCAGGCAGTGGTCGGTGACCCAGAGCAGCGTGTTGGCGTCCGGCGGCAGGTAAACGCGGACGACGTCCGCCTTCTTGTTCACCACATGGTCGATGAAGCCGGGGTCCTGGTGGCTGAAGCCGTTATGGTCCTGCCGCCAGACATGCGAGGTGAGGAGGTAGTTGAGCGAGGCGATGGGCCGGCGCCACTCCACCTCCTTCGAGGACTTCAGCCATTTGGCGTGCTGGTTGAACATCGAATCGACGATGTGGATGAACGCCTCGTAGCAGGAGAACAGCCCGTGCCGGCCGGTGAGGAGGTAGCCCTCCAGCCAGCCCTGGCACATGTGCTCGGACAACATCTCCATCACCCGCCCGTCGCGGGCGAGGTGGTCGTCATAGGAGAGCTCCTCCGCGTTCCAGGCGCGGTTGGTGACCTCGAACAGCGCCTGCAGCCGGTTGGAGGCGGTCTCATCCGGACCGAAGACGCGGAAGTTCTTCGCCTGCGCATTCGCCGTCATCACGTCGCGCAGGAAGGTGCCCATGATGTAGGTCGATTCCAGCTCGACGTCGCCGGGATGCGGCACCTTCACCGCGTAGTCGGTGAAGTCGGGCAAACGCAGCGGCCGGCGCAGGGCGCCGCCATTGGCGTGCGGGTTGGCGCTCATGCGCTTCTCGCCGGCGGGCGAGAGCGAGGCGATCTCGGGACGCAGGCGCCCCGCCTCGTCGAACAGCTCCTCGGGCTTGTAGCTCTTCATCCACTCTTCGAGCAGGGTCAGGTGCTCGGGCTTCGACATGTCGGAGAACGGCACCTGGTGCGAGCGCCAGAAGCCCTCGGCCTTCTTGCCGTCGACCGTCTTCGGGCCGGTCCAGCCCTTGGGCGAACGCAGCACGATCATCGGCCAGCGCGGGCGCTCGGTGTTCCCACCCGTGCGCGCGGCCTTCTGGATGGCGCGGATGTCGGCGAAAGCCTTGTCGAGCGCCGCCGCCATGATCTGGTGCATCGCCTCCGGCTCGTCGCCCTCGACGAAGATCGGGGCGTAGCCGAAGCCCTCCATCAGGCTTTTCAGCTCTTCCGGCGAGATGCGGGCGAGCACGGTCGGGTTGGCGATCTTGTAGCCGTTGAGGTGCAGGATCGGCAGCACCGCGCCATCGGCCGCCGGGTTGAGGAACTTGTTGCCGTGCCAGGAGGTGGCGAGCGGGCCGGTCTCCGCCTCGCCGTCGCCGACCACGCAGGCGACGATCAGGTCCGGATTGTCCAGCACCGCGCCATAGGCATGGCTGAGCGAATAGCCGAGCTCACCGCCCTCATGGATCGAGCCGGGCGTTTCCGGCGCCGCGTGGCTGGGAATGCCGCCGGGGAAGGAGAACTGCCGGAACAGCCGGCACAGGCCGGCCTCGTCCTGCGACACGTCCGGGTAGAGCTCGGAATAGGTGCCTTCCAGATAGGTCGCTGCCACCACGCCCGGTGCGCCATGGCCGGGGCCGGCGATGAACAGCACCTCGGTACCGGTGTCGTTGATGACGCGGTTGAGGTGGACATAGATGAAGTTCAGCCCCGGCGTCGTGCCCCAATGGCCGAGCAGGCGCGGCTTGACGTGGTCGAGGGTGAGCTTCTCGCGCAGCAGCGGGTTGGCGAGCAGGTAGATCTGGCCGACCGAGAGATAGTTCGCCGCGCGCCACCAGGCGTTCATGCGGGTGGCGAGATCGGGGCTCAGCATGGGGGTCGGCTCGGCCGGCATGGCGTCCTCTCCTGCGTTGGCTCGGTCGTTGGGTGAATTAGGGCGCACGCCTGATGACACCAGCATCACGGCACGAGCACCGCCGCACCCTGGAAACGGCCGGCGCGAAGATCGGCAAGCGCCTCGTTGGCTTGTTCCAGCGGGTAGGTGGTGGTGGTCGCGGTGACGCCGGCCTTGGGGGCGATGGCAAGGAATTCGGTCGCGTCCTCGCGGGTGAGATTGGCGACGGAGACGACCTGCCGCTCCTCCCAGAGGATGGAATAGGGGAATTGCGGGATGTCGCTCATATGGATGCCGCCGCACACCACGCGGCCGCCCTTGCGCAAGCCGCGCAGGGCCGTGGGCACCAGCGCCCCGACGGGGGCGAAGATCAGCGCCGCGTCTAGCTGCTCCGGCGGCGTCTCGTCCGAACTGCCCGCCCAGCGCGCGCCGAGGGAGAGCGCCAGCTCCTGCGCCTTGGCGTCGCCCGCGCGGGTGAAGGCATAGACCTCGCGCCCCTGCCAGCGGCACACCTGCGCGATCAGATGGGCGGCGGCGCCGAAGCCGTAGATGCCGATGCGCTGCGCCTCGCCCGCCATCTTCAGCGTGCGCCAGCCGATCAGCCCGGCGCACATCATCGGCGCGGCGGCGACCGGATCGGTGAAGCCGTCGAGCGGAAAGCAGAAGGCCGCGTCCGCCACGACATGGGTGGCGAAGCCGCCGTCGCGCGTGTAGCCGGTGAACAGCGGATCATCGCACAGGTTCTCGTGGTGCGAGCGGCAATAAGGGCAGACCCCGCAGGTGTGGCCGAGCCAGGGGATGCCGACGCGGGTGCCGATGGCCGGTGCCTCGACGCCCTCGCCGAGCGCCTCGACGATGCCGACGATCTCATGGCCGGGGACGACCGGCAGCTTGCCCGGCGGCAATTCGCCGTCGACCACATGCAGGTCGGTGCGGCACACCGCGCAGGCCTCCACCCGCACCCTTATCTCGTCGGCGCCGGGGATGGGCAGAGGGCGCTCCTCGAGGCGCAGCCTTTCCCCATAGGCATGCAGAACCATGGCCTTCATCGCATGTCCTCGGCGCTCGCTCGGGTGGCGGCATGAAGCCTGCCCATTGCGACGCGGTCGTTGATCGCGGTCAAGACGCTGTCGCCTAAGTGTTATCCTCCATAGGGTTATCCTGCTCTTGGCGAAGCCGCCCGACCGCGCCATGTTGCGGGAAGTGGTCGGGTCGATCCTATGGAGTCGTGATGGCAAGGCAGCGATATGTGCCGGTCTGTGTCTTCGCGGCCCTCTTCTGCTTCGGCCTCGCCTTGCCGGCGGCGGCGCAGGACACGGCTACCACCGGCATCGCCGCCCGGCTGCAATCCCTCATCGACAAATTGACCGGGCGCGGCCTGCCGGCCGACATCTTCTCCACCAATGGCCGCATCGAGGCCGAGCAGGTGCTGGTCGCCGCCAAGTTGCCCGGACGCGTGTCGCAGGTGCTGGCCGTGGAGGGCCAGACCGTCGATGCCGGCCAGGTGGTGGCGCGGATGGACACGCTGGAGCTGGAAGCCCAGCTCGCCGGAGCGGAGGCGCAGGTGCGCCGCGCCGAGAAGGCGATCGCCGAGGCGGAGGCCGCGATCGCCCAGCGCGACAGCGAGCGAACCCTCGCCGAACAGGAGCATGAGCGGGCTTCCAAGCTGCAGAAGAGCGGCTATGGCACGGCCCAATCGCTCGACCTGCGCCAGAGCCAGCTTAATGTCGCCATCGCCGCCCAGCGCGCGGCGCAAGCCTCGCTCGACGAGGCGCACGCATCGGCCGATGCGGCGCGGGCGGAAGTCGCCCGCATCCAGTCGCAGATCGACGATTCGATCCTGAAGGCGCCACGCCGCGGGCGCGTCGAATACAAGCTGGTGCAGTCCGGCGAGGTGGTGGCGGCGGGCGCGCCCATCGTCACGCTGCTCGACCTCTCCGACGTCTACATGACGGTCTTCGTCCCCGCGCGCGTCGCGGGGCGCCTCGCGCTCGGCGCCGAGGCGCGCATCGTGCTCGACCCCGCGCCCGACTACGTCATCCCGGCCACGGTGAGCTTCGTCGCGGCCGGGGCGCAGTTCACGCCGAAATCGGTGGAGACGGCGGATGAGCGCGAGAAGCTGATGTTCCGCATCAAGCTGCGCATCTCCCCCGAACTGCTGCGCCAGTACGAGGATCGGGTGAAGGCCGGGGTGCGCGGCCTCGCCTATGTGCGCACCGATCCCGCGACGCCCTGGCCGGACACGCTCGCGGTCAAGCTGCCGCAATGAGCGAGGCCGCCATCGCGCTTGCCGGCGTCGTCCACCGCTACGGCAAGACGGTCGCCCTCGACGGCGTCGATCTCGACGTGCCGGCCGGCTGCATGGCCGGCCTGATCGGGCCCGACGGCGTCGGCAAGTCGACGCTGCTCTCGCTCGCCGCCGGCGTGACCCGCATCCAGCAGGGCACGGTGCATGTGCTCGGCGGCGACATGGCCCAGCGCCGCTGGCGCCGGCAGGCCGGCGGGCGCATCGCCTACATGCCGCAGGGGCTGGGGCGCAATCTCTATCCGACGCTCTCCATCGCCGAGAATCTCGACTTCTTCGGCCGGCTGTTCGGGCAGGGCGCGGCCGAGCGGCGCGAGCGCATCGAGGAGCTTCTCGCCGCCACCGGCCTCGCGCCCTTCGCCAACCGGCCGGCGGGCAAGCTGTCCGGCGGCATGAAGCAGAAGCTCGGCATCTGCGCCGCGCTGATCCACGATCCCGACCTCGTCATCCTCGACGAGCCGACCACCGGCATCGACCCGCTCTCGCGCCGGCAGTTCTGGGAACTGATGGCGCGGCTGCGGGCGCGCCGGCCCTCGATGAGCGTGATCGTCGCCACCGCCTATATGGAGGAGGCCGAGCGCTTCGACTGGCTGGCGGCGATGAGCGGCGGGCGCGTGCTCGCCACCGGCAGCCCGGCGGACATCCTCAAGCAGGCCGGCGAGCCGGATCTGGAGCGCGCCTTCGTTGCCCTGCTGCCGCAGGCCGAGCGCGGCGCCGCCGAGCCGCTTCCTGACCTGCCGCGCGTCGTCCATGACGGCGAGCCGGCCATCGAGGCGACCGGGCTCACCCGCCGCTTCGGCGATTTCGTCGCCGTCGACCATGTCGATTTCCGCATCGAGAAGGGCGAGATCTTCGGCTTCCTCGGCTCCAATGGCTCGGGCAAGTCGACGACCATGAAGATGCTCACCGGCCTGCTGCCGGCGAGCGAGGGCGAGGCCAAGCTGTTCGGGGCCAAGCTCGAAGGCCGGGATATGGCCACGCGCAAGCGCGTCGGCTACATGTCGCAGGCCTTCTCGCTCTATGCCGAGCTGACCGTCCGCCAGAACCTCGTGCTGCATGCGCGGCTGTTCGAGCTGCCCGATGTCGAAGGGCGCGTGGCCGAGATGATGGAGCGCTTCGACCTCGCGGGCGTCGCCGACGTCCGCCCCGAGAGCCTGCCGCTCGGCATCCGCCAGCGCCTGCAGCTCGCCGTGGCGGTGATCCACAAGCCGGAGATCCTGATCCTCGATGAGCCGACCTCCGGCGTCGACCCGGTGGCGCGCGACGGATTCTGGCGCACCCTGATCGAATTGTCGCGCAAGGACGGCGTGACCATCTTCCTCTCCACCCATTTCATGAACGAGGCCGAGCGCTGCGACCGCATCTCGCTGATGCATGCCGGCAAGGTGCTGGCCATCGGCGCACCGGAGGAATTGCAGCGCCAGCGCGGCATGGCGAGCCTCGAGGAGGTGTTCATCGCCGTGCTGGAACAGGCCGGCATGGGCCGCGAGGAGAGCGCCGCCGAATTCAAGGAACGCCCCTCCGCGCCCGCCCATGTGCGCCGCTTCGATATCGGCCGGCTCTGGGCCTATGCGCGGCGCGAGGCGCTGGAGATCGTGCGCGACCCGGCGCGCCTCGCCTTCGCGCTGGGCGGCCCCATGCTGCTGCTCTTCACCTTCGGCTACGGCATCTCCTTCGACGTCGAGAACCTGCCCTATGCCGCCTTCGATCAGGACCGGAGCGCGCAGAGCCGGCAATTGCTGGAGAGCTTCGAGGGCTCGCGCTATTTCGAGACCCATGCGCCGGTCTACTCCACCGAGGAGCTCGACCGGCGGCTGCGGAGCGGCGAGCTCAAGCTCGCCATCGAGATTCCCCCCGATTTCGGCCGCGACCTGACGCGCGAGCGCCAGCCCGAGGTCGGCGTGTGGCTCGACGGCGCCATGCCGTTCCGCGCCGAGACCACGCGCGGCTATGTGCAGGGCATCGCCCAGAGCTACCTCGCCGACGAGGAACTGCGCACAACCGGCAAGCAGACGCCGCTCTCGCCGGTCTCGATCGAGCCGCGCTTCCGCTACAACCAGGCCTTCAAGAGCGTGAACGCCATGGTGCCGAACGTCATCATGCTGATGCTGGTGCTGATCCCTGCGATCATGACGGCGCTGGGCGTGGTGAAGGAGAAGGAGACCGGCTCCATCACCAATTTCCAGTCGACGCCGGTGACGCGGGTCGAGTTCCTGCTCGGCAAGCAGCTGCCCTATGTCGCCATCGCCTTCATCAGCTTCGTCACGCTGGTCATCTTCGCCCGCTTCGTCTTCGACGTGCCGGTGAAGGGTTCGCTGTTCGCGCTGTCGGTCGGCTCGCTCGCCTATGTGCTGGCGACCACCGGCTTCGGGCTGCTGATCTCCAGCTTCGTGAGCAGCCAGGTCGCCGCCATTTTCGCCACCGCCATCATCTCCATCGTGCCGGCGGTGAACTTCTCCGGCCTGCTGGTGCCGGTGTCCTCGCTGTCGGGCGGCGCGCGGCTGATGGGCCTCGCCTTCCCGTCTTCCTGGTATCAGCAGGTCAGCGTCGGCGCCTTCACCAAGGCGCTGGGTTTTGCCGAATTGTGGACCGACATGGTCGTCATCGTCCTCATCGGCCTCGTCTATATCGGCCTCGCCATGCTGGCGCTGCGAAAGCAGGGGAGGTGAGCATGCGCGCCCGGCTCGCCCGCATCTTCCGCCTCGGCATCAAGGAGCTCTACAGCCTGAGGGCCGACCCGGTGCTGGCGGCGCTGATCCTCTACACCTTCACGGTGGCGGTCTACACCGTCTCGCAGGGCGCCAAGTTCGAGGTGGAGAACGCCGCCGTCGCCGTTGTCGACGAGGACCAGACCGCACTCTCGCGGCGGCTGAGCGACGCGCTGCTGGGGCCCTTCTTCAAGGAGCCGGTGGAGATCAAGGCCACCGAGATCGACGCGGCGATGGATGCGGGGCGCTTCGTCTTCGTGGTGCAGATCCCGCCGCGCTTCGAGCACGACCTGATCGCGGGCCGTAACCCGACCATCCAGCTCGACATCGACGCCACCGCCATGTCGCAGGCCGGCAACGGCGCCGCCTATATCCAGAACATCATCCAGCAGGAAGTGCAGGCCGCGGCGCCGGGCACCGTCACCCAGGCGCCGGTCCAGGTCGTCATCCGCGCCAAGTTCAACCCGAACCTCACCTCCTCCTGGTTCACCGCGGTGATGCAGGTGATCAACAACGTCACCATGCTGGCGGTGATCCTCTCCGGCGCCGCGCTGATCCGCGAGCGCGAGCACGGCACCATCGAGCACTTGCTGGTGATGCCGGTCACGCCGATCGAGATCATGCTGGCGAAGATATGGTCCAACGGTCTCGTCATCGTGGTGGCGGCGACGCTGTCGCTGCTCGTGGTGGTCGAGCGCCTGCTCGGCGTGCCGGTGCAGGGCTCGATCCCGCTCTTCGTCGCCTCGATGCTGGTCTACCAGTTCTCCGTCACCGCGCTCGGCATCCTCCTCGCCACCGTGTCGAGCTCCATGGCGCAGTTCGGCCTCATCGTCATGCCGGTGATGATCGTGATGAACCTGCTGTCAGGCTCGACCACGCCGATGGAAAGCATGCCGGTCTGGCTGCAGAACATCATGCAGTTCTCGCCCTCGACCCATTTCGTCGCGCTGTCGCAGGCGGTCCTCTACCGCGGGGCGGGCATCGACACGATCTGGCCGAACCTGCTGGCGCTGGCCGGCATCGGCGCGGCCTTCTTCACGCTCGCCGCGCTGCGCTTCCGCAAGGCGCTGCAGGCGGCGGGATAAGCCGCGCCGCCTCTTGTGCGGCGCAGCGAATGGACCTCTAATGCACGAGCCGCGCGCCAGGGTCGTCGCCGGCGCGTCACGGCAGGGATGCCGGCAGCCCCTCGCGGGGTCGTCCTGTCCTGCCGACGGGAAGGTTCCGCGCCATCCACGCGGAGGCCCAAATGCTGATCGACACCGATCTTTCCGCCTACCGTATCGCGACCGAGCCCTATTACCGGCCGGTGGGCGAGGAGGTCGCCGTCTTCGAGGCGGCGTGGCGCCACCGCCTGCCAGTGATGCTGAAAGGCCCGACCGGCTGCGGCAAGACCCGCTTCGTCGAATATATGGCTTGGCGGCTCGGCCGGCCGCTCATCACGGTGGCCGCGCATGAGGACATGACCGCCGCCGACCTCGCCGGCCGCTTCCTGCTCACGCCCGAGGGTACGATCTGGCATGACGGGCCGCTCACCCAAGCGGTGCGGTATGGTGCGATCTGCTATCTCGACGAGATCGTCGAGGCGCGGCAGGACACCACCGTCGTCATCCACCCGCTCACCGATGCCCGCCGCATGCTGCCGCTGGAGAAGCGCAACGAGCTGGTGCCGGCGCATGCCGATTTCCAGCTCGTCATCTCCTACAACCCCGGCTACCAGAGCGCGGTGAAGGACCTCAAGGAGTCCACCAAGCAGCGTTTCGTCGCCATCGATTTCGACTATCCCGCCCCGGCGCTGGAAGCCGAGATCGTCATGCGCGAGGCCGGCGCCGACCTCGCTCTGGCGCGCACGCTGGTGGCCATCGCGGCCTGCTCGCGCAATCTGAAGGGGCAGGGGCTCGACGAGGGTGCTTCCACCCGCATGCTGATCCATGCCGGGCGGCTGGCAGCCGGCGGCGTGCCGCTGGCGACGGCGGTGACGGCCGGCATCGTGCTGCCGATGACCGATGACGCCGATGTGCGCCGGGCGCTCGGCGAGGCCATTTCCGCCTGCATGATATGAGCCCCGTGCTGGACATCGCGGCGCCGCATGCCGACCGCCTCGCCCGGCTGCTGGCGGGACGCGAGGGGCTCGCCGGCATATTCGCCGATACGCGGCGCAGGCTTTCCGCCCGGCTCGATGAGGCTGCGCTGGAGGACTGGGCGGCGGGCGGGCTCGCCCTGCTGGAGGTGAATGCCGGGGCTTCCTGCCTGCTCGCCTATTGGCGCGCCAGCCTCGAGCTCGCCCCGCGTCGCGGCGACGAACTCGGAGAGATGGCCATGCGCGCCGCCGCCCTCTGCCGCGAGGCGGGCGGGAAGGCGGCGGCCGCGACGCTCGATGCCTTCGTCCGCATCGAGCCGCGTCTCGCCGGCACGCAGGAGAGCGACATCTGGTGGCGCGCTTTGCTCACGCTGGCCCGCGCCGCGCCGGACTGCGTGGAGCGGGTGGCAGAACGGGCGGAAAAGCTGATGCTGCCCGGCCATGTCGCCGCCTTCGCCGATTTCATCGACGCCGGGCTCAAAGCCGCCGGGCGTGACCGCGCCACGCGCCGCGCCTTCTTCGCGCTGGAGGACCGGCTCGCTCAAGCGATGGGCGCGCGCATCGGCGCCGGTCCGGGCTTTGCCGAGCTGGAAGCCGAGCTGAAGACCGTGCTCACGGCGCTCTGGGGCACGGTGCCGAACCTGCAGCCGCTCGCCATCGTCGGGCGCGAGACAGGTCCGCGCGCGAATATCGCCGGGCCGGTGATCCGCCTGCCGGAGGCGGTTCCCGGTATGGCTGGCGAGCCGTCGCGCCGACTCTATCTCGCCTCAGCCGTCCATGCCTCGTCACACCTCGCCTTCGGCAATCCGCGCTTTCCGGTTCGCAAGTTCAAGCCGGTGCAGATCGCGCTGGCGACGCTGGTCGAGGATGCCCGCATCGAGGCTCTGGCGATGCGCCGCTATCCCGGCCTGCGCCGGCTCTGGGCGCCCTATCACGACGCTACGCCCGAGGACGGCCCGACCGTCGCCGCGCTGCTCAAGCGCGTGGCGCGCGGGCTGTTCGATCCGACCTATGCCGATCCCGACGCACTGGTCGGCAAGGCGCAGGCGCTGTTCGCCTCCGCAGGCGATCTCGATGACCCGGCGCTGAGTCTGGGCATTGGCACGCGCCTCGCCAACGATATCGGCCAGCGCCGCCTGCGCTTCGACGCGCGCGGCCATGTCGCCCAGCCGGCCTATCGCGACGACGGGCTTGGCCTGTGGGATTTTTCCGACATCGATCCGGAAGTGACGGATGCGGTCGAGCTGATGGTCGAGGCCGCCCGCATCGAGCGCCGCGAGGCCGAGGACGGCAAGGAGGACGAGCCTTCCCGCGAACCCGCCGGTCGCGCCCGCCCGAAGCTGGCGGGCGGGGAGGGTACGGTCGTCGCCACCTATCCCGAGTGGGACGCGGCCGCCGGGATCGAGCGGCCCGACTGGACGACGGTGCGAGAGATGGTGCCGGCTGTGGGCGACGCTCGCGTGCTCACGCGCGCTCTGGATCGCGCCGCACCGGTCCGCGCGCGTATCGCCCGGCTGGTGAAGGCCGCCAAGGTCGGCCGCACCGCGCGGCTGAAGCGGCAGGCGGAAGGCCACGACCTCGACATCGACGCCGCCATCGAGGCGGCCATCGCCCGCCGTGCCGGCGAGGTGCCGGATCTGCGCGTGTTCCGCTCCACCGCTCTTCTCCAGCGCGACCTCGCCGTGCTGGTGCTGGTCGACGTCTCGCAGTCAACCCGCGAGAGGCTGGCGGACGGCTCCAGCGTGCTCGACATCGAGAAGCTGGCGGTGGCGATGCTGGCCGAGGCGCTGGAAAAGCTCGGCGATGACTTCGCGCTGCTCGCCTTCGCCTCCAACGGGCGCGGCGACGTGCGCGCGACATCGGTGAAGGGTTTTTCCGAGACCTACGATGCCGAGGCGGCGGCGCGGCTCGCGGGGCTGTCGTCCGGCCTGTCGACGCGGCTAGGCACTGCGCTGCGCCATGCCGGGGCGCAGATCGCCCGCGTGCGGTCGTTCCGCAAGCTCATCCTCGTGCTCACCGACGGCGAGCCGTCCGACATCGACGCGGCGTCGGGCGACCTCGTGGCCGATGCGCGCCGCGTGGTGCTGCAATTGCGGGGGCAGGGCATCGACACCTTCGGCGTCACGCTCGACCCGGCCGGCGTCGGTTCGGGACCGGCGATCTTCGGCAAGGCCAACGCCATACCGGTGCGCCGGGTCGAGGACCTGCCGATGCGGCTGTCGGAGCTCTATTTCCGCCTGGCGCGGCGGTGAGTATCGGTCGTTGCGAGGGTAGGGCGGCACGCGCCTGCGTGCTTCGAGGCCGGCGCAATGCGCCGGCACCTCAGCATGACGAACCCCCAAAAGGTGCCCCGTCATCCTGAGGTGCGAGCGTAGCGAGCCTCGAAGGATGGTCGTTATAGTGCACCAAGACGAGCATCCTTCGAGGCCCGACCGTTGGTCGGGCACCTCAGGATGACGGCCATCGGGAGTGGATGGCCGGGACGAGCCCGGCCATGACGTTGTGTGGGGTGGAGGACGGGAGATCTGGCCGTCCCTCCTCACCTATGCGCCGTCTCGCTGTTCGGGATCCCCTCGATCGGGCATTCCTCGGTGCCGACCATGGGCCGGGTGAAGGACTCCACCATCTCGCGCGTGCCTTCCGGGTCGGCGATCCACTTCTTGTAGAAGTCGTAGGGGCATTCGGCGGCGCCCTTGTCGCCGTCGCCGGAGTTGATCATGCCGGTATAGCCGCGGTGCACCAGCTTGAAGAGGTGGTTCTCCGACTGCATGTTCTTGCGCGCGTCGCGGATCAGCGAGGTGGAGAGCGCGGCGTACTGGATGCCGTACTCCTCTTCGCCGCATTCGCCGAGCGTGCGGCCGTCGAAGCCGATGATCGCCGAGTGGCCAAAGTAGGAATAGACGCCGTCGAAGCCGGCGGCGTTCGCCACCGCGACATAGGAATTGTTGGCCCAGGCCATGGCCTTGGCCATGATCACCTGCTGGTCCTTGGCCGGGTACATGTAGCCCTGGCAGCGCACGATCAGCTCGGCGCCCTTCATCGCGCAGTCGCGCCAGATTTCGGGATAATTGCCGTCGTCGCAGATGATGAGCGAGACCTTCAGCCCCTTCGGGCCGTCGGAGACATAGGTGCAGTTGCCGGGATACCAGCCCTCGATCGGCACCCAGGGCATGATCTTGCGGTATTTCTGCACGATCTCGCCCTTGTCGTTCATCAGGATGAGCGTGTTGTAGGGCGCCTTGTTGGGGTGCTCCTCGTGGCGCTCGCCGGTGAGCGAGAACACGCCCCACACCTTCGCCTTGCGGCAGGCCTCGGCGAAGATCTCGGTCTCCTCGCCCGGCACAGTGGCGGCGGTGTCGTACATCTCCTTGGAATCGTACATGATTCCGTGGGTCGAATATTCCGGGAAGATCACGAGGTCCATGCCCGGCAGGCCGGTCTTCATGCCGACGATCATGTCGGCGATCTTGCGGGCGTTCTCGAGCACCTCGGCCTTGGTGTGCAGGCGGGGCATCTTGTAGTTCACCACGGCCACGCCGACCGTGTCTTTGCTGCTGGAAACGTCGCCGTGCAACATGGGTGTTCTCCTCGCGTGAAGGCGCGCGGGCGCTCATGCGCAAGCGGCCGGGCCATTGCGTTGTGGGATGGATGGCGCCGGCGCGATGGTCGCCGGCTCTCGCTGCGCGTCGGCGGGGACGGCATTGTCCCGCCGGATGCCAGGCACAAAAAAAGCCCGACAGGCTCTCGCGAGCCTTCCGGGCTTCACCGCCGCGCCCGGCCAGCAGCATCGATGACCGGGCAGATGACGCCGCCGGCAATGCCGACCTCGTCCAGTCGAGGATTGAAACATCGCCGCCCGACGAGTTCAAGCGGCGCGACCCCCGGCAAATGCCGGTGTTGCCGCATCAGCACAGTCAGGTGCGCGGCCGGAAATTCAGCAATTCGCTGGCGTTGATTATGGCCAGCGCCATGTCCTCCATCGGCACGCGCTTGGCCATGGCCTGGCGGCGGATGCTCTGATAGGCCTCTTCCTCGCTCAGTCCCTGGCTCTCCATCAGGATCGACTTGGCCTTCTGGATCTTCTGGATGCCGGAGAGCTTGCGCTCCAACTTGGTGACGCGCTTCTTCGCCTCCTCGCGCTCCAGCCACAGGCTGCGGGCGATGGTGAGGTTGGTCAGCAGGCCGAAGGGGCGGATGGGGCGCTCCACCACCGCCACGGCGCCGGATTCAAGCACGAGCTGGAGCGTCGAGGGGTTCTCATAGCCGACGATGGCGATCAGCGTCGGCCGCGCGTCCGGGTCGGATTTCAGCAGCCTGGCGATCTCGGGCCGCGCGTCCTGCTCGATGGCGAGCAGCACGATATCGGCGGCGGGCCAGTCGGCCGGCACCGGCCAGGTGATCTCTACCATGCAGCCGATGCGGCGCAGATGCTCGACGAGGCTGCCGCGCTCCTCGTCCGGCGGGTGGATGACGTGGACCTTCAGCCCGCGCAAATCCTTCAGGATCTGGATCGCCATGCCGCCCTCTCTCTAAGAGGGCTCGGTGTGCAGGCCGTCCGCCGACCAGTCGTCGAGGCTCTGCACCACGCAATAGGGATCGGGCTTCACCCGCGTGCCGGGGTTCCAGACGATCTGGAACCGGCCCTTGGCGTCGAGCCGGGCGACGCGCGGCCAGAGCCAGGTGTGATTGGTCTGTGCGTCGACGCGCACGCGGCCCTGCGGCGCGTCGAACTCGGAATCCGCCAGTTGCGCCAGCAACGGGTCGGGCGCGTCGGTGCCGGCGCGGGCGAGCGTACGCAAGGCGAGATGCACCTGGAAATAGGCGGCCTCGGCGGCGGCGGTCACGGGGGCATCCGCGCCGTTGCGCGCCTTGAAGGCGGCGACGAAGCGGCGCGCGGCAGGCGTGCCCAGCGTCTCGAAGAAGGGGGCGGCGGTGATGTGGCCGGCGGCCGCCTCGGGGGACATCAGCGCCACCTCGGCCTCGCTGGTCGTGAGGCTGGCGATGGGCAGCCTCGCCGCGTCGAAGCCTGCGGCGCGGTGCGCCTCGTAGAGCGTCGCCGTGTCTGCGCCGACGACGGTGGAGAAGATGACGTCGGGTGCGGCCTTCTTGACCTTCGCCATCACCCGCTCGAAATCGGCCGGCCCGGCGCCGAGCGGCACATAGACCTCGTCGAGCACCCGGCCCTGCGACTGGATGACGAAGTCGCTCATGATGCGGTTCGACTCGTAAGGGAACACGTAGTTCGAGCCGATCATGAAGAAGCGGTTGCCGTAGGTGCCGAGCAGGTACTTGGCGAGCTGGATCGAGTTCTGGTTCGGGGCCGCGCCGGTGTAGACGCAGTGGCGGGAATATTCGAAGCCTTCATAGAGCGTCGGGTAGAACAGCAGGCCGCGATAGGCTTCTACCACCGGCAGGATCGCCTTGCGGGTGGAGGACATGTAGCAGCCGAAGATCAGCCGCACCCCGTCCTCGCCGAGCAGCTTCTCGGCATAGCGGCGATAGGACTTGGGATCGGAGGCGGGGTCATAGACGACGGCCTCGACCGACCGGCCGAGGACGCCGCCCGCGGCATTGATCTCGTCGATGGCGAGCAGCGTGCCGCCGCGCTGCGAGGTCTCGACCGCCGCCGTTACGCCAGTGGCGGAGAACAGCACGCCGATGCGCCAGGGCGGGGAGGCATTCTCAGGACCACTCGTCATCGGCTCGCTTCACCCCGACACCGGAACCTCGTCCGATGCTTGTGCCCAGCGGGGCAGGGTGGAGGCAATACGGCGTTTGCCCCAGACGGACAGTCTCAGGCGCCGCACCGCGCGTCGAGCTCGGCGCGGACGCTCTCCAGTATCGCGTCCGACAGCTCCGGGTCGCCGGCGGCGACGCCGCGGGCCATGGTGAGCGCGCCGATCATCGAGGCGAGGATGGCGATCGCCTGCCGGCGGCGCGCCTGCGGGTCCGACTCGTCGAGGCGCTGTTCGACGGCCTCGATGAAGCCCGACAGGCCTTCGGCGTAGTTCTTCTGCAGCTCGGGCGCCTGCCGCGCGGCCTCGGCCGCCAGCGCCGAGAGGGCGCAGCCGGTCGCCGGGTCGTCGCGGTGGGAGGGGGAAAGATAGCGGTCGATGATGGCGGAGAGGCTTGTCGCCTTCCGCCAGCGGGCGAGGCCCTCGGTGCAAGCCTGCCGGCACGCCTGGCCGGCGAGGTCGGCCTTGGAGCGGAAATGGCCGTAGAAGGCGCCGTGGGTCAGGCCGCTCGCCTGCATGATCTCGGCGACGCCGACATCGTTGAAGCCGCGCTCGCGGAACAGGCGTGACGCTGAGGCGAGGATCGCGCTGCGATGCTCGGCGACCTTGGCTTTGGTGACCCGCAACGGTCGTCTCCCACGATGGCGCTCGTCGTTCCCCTGATCGTTATGAACACGAAAATATAGCTGATGGAAATAAGAACAAACCCGAAGCGCCTCTTCCCTCATGGCCGGGCTTGACCCGGCCATCCAGACTTGGACCGGAGGCTCCCCGGAAGCAAAGGCTGGATCCCCGGGTCAGGCCCGGGGATGAGGGAAGTGGGGCGGTGGGCTGTGGCTCAGGCCGCCTTGTCCCAGATCGGGGCGAGGCCGCCGGGGCTGACGAGGCGCCCGTCCGGCTTTGCGAGGCCGTGGATCGCGGCCATTTCCTCGCCCGAGAGCTCGAAGTCGAAGATAGCGAAGTTCTCCGCCGCGCGGGCTTCCGTCGCCGTCTTGGACAGCACGATCAACCCGTCCTGCTGGATCACCCAGCGCAGCACGACCTGCGCGACGGTCCTTCCGTGGTGGCCGGCGATGTCCTTCAGTACCGGATCGGCGAATACCTTGCCGTCGGCCATGGCGAAATAGGCGGTGACCGACATGCCCGCGGCGCGCGCGGCCTCGATCACCGGGCCCTGGTCGAGATAGGGATGGTACTCGACCTGGTTGGTGACGAGGGGCACCTCGCTGAGGCTCGCCGCCTCCTTCATCAGCGCCGCGTTGAAGTTCGACACGCCGATGTGCCGCACCTTGCCGGCCCGCACCACCTCGTTCAGCGCGCCGACCGGCTCGGGCAGAGCGTGGCCGGCCGGCCAGTGCAGGAGCAGCAGGTCGACATAGTCGGTCTTCAGCTTCTTGAGGCTCTCGTCGACCGAGGCGATGAGCGCGTCATGGCCGAACTTGTCGACCCACACCTTGGTGGTGAGGAAGATGTCGGCGCGGCTGACGCCCGAGCTGGCGATGCCCTCGCCGACCTCGGCTTCGTTGCCATAGATCTGCGCGGTGTCGATGTGGCGGAAGCCCACCTTGAGCGCGTGCGGCACCATGCGCAGCGTGTCCGGTCCGGGCATGCGGAAGGTGCCGAAGCCGAGCGCCGGGATCGTCGCGCCGTTGGCGGTGACATAGGTCTGCATGGAAATCTCCCTGGAGAAAATCAGGCGGTGCGCAGGGCGAGGGTTTCGCGGCGGTCGAGCGCTCCACTCCAGATAGTCAGAGCCAGCGCGCCGGCAACAATGAGGGCGCCGACCCAGGGCGTGGCGTCAAGCCCGAGCGGGGAGGCGACGACCCGCCCGCCGACCCAGGCGCCGATGGCGATGCCGAGGTTGAAGGCGGCGATGTTGAGCGCCGAGGCGACGTCGACCGCGCCGGGCCGCACTTTCTTCGCCAGCTCGACGACATAGATCTGCAGGCCCGGCACGTTGGCGAAGGACAGGAAGCCGAGGGCGGCCAGCGTCGGCAAGGCGAGCCAGGGCGAGGGCGCGGTGAAGGTGAACAGCGCCAGCACGGCAGCCTGCGCCAGGAACAGGTAGGTGAGCGCCTTCACCGGATCGCGGTCGGCGAAGCGCCCGCCCATGAGGTTGCCGGCGGCGATGGCGAGGCCGTAGAGCACCAGGATCAGGCTGACGCTCGATGAGGCGAAGCCGGTGATTTGCTCAAGAATCGAGGCGAGATAGGTGAAGGCGACGAAAGTGCCGCCATAGCCGAGCGCGGTCATGCCGTAGACGATCAGCAGCCGGCCGGAGCCGAGCACGCGGACCTGGTCGATGAGCCTCGCTGGGGCGGCGCGCGAGAGGTTCGAGGGCAGCAGCGCGGCGAGGCCGAGGAAGGCGACGACGCCGAGGCCGGACACCGCCCAGAAGGTCGCCCGCCAGCCGAAGCTCTGGCCGATGAAGGTGCCGAGCGGGACGCCGGTAACGATGGCCACCGTCAGCCCCATGAACATCATGGCGATGGCGGAGGCGCGCCTGTCGGCGGGGACGAGGTCGGCGGCGATGGTGGCGCCGACCGAGAAGAACACGCCATGCGCGAAGGCCGAGACCACGCGGGCGGCCAGCAGCGGCGCATAGCTCGGGCTGAGCGCGGCCGCGGCGTTGCCGACGATGAACAACGCCATCAGCGAGAGCAGCAGCGCCTTGCGCGGCACCCGGCCGGTGAGGGCGGTGAGCACCGGCGCACCGAAGGTTACGCCGAGCGCATAGACGCTGACGATCAGTCCGGCGAGGGGCAGGTCGATGGAGAGGTCGGCCGCCACGGTCGGCAGCAGGCCGACAATGACGAATTCGGTGGTGCCGATGGCATAGGCGGCGATGGTGAGCGCGAACAGCGCGAGGGGCATCCGGGTGAGCGGCATGGCGGGTTCCAGACAATGCGAGGCCCGGCGCCCGCGGCTCGTGGGAGCGCGGCGCTTGCTGGGCGATGGGTGGCGTTGGCCGGAATATGTCGCGCGCCCGCTTGCGCCGGTAGCCGCTATGACGGATCAATACTTTTGAACTGAATTCACAGATAAGCGGCGATCTGTCGAGATGGGACGAGGCTGATGGACAATCGCGCGGGCGAGATGCAGGTGCTCATCGAGGCGGTGGACCGCGGCAGCTTCTCCGCCGCCGGCCGCCGGCTCGGCCTGTCGCCTTCCGCGGTGAGCAAGCTGGTGACGCGGCTGGAGGAACGGCTCGGCACGCGCCTCCTGGTGCGTTCCACCCGCGCCATCATGCTGACCGCCGAGGGCGAGGCCTATGTCGCCCGCGCCCGGCGCATCCTCGGCGAGATCGACGAGGCCGAGCGCTTCATCGCCGCCGGCGCCGCCGCCGCGCCGCGCGGCCGGCTGCGGGTGAGCTCGACCGTCGGCTTTGGCGAACGCTGCGTGGTGCCGCGGGTGCCGGAGTTCCTTGCGCTCTATCCGGAGGTGCAGCTCGACCTGTCGCTGACCGACGAGGTGATCGACCTCGTCGCCGAACGCGCCGATATCGGCCTGCGCGCCGGGCCGATGCGCGATTCCTCGCTCAAGGCGCGCAAGATGCTGGAGAGCCGCCGCGTCATCGTCGCGTCCCCGGCCTATCTCGCGCGTCACGGCAGGCCGCACACCCCGCAGGACCTCGCCGGCCATAACTGCCTGCGCTTCAACTTCCGCCGCTCCCAGGACGACTGGCCCTTCGTCGATCCGGCCAGCGGCGAGGGCTATGCGTTGCCCGTGTCGGGCAATCTGGAGGGCAATAGCGGCTCCATGGTGCAGCGCCTCGCGCTGGACGGGCTCGGCATCGCCCGCATCGCCCGCTACGTCGCCGAGCGCGACATCGGGGCCGGCACGCTGGTCGAGGTGCTGGAAGAGTACAATGGCGGCGACATCGAGCGGGTGCACGCGGTGTTCGTCGGCCACGACTACCTCGCCGCCCGCATCCGTGCCTTCGTCGATTTCCTGGCGGAGAAGGTCGGGGGGTGAGCGCGGCCGGGGCGATCCGGTCGCGTCAGGTGCGGTATTTGCGGGTCAGCGCGTCGATGGCGGCCATGCCGTTGGCGCCCTCGGCATTGCCCTGCGCCTGCAGCGCCCTGAAGATGCGCTGGGCCGAGCGGATGTCGCGGATCTGGTAGTAGGCCCAGGCGCGCAGTACCATCAGGTCCTGCTGCTCGGGCGCGATGCGCGAGCGCTCGTCGAGGGCGATGATGGTCTCGACATAGCGCTGGTCCTTATAGGCGGCGAGCGCGCGCTGGGCGAGCAGGTCGCCGCTCAGTTGCACGGCGCGGCGCGGGCTCTGCGGCGCTTCGAGAGCGGCGGCCTGCGCCTTGTTGGTCATGCCCATGCGCAGATAGGCGAGCGACTTGCCGTAGGCGGCATCCTCGGCGGCGCGGCCGCCGGCGGCGATCGCCTGGTCGAAGGCGCGCACCGCCTCCATCGGCCTGTCGAGGTCCATCAGCCGCCAGCCGCGGGCGACGGCAGCACCACCGCCACCACCACCGGCCGCGGCGGTCTCGACCGTGCTGCCGGTGCGGGCGACGGAACGCGCGACCGGGCGCCGGCGCGGCGTCGGCACATAGTCCGCCGCGGCGTAGGACGGCTGCGCGCCGGCATAAGGCTGGGCGCCGGCATAGGGCTGCGCGGTCGCGCCGGGCAGCGGCTGGAACTGGCCGGTCGCGAGCGGATTCTGCGCCTGATAGGGCGCAGCGCCATAGGCGCGAGGCGCCGTGCCGGCCTGCGGGATCGGCTGGAACTGACGGGCGGTCGGGATCTGCGCGTACTGCGCCGCTCCGCCGCGCAGGCCGATGGGCGGCGTGCCGATCGGCGGCGGCGTCAGCGAGGGCATCGGCGTTAGGCGGGCTGCGGCGGCG
The DNA here is from genome assembly GCF_000092925.1 of Ancylobacter novellus DSM 506. NCBI lineage: Bacteria > Pseudomonadati > Pseudomonadota > Alphaproteobacteria > Hyphomicrobiales > Xanthobacteraceae > Ancylobacter > Ancylobacter novellus. Next base: position 3,328,505 of record NC_014217.1, on the reverse strand, counting down.
CCGAGCGGATCGAGGCGCGGGTCGATCTGGGTGGTGGTCTGGGCGTTGCGGGCCTCGAGGCGGGCGCGCACCACCGGGTCGACCAGAGCCACGATGCGCTCCGAGCGCGGGCCCCAGCTCTGCACCATCGCGTTGAGGCGGGCGATGTCGCCGAGGCGCCAATAGGTGAGCGACAGGCCGTAGGCGGAGGGCTCGTCGTTCGGGTCCCAGTTCAGAGCGGTGTCGAACCAGGACTGCGAGGTGACGATCTGCCCGGTGTTGTAGGCGTACCAGCCGAGCGCCTGCGCGCCGGGGACGTACTTGTCGCGCATCACCACCGGGCTGAAGCGGGTGAGCACGATCTCGTCCAGCACCGGCGGCGGATCGGCGGTGAGCAGCGCGATGACAACGTCGAGATAGGCCTTGTTGTTCTCGGGCGCGGAATCGCGCCACTCGAAGGCGATCGGCTCGGCTTCCAGCGAGCGGCCGAGGAAGTTCAGCGCCAGCACATAGCCTTCCGCCGCCTTCGGGCCGCCCTTGCGGTCGAGCGCCAGCTTGAACCATTCGAGGGCGCGGGTCGCCTCGTCATGGCGGAACAGGTACCAGCCGAGCAGCAGCGGGTCGCCGGGCGTGGTGCCCTGGCGCGCCAGCGCCTCCATCCGCTTGATGTCCTCGTCCGGCACCGTGTACTCGGGATTCTCGGCGGCGCGGCCCATGCGGCGGCGGATCAGGTCGTCGCGCAATGCGGCGAATTCCGGCTTGCCGGCCGCGTCCTTGCGCTCGAGTTTGAGCAGGTTCTCGATCTGCTCGTCGGTGAGCAGCGGCATCGCCTTCTGCACCGTGGCGAGGCGCTCGCCGGGGTCGTTGCAGTTGGTCAGCACGTAAGTGTAGGCATCGAGCGCGCGCGGCGTCTGCTCGGTCTTCACGAAGGCCTCGGCGACGCGCCAGAGGATGTCGACATTGGTGCAGGTGAGCAGTCCCGGCGCATCGGTGGCGAGGCGCAGCACGGTCCCCCACTGCTCGGCGTCCGACGCGTTGACCAGCTGCCGGCGGTTCTCCGCCTCGGTCAGCCGCGCCAGCAGGTCCGGCGGCGCCTGCCAGGAGGGGTCGGCGGCCTGGCGGGTGGCGATGGCGCTGCGCACGTCGGAATACTTGCCCTCGGCGTACATCTTCCACATGCGCTGCAGCTCGACGTCGGTCTGCGGACCGAACAGGTCGTCGGGCGGCGTCCAGTCGGGATAGAGCGCGCGCAGGCGGGCGATCTCGGCTTCCAGCCGGCGGGTGTCGCCCTGGGAGGCGAAGTAGCGCAGGGCGGTCTCGTCGACCTTGGGGCGGGCGGTCTTGTTGGCGGTGCCTCCGGTGCCCGGGAGCTCGATCTGCTGTCCGATCGCGGGAACCACCGCTCCCCCGAGCATGATCAGCAGAATGGCCCTCTTCAAAGACATCTCGGATATCGCTCCGCGACCAGTGCCCAGCCTAACAAGTACAACGTCGACGGATAGTAGAGCGTAGGCTCAAAACGTCTCAGATCTTCGGGAATCGGGGTGGCATTCAACGCACAGGCCAGAACCGACGCGAGCATGCGATAGCCCGGGTCGGTAAGCCGTGCGAGCACGCGCCCGGTGGGGATGTCGACGACCGCGGGTGTGCCCCCGCCTTCGATCAGCCAACTCCGCCGGAATGGTTCCTGTAACGCCGTGTTCTCGATCCCTGCCCGCAACAGGTAAAGAGATATCCTTAATGAATTGTAACCAAAGACAGGCGGGAAGCCCTCGGCGACCGTCACCGGCTTGCTCGCCGGCGCCGAGATCCAGTCGGGTGGAAGCCGCGCCGGACCCAGCTGGGCGATGCTCAGCAGCTCCAGCCCGGCATTGGCCGCTTCTGACCATTTGAACTCCGGCGCGAGCTGCGCCATGACCGGAAAGGTCTCGAATATCCAATAGGATAGGTTGAGTATCGGGCCGTCCGGCCGGTCGCTGGAGGAGAAGCCGGAGACGCCCGGAAGCAGAACCAGCCGGCTTCCGTCGGTGACCAGAAGCTTCCTCCCGATCGCCCGTGCGATTCGCCGCGCCGCGTCGATGTAGGGCTGTTGATTCCACGCGGCTCCGGCCCGTGCCAAGGCATAGGCGATTAACAAATCGCCGTCGCTCGCCGCGTTTACGTCGGTGACATGCGGCGTAGAGTTCGGATCCCAGCGCCATGCGGCGAGTCCATCATCGCGAATCAGTAACTCGGTACGCGTAAAACTCCATATGCGTTCAAAGTTGCTTCTGTCACCTGCTAAATACGCCAGCAGCATGCCGTAGCCCTGGCCTTCGCTGTGGCTGATGCCGCCATTGGCGGTGTCGACGACGCGTCCGCTGCCGTCGACGAAGCGCTCCATATAGGCGCTCCAGGCCTCGGTCGGGATCAGGGTGGAGGGCTGGGCGGACACGGGCAGTGCTCCGCAGACGATCAGGAGAAAGCCGGCGAGCACCCGCCGGATCATGAGGGCCGCCCGAGCCGGCGCAGCAGGAGGGCGGTGGCGCAGCCGAGGATCGTGCCGGCCAGAACCAGCATCAGCGCGTAGGGCAGGATGTTGATCGACAGCCAGTTGGCCGCGATCATGCGCAGATTGCCGAAGGAGAGCGGCTGGGTGACGATGAAGCTGAAGCTGCGTATGTCGCGCCGCTCGATGTCGCCGGACGCCACCTGATAGGCGACGGCCTGCCCGCCGATGCGGTTCCACACGGCATCCGAGGTGAAGCGCGTCATCGACGCCGCCAGCGCCTCCGGCGTGCGGCCGGCGACCAGCGTCCAGGCGGCCGAGCCCGTCGGGCCGGTGCCCTGCGCCATCAGTACCGAGGTGCGCGGGGGCGGCTCGAACAGGCTGCGCCGGCCTTCCTGCAGGCGGAAGGATTCGAAGTTGATGGAGAAGGTGCGCTCCAGCCAGCCCTCGAAGCCTTCGACGATGGTGTAGAGGCTGCTGTGCCCCTGCACGCTGCCACGCCAGCGCTCATAGACCTCGTGCGTGTTCTGGTCGAGCCGCGGCTCGCCGGGCGGGGGCGGGCTGTCGCCGACCTGGCGGGAGCGGAAACGCTCCAGCACGTTGTCGTATTCCTGGCTGCTGCCGACGTCCCTGTTCTCGTCGCCGCTGGCGGAGACCACCCAGTTGGTCCGCGCCGTCTCGGCGACGCCGACCTGGTCCAGCACGCTGGAGGAGACCTGGTCGATGCTGCCGACGAAGATCACGTTGCGCTCGCCCAGCGTCACCGAGGCGGGAGAGGCGTCGATCGGCAGCGGCGCGCCATTGGCGAGGGCGAGCCGCGACATCAGCGTGCCGGCGGCCGACAGCGTGGATGAATCCTGCCGCGCCAGCACCACCGCGACCGGGTTGCCGTCGAGATTGTAGGGGAAGGCATCGGCGGAGAACGAGGCGAGGTCCGGCACCCGGCCGATACGGGCGAAGTTGCCGATGGAGAACTCGGTCGAATCGAACAGTACGAAGCGGTTCTCGGCCGGCAGGGTGGCACCCGGCAGGCAGCGCGCGTCCGATTCCGTGTCGAGCACCACTTCCAGCCAGAGGCGGTTCACACCGGGACGGAAGTTGCGCAGCGGGATCTGCATGCGCTCGCGCTGGAACAGTCCGCCGCCCGAGGCGGTGATCGGCAGGTTCGAGGCGATCTGCTCGTTCACATAGACGTCGACATGGCTGCCCGGCCGCACCGCGGCGGTGAAGGCGGCGTCGAGCAGCAGCTGCGCGTTGCCATAGGCCTGGGCGTAGAAGTCGGCCGGTAGCGCGATCTGGAACTCGGCGCGGAAGCGGCGGCCGGAGAATTCCTGCGTCGGCACGCCGAGTTCGCCGAGGCGCACGCTGCGGGCGCTGTCGAACAGCGGCGCATTGGGCGCGTACAGCGTCTGCGTGTTGACCGCGTCGGTGCGGGGAATGGAGATCGCGTTCAGCCGGTCGATGGCGCGGTCGACGTCGGCCGCGGTCGGCCCGGAGATGACCAGCGTCGGCGCGCCGAGCCGGTCGTCCTCCAATAGTGTGGTGATCGGGCGCAGCCGCGCCTCGTTCGGCACCGAGGCCATCAGGCGGGGCAGCTCCGAGGCGGTGCCGACCACGACGGTGAGCCCGCCCGGCGGCGTCTGGCCCGTCTGGCTATCCGCTATGGTGACGGAAGTGTTGGGGAACTGGCCGCGCACGGCGAGGCCCTGTACCACCCGCAGCACGCGGGAGCTGCCGCCGCCCTCGATCGGGCCGGGGGTGACGATGCGGATCGGCGTCACGCCGTACTGGTCGAAGCCGACCGAGGCGAGGTCGTCGAGACCGCCGGACAGCGGCGGGCGGCCGCCGTTGAAGACGAGGCCGGTGCCCTCGTTGTTGATCTCGGTCCAGAGCTCGTAGGTCGCGGTGACCGCGCAGTCGGTGCGGTGACGCTGCACCACGTCGATGCGGATGAGGTTGGCGCCCGGGCGCAGCGTGCCGCGCTGGATCGGTACCTCGAAATGCGCGGGCTCCTGCGAGGCGGCGATCGGCCGCTCGATCAGCGCCTGGCCGTTCACCGTCACGCGGATACGCGAGGTTTCCGGCATCACGACGACGGCGCTGAGGTAGCTGAGCAGGAAGCTCGCCTGCCGGTTGGCCTCTTCCTGGGTGGCGTAGAACACCCAGGCGCGCGAGGCGACCTCGCCGGCGAAGATCATACGCCGCTGCGGGATGAGGAATCGGTCGGGCCGCTTGCGCACTTCGGCCACCGGGGTGGTGGCGGGCACCTGCGTGATGACCGGCGCGGGCTGGCCGGGCACCATCTGGAACGGCGCGGCGGTCGGCGCGGGCGCGCCGGGCTCGCCCGGCAATTCAATGCCGGTCGACGACTGGTTCATGTCCCAAGTCGGCGCCGTCGCCGAGGTCGGCGGGCTCGCGGGAGCCTGCGCGCCGGAGGTCGGCGGGGTGCTGCGTGGCGCCGCGGGCGCGGGCATGGAAGGCGCGGGCATGGCGGGCGCCTGGGCATAAGGCGCGGGCTTCGCCTGCTGCGGATTGACCGGCCGCGCCTGGCCCGCCTGCGTCTGTGCGGGCGTCTCGCCGGCGTCCGGCGCGGGGATCCAGGCGGAGGACGAGGACGGCGCCGGCGACCGGCCCGCCGGTGCCGGCGCGGCCTGCCCGGAGGGCATCGCGAAGGGCGTCGACCCCTGCGAAGGTGCCGACGGCGTCGGGAAGGACGGGATGGAGAAGTTCGGTCCGCCGGCGGCGCCGGCGCTCAAACTGTCCGAGGCCGCGGGCGACGAGGCCGAAGAACTCGGCGCAGCGGAGCCGGACGAGGCGGGCGGCGTCATCGGCACCGAGGTCGCCGGCGCGGAACTCCCGGAGGCGGGCGCATTGCCCCCGCCATAACCGGGGATCGGCGGCGTCATCGAGAAGCCGGTGCCCTGGCCGGCCCCCTGGGCGTAGGCCGGCGCCAGCCAGGGGCCGGCGAGCGGCGCCTGCGCGAGCGCGAGGACGAGAGCGGCGGCAATGGAGGCGGGAGCGCGCATCCTGGTCATCCACGTTTGACCGGCGCGAGCACCGGGCGGCGGCGCCGCTCGCGCCAGAGCTTGTGCAGGTTGACCAGGTAGGAGAGGCCGCGGCCGGTCTGGAAGATCGCCACGCGGACGAACCGTATCGTGCCCATGAGCACGCCGGGGTTATTCCGGCGCGAATCCAGGAATTTCTGCCATTCGTTGGAATTGGCGAAGATCAGGTCGGCGATCAGGCGGTAGTGCAGCGGCTGGTCCGGGTGGAACTGGCAGCCGAGCAGCGCGCCCTCGGCACCGCGCTCGACGTTGCGGATCGCGACCGGCAGCACGTCGATCGGGATGTTGGTGGCCAGCGGGCGGAAGCGCAGCAGGCCGACCGTCCCGCGCTCGAACTCCGGCACCGTCACATTGGCCGCCAGCCGCACCCGCGCGCCGCCGAGCGAGCCGTCCTCGATGGCGGCCGGGTAGGCGACGCCGTTGATGACGATCTCGCCCCGGCGCAGCAGGTCGACGCGGTGCGTGCGGCGGCGGTTGCGCCGCTCGGAGACGACGCCCAGCGCGCAGCCGGCGAGCAGCAGGTTCAAGAGGTTCCAGCCGCCGACGACGATGATGACGTCATGGTTGAACGGCTCTGTCAGCAGGCGCCAGATGGTCAGCACCACGCCGAGGACGAGGATGCCGAAGATGATGAAGAAGGGCGGGCCGATCTCCGACACATGGCCCTCGTCCATGTGCTCGCCCTTTGCCGTCACCTTGAAGGTGGGCTTGCGCGGATTGGCCAGCACCGACACCAAAGCGGGGAACAGGTAGATCGACTGGATGTATTCGTAGAGCTCGGAGACCCATGGCCAGCGATAGCGGCCATAGAGGTAGTTCTGCATCAGCAGGTTCACCAGCATGTAGGTGGTGGTGTAGGCGAGGAACTCGGCGCCGGAGGCGTTGAAGATCTCCAGCGAGAAGAACAGGTAGAACAGCGGCGAGATGAGGAACATCAGCCGCGAATAGGGGAACAGCCAGAAGAAGGTGCTGGAGCAGTAGCACAGGCGCTGCGCCAGGGTGAGGCCGCGCTTGCCCGGCGGGAAGTGGAAACGCAGGATCTGCATCATGCCCTGCGCCCAGCGCGAGCGCTGGACGATGAAGCTGGCATAGCTGTCGGGCTGCAGGCCGGCGATCATCGGCTTGTCGACATAGATCGAGTGCCAGCCGCGCGAGTGCAGCTCGAGCGCGGTCTCGCAGTCCTCGGTGATGGTGACGCCGCTGAAGCCGTTGCTTTCGCCCAAGGCGCGCCGGCTCAGCACCGCCGCCGAACCGCAGAAGAAGGCGGCGTCCCACTTGTCGAGGCCGCGTTGGATGATGCCGTAGAACATCTCGTTCTCCGACGGCATGAAGTCGAAGGTGCCGAGATTGCGCTCCAGAGGGTCGGGATTGATGAAGAAATGCGGCGTCTGCACGAGGAAGAGGTTCTCGTCCTCGAGGAAGTAGCCGACCGTGTTGGTGAGGAAGTCGCGCGTCGGCGCGTGGTCGGCGTCGAACACCACCACGAGGTCGCCCGTCGAGTGCGCGAGGCCGTTATTGAGGTTGCCGGCCTTGGCGTGCTCGTTGCGGGCGCGGGTCAGGTAGCGGGCGCCGAGGCCGGCGCAGAGCTGCTGCAATTCGGCCCGCCGGGCGATGGCGGCGGCGGCCTGGTCGGGGTCGTCCTGCTCGCATTTCTGGTCGGTGCCGCCGTCGTCGAGCAGCCAGACGGTGAACTTGTCGGCCGGATAGTCGAGGCTGAGCGCCGCCGAGACGGTCGAGGCCAGCAGCGACGCGTCCTCGTTATAGCTCGGGATGAACACGTCGACGGTCGGGATCTGGTCCGCGGGAATGGCCGGCGCGGTGCGCACCGGCATCGGCGCGGAGACTACGAACAGGCTGAGGAACAGCATAAACACGCTGTACATCTCGGCCAAATAGAGCATGAAGCCGGGGATGAAGTCCTCGAGCTGGGTGATCGGCGGAATCGTGCTCGTGGTGCGCCAGTATACGTATCGCAATACTACGGCGGTGCCGATGGCGAGCGCAATGGTGCGCGGCATGCCGACCGGGGGGCCGAAGGTCTTGAGCAGGATCATGGCGACGACGACGATGCACCCGGCGATCAGATGAGCCTGCAAGCTGATCGGCAGAGTGATCAAGAATACCACGACCAGGGATGAAATAGCCCACAGCGCGGCGATCCAAGCTTTGCGCATCGTCGTTATTGCCTCGTCCAGCCCCCGCTGAAAGTCAGCAGATCAATGTGTCTTAGACGCGAGAGGTTGAGGAAATCTATCCAAATTCAAACCATATCGCGCGCGGATCGATTCCACCCTATTGCGGTGCAGGCTAAAGTCCAATGACACAAGTGATTCGGCGTTGTTCCGAGCGGCGGTTTCTGGGGGGATGACCGTGGCAGTGGAGCGCTTGTTCGGCCAGCACGAGCGTTGAAGGGGCTATGACGGGACGGACTACGCGCGTACCTCTACCCGGGTGTCTGGCGGTGTCCCTGGCTCTCCTTTCGGCCGGATGCGGCAGCATGTACCCGTGGCCGGGGCAGAACCCGAAGGTCGCCAACCTCGCCACCGAGGTCGCGATCTCCGATGCCCTGGTGCTGCCCGAGCCCGGCTCGGCGCCGCCGGTGATCGCCGTCGTCCAGACCACCTATCTCAACGCCATCGAGCAGGAGATCATGCTCGGCACCAACGCGCATTCGCGCGGGCAGAACGCCATCTACACGGTGTTCTTCGGCCCGGTGAAGGAGCGCACCGGCTGGGAGAACACGCGCGCCGACGACTTCCTCAGCGCGGAGGTGCTCGACCAGGAGATGCTCGACCGCATGCCGGGCGTCACCATGCACGTCTCGAACTACTATGTGCAGAACCGCTACGGCCCGTTCAACTACGCCATCGGCAATGCCGGCGGCGGCGAGCTGTGCATCTATGGCTGGCAGCGCATCCAGTCGCAAGTGCCGATGAACATCTTCCGGGTCGACCGCGGCGTGCTCTCCATCCGCCTGCGGCTCTGCCAGATCGGCGCCAGCGAGCAGGATCTGCTGCGCGTCATGTACCGCTATTCCATCAACGGCTACTTCCTCCCCTATGTCTGGCAGCCCTATGGCCGGCCGATGGGCGAGCCGGAGGGGCTGGGGCGGATCGGCGGGCCGCTGGCCTATCCGTCCGGCCTGCAGGGCGATGGCACAGTGCTCGATGGCTGGATGGGACCGGAAGCCGAGGTGGCTCCGGCGGCCGCGCCGGCCCCCCGGCGCCGCAGCCGGCCGCGCTATGGCAGCGCCGTGCCGCAGCCCGAGCAGGTGTACCAGCCCGGCATGACCCAGCCGGGTATGCCGCAGGGCAATCTCGTCGATCCCTATGAGGGCTATCCGCAGGTGCCCGGTCCCGCAGGTTCGGCGCAGCTCGCCCCGTCGTCGCGGGCGAACGTGATCCAGGGCTCGCCTCCGCCCGGCGCCGTCGTCGACCAGGCGCCCTCGCGCCCGGTGCAGACGCCGACGCAGAACTCGCCCTTCTCGGCGCCGCCGACCCTGCCGGGCGTGCCGCCGGTCTCCGCGCCGCGGCCGACCAGCAACTCCGGCACCAGCAGCACCTCGGGCACGGTCGGCGATCCGGTACGGCTGGTGCCCGGCGCCGGCAACTATCCGACGCCGGCGCAGTAGCACGCCCTTACAGCGCGGCGAGGCGCGCCCGCCCTCGGGTGCGCACGGCCTTGAGCACGGCCAGCAGCGGCCGCTCCACCGCCACCAGGAACAGAGCCCCGAGCGCCAGCGTGCCGAGGCAGGTGAGCGCGAACAGCCCCGCCAGTGCCAGCGGCGAGAGCGGGGCCAGCGCGGCGAAGACATAGGCCGCCGGCGCCACGATCAGCGGCACATGCACGAGGTAGATCGGGAAGGAGAGCTCGCCGAGCCGCTGCAGCGGCGGCGCCTCGAAGAAGCGCCGCACCGGCGGGGTGATCAGGATCGCCACGATCACCAGAAGCGCGCCGATCTCGCGCAGGCCGCCGGTGCCGAGCCAGGACTGGGCATAGGCGAGCGTCCCCGGCCCGGCAGCATGGCCGGGGAAGGTGGCGCCGAGGATGAGGCCGGCCAGCCCGATCAGGCTTCCCGCGAGCGCATGGTCGCGCAGCCTGTGGCGCAGCTCGTAGACGAGCGCGCCGCCGCTGAAGGCGGCGAGGGGGAACAGCCCGAAGGCGGTGAAGCCGACGAGGCCCAGCGCCATCGCCCATGGCCGCGCATGCCCCCGCAGCACGGCATAGGAGCCGTAGATCAGCACCGAGCCGAAGAACTCGGCCTGCATGGTCCAGAGCGGATTGTTGAAGCGGGTGGTGCCGTTGACGAACACGCCGACGGCGCCTTCCCAGATCGCCTGGCTCAGCGGCGGGATCGGCGCCTGGTAGGTCCAGCGGAACCACGGGCTGGCGGTGATGGCCTGCACGTCGCGCGCGGCCTCGGGGAAGCTGGTGAGCCAGGCCCAGGCGAGGATGGAGGAGACCAGCGCCGGCACGCCGAGGCGGAAATAGCGCAGGCCGATCATCAGCGGCGCCTCGCGCGTGCTCTTCGGCGCCGAGGCGGCGAGCACGAAGCCCGACAACGCGAAGAACACCGCCACGGCGAAATAGCCGTTCCACAGCACGGCGAGCGGCGTGTCGAATAGGCCGATCCCGACGCGCTGGCGGTCGATGAAGGACGCGGGCGCGAAGGCGTAGAAGAAGTGGAAGGCCACCACCGTGCAGGCGGCGACGCCGCGCAGCCCATCAAGACAGGTGACGCGGGAGGTGGCGGACGGGCTGTGGCCGGCGAGGTCGGGCATGGACGGCCTTGGAAGCGGCGTGGCGGCCGCGCTGGTCATGAGGGAATCGGCGAAGGCCACGCACGCGCCTGCCGCAGCTCGATACGACGACGCCCCGGCGGGCGCTCGCGTCAGCCGCTATTTTCTTACCGCAGGAATCGGCCGGACGACAGGGAGGCCGGGCGGCGATGTCGTTACGGCCGACATCGACCGTAATGGACATCACGCGCCTCAGCGCTCGACCGATGACGCCGTTTGGGAGGGCGATACCCCTCCTCCCCATGGCTGGGCATGACCCGCCCGCCCAGGCTTTCCACCCGGCGCCAACCTGCTGGCTGGATCCCCGGGCGAAGCCCGGGGAAGAGGGAAGCTCAAATTGCAGGCCAGGCTCTCGGGCGTCGCTCCGGCCACCTGCCGCGAAGCGACCCGCCCGAAACGAAAACGGCGGGGAAGACCCCGCCGCATGCCGCCATTTCTGGTCCGCCGGTCCTACTGGTCCGGGGAGAGGCGCGCCATGTTGCGCCCGCCATTCATCTTCTTGAGCTCGTTGACATATTCCTCCGGCACCAGCAGGTGCCAGGGCGTCTTGAGACCCATAAAGGAAGCGATCTGGCCGATGAACCAGGTGCAATTGGTGGTCGTCGCGTTCCAGAGCGGCGAGTTCTTCTGCAGCTTCTGGATATAGGCGATGACCTTCGGCGCGTCCTCTTCGCTCAGATAGACGCGATAGTTCGCCGTCAGATACTGCTCGTCGAGGTCGCCATAGCTGGCGCCGGTCTCCGACTGGACCCACATCAGGTGGCCCAGCACATAGGGCACCGGGCTGTCGGTCGCCGGATGCAGGCCGGCCACTTCCACCGCACGCTCGCTCGACTTGCCGTACCAGATGAAGGCATGGCCGTAGGAAGCCGCCGTGCGGGCGCGGAAGTCGACATAATAGGGGCCAGGCGGCGGGGTCGGCGAGGCGATCGCCTCGGACGAGCCCGGCGTCGCATTGCCGGTCGCCGCGGACGATGCGTTCGCCGCGACGCTGTTGGCAGACGTCGCGCTCGATCCGCCGCTGGCGGTCGAGGTGCCGCCGGGCAGCGCGCTGACCTTCTGGCGCGGCTTGGGCTTGGTGGTGTTGGTCGCCTGGGCGGGTGCCGCCTGGGGCGTCGTTGCCACCGTAGCCGAATCCGCACTACCGCCGGTGACGGCAGCCGCCGGCAGCGTGCTCACCGCGAGGGCGGCGGACATGCAAAGCGCCACTGTGAGGCAGTGGCGCTTTGCCGTTTTTGTAGACATCTTCATCACGACACCCCGTCGCTTCTCTCGATCAGATCGCGCGAAGGAACGAGCCCGCGGCGGTCATGTCAAGCACGTCACGAAGAGGTGCGTGCCAGACGCCGCATCAGCCCTTGGTGACGATCGGCTCGGGAGCCTTGCCCACCGGGGTCTTGCCAATCGGGGCCTTGCCGATCGGAGCGGCCTCAGCCGGCACCGGCTGCGGCTGCGGGAGGTCAGCGGCGACGGCGGCGCCCAGCATGAAGAGGGACGCAGAAGCCACGAGCAGGGTCTTGATCATGCGCAATTACCTTCCGTTAGTAAACAAAACGAAGAGCTGAGCCGGTGGCGCAGAGGTCTTGTCGCCTTAATGACTAACCTTTCTCGCCGGCCCGTGCAATTGACTGTAGGGCGTCGGCGAACTCACAACCGAACTTTTCGCCCACTGTTGCAAAAATGGCGCGGGCAGAGGCGCTCAGGTGCCTCCCGGTGGTATCGAGGGCGGTAAGGCCCGACATTATCTGGTATCAACAGCCATAGTTCTTCGCTGGGACTGGGCAATGTTGCGTTGGATATCCTTCTGCCTGATCGCGCTCGCGACTCAGCTGTTTCCGCTCGCCTCCGCTTCGGCACGCGAGGCCGTAGCCTTCGACAAGCCGGGCGTGCGCCCCGGCACCATCGTGGTCAGCGCCCGGGAGCGCCGGCTCTATCTCGTCACCGGCCCGGGGAAGGCCATCCGCTATCCGGTGGCGGTCGGCCGCCGCGGCAAGCAGTGGCAGGGCCAGGTGCGCATCAGCGGCAAATATGTCGAGCCGGCCTGGTCGCCGCCGGCCGAGATCAAGCGCGACAATCCCAAGCTGCCGGACGTCATTCCCGGCGGCACGCGGGCCAACCCGATGGGCGCGCGCGCCATGACGCTCTCCGGCGGCGGGCAATACGCCATCCACGGCACCAACCAGCCCCGGTCGATCGGCACCTTCGCCTCCTATGGCTGCGTGCGCATGTACAATGACGACATCATCGACCTCTATGGCCGCGTCGGCATCGGCACGCCGGTGGTGATGCTGCCCTGAGGGGGCGGCGGGCCGTCTCACGCTTCCCGTCATCCCGGCCGAAGCGAAGCGCAGAGCCGGGATCGCTCTCCAATTCGCCGGCGATCTCGGATCGGCCTGCGGCCGTCCGGGATGACGACCGAACGGGAGAAGCCGTCATGGCCGCGCTTGGCCCGGCCATCCAAGGCGAGTGCAGGCGGAAAGACTGGGTCCCCGGGTCAAGCCCGGGGATGAGGGGTCGCCTGAGTTTTCTGAGCCCCCCGCATACGAAAAAGGCCCCCGAAATCGGGGGCCTTTCCGTTTTCTCGGGCCTTTCGGCCGGCCTCAGTCGGCCTTGCCGTCGACCGGCTCGGAGCGGATGACCGCCTCGCCGCCGGCGGTCTTCGCCGCGGCGCGGGGCGTGGTCGGCTCGGTCTTCTTCTCGCCGCTCGGGCGGCGGTTCATCATCGCCTTGTCGATGGTGACGAGGCGCAACACGTTGGTCGTGCCGGGAGTCGCGAAGGGCACGCCGGCGGTGATGGCGATGCGGTCGCCTTCCTTGGCGAAGCCGTGCTCGATGGTCACCTGCGTCGCCTTGGTCGCCATCTCGCCGAAGGTGTGGATCTCCTCCGGCGCGTGCACGACATGCACGCCATAGGACATCACCAGGCGGCGGGCGGTGGAGAGCTGGCTGGCGATGCCGACGATCGGGATGCGCGGGCGCTCGCGCGCCGCGTGCAGCGTCGTGGTGCCGGACAGCGTATAGGTGACGATGGCGGCGGCATCGACCGACAGCGCCGCCTGATAGGCGGCCTGGGTCATGGCGTCAGCGACGGTGTGGCGCTGCTCGGGCTGCTGCGAGTCGATGATCGCCCGGTAGCCGGGGTCGCGCTCCACCTGCTTGATGATCTGGTCCATCATCGCCACGGCCTCGACCGGGTACTGGCCGGCCGCGCTCTCGGCGGAGAGCATCACCGCGTCGGCGCCGTCATAGACGGCGGTGGCGACGTCGGAGACCTCGGCGCGGGTCGGCACCGGGGCGCTGATCATGGATTCGAGCATCTGCGTCGCCACGATCACCGGCTTGCCGAGGCGGCGGGATTCGCGGATGACGCGCTTCTGCAGCGCCGGGATCTCCGGCAGCGACAGCTCGACGCCGAGGTCGCCGCGCGCCACCATCATGCTGTCGGAAAGCTCGGTGATGCGGGTGAGGTGCTCGACCGCCTGAGGCTTCTCCAGCTTCAGGTTGATCTGGGCGCGGCCCTGGATCAGCTCCTTGGCCTCGATCACGTCCTCGGGACGCTGCACGAAGGAGAGCGCGATCCACTCGACGCCGAGGTCGAGGGCGAAGAACAGGTCGGAGCGGTCCTTGTCGGTGAGCGCCGAGACCGGCAGCAGCACGTCGGGGACGTTGAAGCCCTTGTTGTTCGACAGCCGGTTGCCGGCGACCACCTCGGCCTCGATGAAGCCCGCGCCCTTGCGGACCACGCGCACGCGCACCTTGCCGTCGTCGAGCAGCACGGTCGAGCCCTCATGCAGGGCTTCGAGGATTTCCGGGTGCGGGATCGGCACGCGCTTCTCGTCGCCCGGCGTCGGGTCGGTGTCGAAGCGGATGGTGGTGCCCGCGGTCAGGGTGATGTGGCCGTCGACGAACTTGCCGAGGCGCAGCTTCGGGCCCTGCAAATCGGCGAGCACGCCGATGGGCCGGCCGACATCCTTCTCCAGCGCGCGCACGGCGCCGAGAACATGGCCGTGGTTCTCCTGCGTGCCGTGGCTGAAATTCAGCCGGAACACATCCACGCCTGCTTCGTAAAGCGCCCGGATCTTCTCCGGGCTCGATGAGGCCGGGCCTAGGGTCGCCACGATCTTCGTTGCGCGTTCCCGCCTGCTAGCCATAGTTTCCTCCGTAATCCGGCGCGTCTCCCGCGACCCCGCACTGATACGGGCTCACGTTGCCGGCGCGTTCTCTATGTACCAATTCGGCTGGTCTGTCTCGCCCGCGATATCTTGCACTGCAACGTGTCGATACCGCGACGCAGGCCTCACAATCGCGTGGAACGGCGCCGTCCGTCGCGCCGGCTAAGCACCGGGTCTGCGATCACGCGCCGGTGATTTTGCTTGCTGGCATGTGGAATTCTGTATACCAATAATGATGTGCGGCGTCTCTCCGCGCCACGGTATCCCGGCATGGCTGATGCATCGGCCACGGGGCCCGGCGGCGGCAGAAGCGCTGATTGTCGCAGCCAGGATGCAGGTTCCCGAGTCCCGATCCCGTCGACCGCAACCACAGGCCTGGCACCGCTCATGACCCGCACGATCAGGAAGCTCCTCGTCGCCAACCGATCCGAGATCGCGATCCGCGTCTTCCGCGCGGCGACCGAGCTCGGCATCTCCACCGTCGCCATCCATGCGGAGGAGGACAAGCTCTCCCTCCACCGCTTCAAGGCGGACGAGGCCTATCTCGTCGGCCGCGGCCCGTGGCTGCCGAAGCCGCTCGGCCCGATCGACGCGTATCTGTCCATCGACGAGGTGATCCGCGTCGCCAAAGAGGCGAAGGTCGACGCCATCCATCCCGGCTACGGCTTCCTGTCGGAGAGCCCGGAATTCGCCGAGGCGTGCGAAGAGGCCGGCATCGTCTTCATCGGCCCGAAGCCGGCGACCATGCGCACGCTCGGCAACAAGGTCGCGGCACGAAATCTCGCCATCTCGGTCGGCGTGCCGGTGATGCCGGCGACCGACCCGCTGCCCGACGACCCCGCCTTCATCCTCGAGGCCGCCCGCAAGGTCGGCTACCCCGTCATGCTCAAGGCGAGCTGGGGCGGTGGCGGGCGCGGCATGCGCCCGATCGAGAGCGAGGACAAGCTGCTCGACGCCGTCACTACCGCGAAGCGCGAGGCCAAGGCCGCCTTCGGCAAGGACGAGGTGTACCTAGAGAAGCTCGTGCGCCGCGCCCGCCACGTCGAGGTGCAGATCCTCGGCGACACCCATGGCAACCTCGTCCATGTCTATGAGCGCGACTGCTCGATCCAGCGCCGCAACCAGAAGGTCATCGAGCGCGCGCCCGCGCCCTATGTCGACGAGGCGACCCGCAAGGGCCTGACCGACGCGGCGCTCGCCATCGGCCGGGCCACCGACTACATCGGCGCCGGCACGGTCGAGTTCCTGATGGATGCCGACACCGGCGCCTTCTATTTCATCGAGGTCAATCCGCGCATCCAGGTCGAACACACGGTGACCGAGGTCGTCACCGGCCTCGACCTGATCAAGGCGCAGATCAAGATCCTCGAAGGCGGCCATATCGGCTCGGTCGCCGAGACCGGAATCCCGCCGCAGGAGGAGATCCGTCTCAACGGCCACGCCATGCAGTGCCGGATCACCACCGAGGATCCGGAGAACAATTTCATCCCGGACTATGGCCGCATCACCGCCTATCGCGGCGCCATGGGCTTCGGCATCCGCGTCGATGGCGGCACCGCCTATTCCGGCGCGGTGGTGACACGCTTCTACGACCCGATGCTGGAGAAGGTCACCGCCTGGGCGCCTTCGTCGGAAGAGGTCATCGCCCGCATGTACCGGGCGCTGCGCGAGTACCGTATCCGCGGCGTCGCCACCAACCTGCCGTTCCTCGAGAACGTGCTGACCCATCCCGACTTCACCGCCTGCCGTTACACCACCCGCTTCATCGACACGACGCCGGAGCTGTTCGATTTCGGCGGGCGGCGCGACCGTGCCACCAAGCTGCTCGCCTGGATCGCCGACGTGACGGTGAACGGCCACCCGGAAGTGAAGGGAAGGGCCAAGCCTTCCGCCACCGCCCGCATCCCCGAGCCGCCGGCCTTCCTCGCCGAGCCGGCGCCGGGCACGCGCCAGCTTCTCGACCAGCTCGGCCCCAAGGCCTTCGCCGACTGGATGCTGGCGCAGAAGCGTGTCCTCGTCACCGACACCACCATGCGCGACGCGCACCAGTCGCTGCTCGCCACCCGCATGCGCGGCTACGACATCGCCCGCATCGCCGATTCCTATGCGCGCGGCCTGCCGGGGCTGCTCTCGCTCGAATGCTGGGGCGGCGCCGCCTTCGACGTCTCCATGCGCTTCCTCTCCGAGGACCCGTGGGAGCTGCTGGCGAAGATCCGCGAGGCGGTGCCGAACATCCTCACCCAGACGCTGGTGCGCGGGGCCAACGGCGTCGGCTACGCCAATTATCCCGACAATGTCGTGCGCTTCTTCATCCGCCAGGCGGCGGAAGCGGGCATGGACATCTTCCGCGTCTTCGACTGCCTCAACTGGATCGAGAACATGCGCGTCTCGATCGACGAGGCGCTGAAGACCGGCAAGCTGGTCGAGGGCGCCATCTGCTATGCCGGCGACCTCAACGACCCCGCCCGCTCCAAATACGACCTGAAATACTACGTCTCCATGGCCAAGGAGCTGGAGAAGACTGGCATCCACGTCCTCGGCCTCAAGGACATGGGCGGGCTGGTCAAGCCCGCCGCCGCCAGGGTGCTGTTCAAGGCGCTGAAGGAGGAGATCGGCCTGCCGATCCACTTTCACACCCACGACACCTCCGGCGTTTCCGGCGCCTCGGTGCTGGCGGCGGTGGAGGCGGGCGTCGACGCCGTCGATCTCGCCATGGACGCGATGAGCGGCATGACCTCGCAGCCATGTCTGGGTTCCATCGTCGAGGCGCTGCGCGGCTCCGAGCGCGACACCGGGCTCGACCCGGAAGCCATCCGGCGCATCAGCTTCTACTGGGAAGGCGTGCGGGCCCAGTACGCGGCCTTCGAGAGCGACCTCAAGGGACCGGCCTCCGAGGTCTATCTGCATGAGATGCCCGGCGGCCAGTTCACCAACCTCAAGGAGCAGGCCCGCTCCATGGGGCTGGAGAGCCGCTGGCACGAGGTGGCGAAGGCCTATCGCGATGCCAACGATCTCTTTGGCGACATCATCAAGGTCACGCCTTCCTCCAAGGTGGTGGGCGACCTCGCTCTGATGATGGTGAGCCAGGGCTTGTCCGCCGCCGACGTGCTCGACCCCAGGCGCGACGTCGCCTTCCCGGCCTCCGCCGTGGCGATGCTGCATGGCGAATACGGCCAGCCGCTCGGCGGGTGGCCGGAAGCCTTGCAGAAGAAGGCGCTGAAGGGCGAGCCGCCGATCACCGTGCGCTATGGTTCGCTGATCGAGGACGCCGACCTCGAGGCCGAGCGCGCAGAGGTGTCGAAGCTCCTCGGCCGAACGGCGGATGACCGCGAGCTCGCCTCCTACCTCATGTACCCGAAGGTGTTCTCCGACTTCGCCCCCGTGGTGGCGAAGTTCGGCCCGGTCTCGGCGCTGTCGACCCCGGTCTTCTTCTACGGCATGAAGTCCGGGGACGAGACGACGATCGAGATCGAGCGCGGCAAGACGCTGCTGGTGCGCCTCACCGCCGTCGGCGAGACGCGCGACGACGGGCTGGTCGAGGTCTTCTTCGAGCTCAACGGCCAGCCGCGCATGGTGCTGGCGGTCGACCGCGCGGCGGTGCCGAAGGTCGCGGGACGGCGCAAGGCGGAGGAGGGCAACGATTTCCATGTCGCCGCGCCCATGCCCGGCACCATCTCCTCGCTCGGCGTCGTCAGCGGGCAGGAGATCAAGATCGGCGATGTGCTGCTCACAATCGAGGCGATGAAGATGGAGACGGCGATCCATTCGCCGCGCGCCGGCACGGTGCAGGAGATATTGGTGTCGCCGGGCAACGCCATCGACGCCAAGGACCTGCTCGTCGTGCTGGAATAATAGTTGGCTAATAATTCAAGAGACTACCTTCTTGGGAGGAAGGCGATGCGACTGTCGATTTTGAAGGAAGACCTATCCGTCGAACCGCGTGTCGGGGGCACCCCCGACACGGTGAAGCGCTATGTTGGTCTGGGTGCGGAGGTCGTCGTTGCGTCGGGCGCGGGTTTGGCGTCGGGTGTTGGCGACGGGGATTACGAAGCGGCGGGTGCGCAGGTCGTTGCGGACAACGCGGCGGCGGTGGCTGGCGCGGATGTGGTGCTTTCCGTTCGTCGTCCGGAGGCTTCGGCCCTGAAGGGGGCGAACCGCGGGGCGCTGGCGATCGCGATCATGGACCCGTACGGGCATGAGAAGGATCTGGAGGCGCTGGCCAAGGCGGGCGTGTCGGCCTTCGCGATGGAGCTGATGCCGCGCATCACGCGGGCGCAGGTGATGGACGTCTTGTCCAGCCAGGCGAACCTTGCGGGCTATCGGGCGGTGGTGGATGCGGCCGGCGAGTTCGGCCGGGCCTTCCCGATGATGATGACGGCGGCGGGCACGGTGCCGGCGGCGCGGGTCTTCGTCATGGGCGCCGGCGTGGCGGGGCTGCAGGCGGTGGCGACGGCGCGGCGCCTCGGCGCGGTGGTCTCGGCGACCGACGTGCGGCCGGCGGCGAAGGAGCAGGTGGAGTCCCTCGGCGGCAAGTTCATCGCCGTGGAGGACGAGGAGTTCAAGCAGGCGGAGACGGCGGGCGGCTACGCCAAGCAGATGTCGGCGGAGTACCAGGCCAAGCAGGCGGCCTTGGTCGCCTCGCACATCGCCAAGCAGGATGTCGTCATCACCACGGCGCTGATCCCCGGCCGTCCGGCGCCCAAGCTCGTCTCGGGCGAGATGGTGGCGTCGATGAAGCCGGGCTCGGTGGTCATCGACCTCGCGGTCGAGCGCGGCGGCAATGTCGAGGGCGCCGTGCCGGGCGAGGTGGTCACCACCGCCAACGGGGTGAAGATCGTCGGGCACCTCAACGTGCCGGGACGCCTCGCAG
This sequence comes from Ancylobacter novellus DSM 506, assembly GCF_000092925.1. Taxonomy (NCBI): domain Bacteria; kingdom Pseudomonadati; phylum Pseudomonadota; class Alphaproteobacteria; order Hyphomicrobiales; family Xanthobacteraceae; genus Ancylobacter; species Ancylobacter novellus. The sequence goes on along the minus strand of NC_014217.1, from coordinate 3,309,132 downwards.
CGACGGCCTCGCAGCTCTACGCCAAGAACCTCTACGCCTTCGTGGAGACGCTGATCGACAAGGGGACGAAGAGCCTTGCCGTGAAGTGGGAGGACGAGCTGGTGAAGGCGACGCTGCTGACCCGCGACGGGGCGGTGGTGCATCCCGGCTTCAAGCCGCAAGGGGCCGGCGACGCCGCCTCGGCGGCGTGAGCGCTGCTTCGTCATGATCGACAGGGCGGGCCGGTCGCGCCGGGGAGGGCGCGGCAGGGCTCGGACAACAGACTTCCAGGGGATTTAGGGAAATGGCCAATCCGGCAGCGGGCGATCCGGTCGCCCAGAACGCGGTTGAGGGGGCGCGGGTGGCGGCCGAAGTGGCGCGCCAGGCCGCCGAGGCGGCGCAGGCCTATGCCGACGCCGCCGCGCAGCATTATGCGGAAGTCGCCGGGCAGGTGGCGCATGCGGTCTCAGGCGGGGCGATCGACCCCTTCGTGTTCCGCCTCGCCATCTTCGTGCTTGCGGTGTTCGTCGGCTATTACGTGGTGTGGTCGGTGACGCCGGCGCTGCACACGCCGCTGATGAGCGTCACCAACGCCATCTCCTCGGTGATCGTGGTCGGCGCGCTGCTGGCGGTCGGCGTCGACGCGATGAGCGCGGAAGGCACGGAATGGGCCAAGGGCTTCGGCTTCATCGGCCTGATCCTCGCCAGCGTGAACATCTTCGGCGGCTTCCTGGTGACCAGCCGGATGCTGGCCATGTACTCGAAGAAGAAGTGAGACGGGGCCCATGAACGCCAATCTCGTCGCACTGCTCTACCTCGTCTCGGGCGTCCTGTTCATCCTGGCGCTGCGCGGGCTCTCCAGCCCCGTCACCTCGCGCCGGGGCAATCTGTTCGGCATGGTCGGCATGGCCATCGCCATCCTGACCACGCTCGCCGCGAGCCCGCCCTCGGGCGCGCTGGGCTGGGGGCTGGTGATCGGCGGCCTCGCCATCGGCGGCGGCGCCGGCGCGGTCATCGCCCGCAAGATCGCCATGACGCAGATGCCGCAGCTGGTAGCGGCCTTCCACTCGCTGGTCGGCCTTGCCGCAGTGATGGTGGCGGCGGCCGCGCTCTATGCGCCGGAAGCCTTCGGCATCGGCGAGGTCGGCGCCATCCACGGCCAGGCGCTGATCGAGATGAGCCTCGGCGTCGCCATCGGCGCCATCACCTTTACAGGTTCCGTCATCGCCTTCGCCAAGCTGAACGGCAATATGAGCGGCAAGCCGATCATGCTGCCGGGCCGGCACGTCATCAATGCCGGCCTCGCTCTGCTGCTCGTCGTGCTGATCGGCGTTCTCGTCGCCACCGAGAGCCATACCGTGTTCTGGGCGATCGTGATCGTCAGCCTCGTGCTGGGCGGCCTCATCATCATCCCGATCGGCGGCGCCGACATGCCGGTGGTCGTCTCGATGCTGAACTCCTACTCCGGCTGGGCGGCGGCGGGCATCGGCTTCACGCTGGGCAACACCGCGCTGATCATCACCGGCGCGCTGGTCGGCTCGTCGGGCGCGATCCTGTCCTACATCATGTGCAAGGGCATGAACCGGAGCTTCATCTCCGTCATCCTCGGCGGCTTCGGCGGCGACACCTCTGCCGCGGCCGGCGGGGCGGTGGAGACCCGTCCGGTGAAGCAGGGCTCGGCCGAGGACGCCGCCTTCATCATGAAGAACGCGTCGAAGGTGATCATCGTGCCCGGCTACGGCATGGCGGTGGCGCAGGCCCAGCATGCCCTCAGAGAGATGGCCGACAAGCTGAAGGAGGAGGGCGTCGAGGTGAAGTACGCCATCCATCCCGTCGCCGGCCGCATGCCCGGCCACATGAACGTGCTGCTGGCCGAGGCCAACGTGCCCTATGACGAGGTGTTCGAGCTCGAGGACATCAATAGCGAGTTCGCGCAGGCGGACGTCGCCTTCGTCATCGGCGCCAACGACGTGACCAACCCGGCGGCCAAGACCGACCCGCAGTCGCCGATCTTCGGCATGCCGATCCTCGACGTCGAGAAGGCCAAGACCGTGCTGTTCATCAAGCGCGGCATGGCCGCCGGCTATGCCGGCGTCGAGAACGAGCTGTTCTTCCGCGATAACACCATGATGCTCTTCGCCGACGCAAAGAAAATGGTCGAGGATATCGTCAAGAACCTCGCCCATTAACAGGCGCATTGCTTCGAAATCCGAAATAAACGGCCGGGGCTCTGCTCCGGCCGTTTTGCTTTTTGCCGGTATCCGCTTAACTCGCTGTCAACCAACTCCGCGTAGCGTCCCGGCATGGCGCGCGGCGTTTCCTGGTTTCTCGTAGCCCCGCTCGTCCTTCTGGGGCTTTCCGGCTGCAAATTCGGGCTGTTCGAACAGCGCGAACCCTGGCGCACGGAAGCTGAGGAACGGTGCCGGGCGGAGGGCCGAGTCAGGCCTTCCGCCTTCATCGTCGAGGACCGCGCCATCAACGGCGCCGGCGCCTGCGGCATGGACCACGCCTACCGCATCACCGCTTTCGCCGAAGGCTCGGTCGAGGTCTCGCCGCGCGCGACGCTCGCCTGCCCGATGACCTCGGCCGTCGACCGCTGGATCACCCAGGACGTGCAGCCCGCCGCCATGGCCTGGTTCGGCCAGCCGGTGGTGAAGGTGAAGCAGATGTCCTCCTATTCCTGCCGGCGCATGAACGGCGCGCGCACCGGCAAGACCTCGGAGCACGCCTTCGGCAACGGGCTCGACGTCGGCGGCTTCGTGCTGGCCGACGGGCGCGAGATCTCGGTGCGGAAGGGCTGGAAGGGCGCGCCCGACGAGGCGGGCTTCCTGCGCACCGTGCAGGCGGAAGCCTGCGAGCGCTTCTCCGTGGTGCTGGCGCCGGGCTCCAACGTCTATCACTACGACCACATCCATATCGACCTGATGCGCCGCGCGCCGGGCCGCACCACCTGCAAGCCGGCGCCGCAGCGCCCGCGTCCGCCGAACCTCCCGGTCTACAAGGCGCCGCCCTACAAGGCGCCGCCCTTCGGCGCGCCGTGGGGGAGCCGACCGATGAGCTCCTCCCCCGCCGTCGAGGAGCCGGTCACGGAGCAGGACGTCGAGGAGGGCTATCCCGCCGAGGGCGGCTATCCGCCGGAAGCCGCCGCTCCGGCGCCGAATCCCTATCCCGCGACAAGTTCCTATCCCGCGGCAAATCCTTATCCGGCACAGAGCGCCTATCCGGCGCCGCGCCCGCGCTCGACCGCCAATGCCGCCCCCGGCTGGGCCGCCCCCGCCCCGCGGGCGCCAGCGCCTCCCGTACCGCAGGAGGTCGGCGAGCCGATGGTGCTGTCGCCGCGGCCGGCCGATCCCTATGGGGCGGCTAATCCTTATCCGGCGAACCAGTACCCGCCGCCGGCTTATCCTCCCCAACCGGCGCAGAACTATCCCGCGCCAAGCTACCCCGTGCAAAACTATCCCGCACAGGCCGCTCCGGCGCCGTCGGCCTACCCGCCGCCCTCGCCCTATCCGCCTGCATCGGATTATCCGGCCCAGCAGCCTTATCCGGCGCCCGCTCCGGCGCCGGCCGCGGCCCCCGTGCGTTCGCGTCCGCCCGGCGTGCCGCTGCCGCCGGCCAGCGTGCCGCTCGCCAAATGGCTGGGGCTCGATCCGACGCCGACCGGCTCGACCGGCAATGTGCGCTCTTTCACGACTGAGCGGGAATTCGCCAGCCCTATTCCGGCACCGCGCGAGCGCGCCGACTGAGGCTGGATCCCCGGGTCAAGCCCGGGGATGAGGGAGAGGCACTCAGTCCAGCAGCGTATCGAGCCCGCGGCGCACGCCGACCCAGCCCTGCACCTTGCGGGTGGCGAGCAACGTGCCGGCGACATAGGGCGCAGCGGAGGAGCCGGCATCGTGGCGGATGGTGAGCCGCTCGTCCGGTGCACCGAAGATGCTCTCCACCCCGAGCACGAAGGAGGGCAGGCGCAGCGCATGCACCCGCACCTCGTGCGCGCCCTCACCGAAGGCGCCGCCGCGTGTCGCCGGCACGCCGACCACCTCGTCGATCGGCCGGCTGGTAGCGGGCTGGCGCACCTCGGCCAGCGCCTCCGCCAATTCGCGCGCGGTGCCGGAAGGTGCGTCGGGCTTGGACGCGGAAGCGTAATCGATGATCTCGACATCGGACACATAGCGCGCCGCCACCATGGTGAAGCGCTTCAGCAGCGTGGCGGTGATGGAGAAATTGCCGGCGGCGAGCAGCCCGCGGCCGTGCTCGTGCGCCACCGTGTCGAGCTCGGCATAATCCGCCGCGCCGAGGCCCGATGTGCCGATGACGACATGCAGCCCGGCCTTGAGCGCGGCGAGCGCATTGGCCTTCACCACGCCCGGCTTGGTGTAGTCGATCAGCACGTCGGCGGGGGTGGCAAGCGCCTCCTCGACCGAGGTGAAGACCGGCACGCCGGAGGGCTCGCCGCCGAGCGCGGTGCCGAGGTCGCGGCCGGCATGCGAGCGGGCGATGCCCGCGACGAGTTGCAGGTCGTCCGTCTTCGCGATGGCGGGCGTCAGCGCACGCCCGACCCATCCGGTGGCGCCGGCGAGGATGATGCGGATGCTCATATCGTCACTTTCGGGGTGGGCCGGGCGGGGTCGCGCGCCGGCGGCTGGGCGGGCAGGGGATGGAACAGCGCTGCCGGCGCGAACGCCGCGCTGACCTCGCCGGCGAAAATCGCGCCATCGGCGATGGTGAGCTTGCGCACCGGCGTGCCGGGCGCGAAGTCGACCTTGTCGAGGGCGACCCAGAAGACGTTCGGGCGGGTGGCGGAGTCGAAACAATAGACCCGGTTGGTCTGGTCCGCGATCGTCCGCCAGATAGTGGAGGAGATGTTGGGGTGGTCCGGCGTGGTGATCCCCAGCGGCACGCTCACCGCCCGCTGAAGGCTGAGCATGGAGGCCAGCGCCTGGTGCCGCAGCGACCGGCCGGGAATGCCGTCCACATAGGCCGGGGCGACGTCGCGCGGGATGGCGCCGAGCAGGAAGGCGGCGCGCACGAAGCGGTCGGCCGCGTTGTTGGTGCCGGGCAGGAAGGTCAGCCCGCCAATGGCGCGCCAGTATTCGTTGAGCGCCAGCTGCTTGGCGAAGGGCGGCGAATTGGTCATCACCACATGCTCGCGGCCGTGGTGGATGGTGAGCTCGCCGTCGATGTACTCGAAGATCGCCGAATCGCCGCTCGCGTCGGAGACCGAGAGATGCAGCGTCGCCGGCGAGCCGTTCGGCAGGATCGGCGCCAGGAGGACGAAGGCGCGCGCCTCGAGCGCGGCCACGGTTTCCGCCACGGTGGCGAAGCGGTCGAGCACATATTGCGCCCACAGCGCGATCGACAGGAAAGGGCCCTCGGTGCCGGGAACGCCGTAATCGGATTCCGCGAGGTAGAGGATGTTGGCGACGAGGCCCTTCTCGTTCATCCCGTCGGTGGTGCCGGCCTCGTAGCCGGTGACGATCACGCTGCCATAAAGCGACGTCCAGCGCAGGCTGTCCGGGCCGGCCGCGCCGTCGCGCTCGAGCCCGGCCGGCAGCAGCCACAGGTTGGAGTGCATGTCCTCCTTCCAGTCCATGTTCCGGCCGGTGATGACGAGATCCTCGGCGCCTACATAGAGCGTGCGCGTGCACATGCTGACCATCTCCCCATTCGGACGTCACCGGAGGCCTCCGGCATGTCTAGGCCAGAAAGGGGTGCCGATCCACAGCGGTACGGTGGAGCAGGGGAGAGAGTGCCAGCCGGCCTGTAAGCCGGGTTCTGTATGGCGGGATCGCTCCCGCGTGACGGCCATTCCTCTGGGACGCCAGTTGCCTGGCGCCTCGAGCAGTCAACCCGGGCGGCTGTCCGAAGACGGGACCTGAAGCTTACGCTTCGCGCCACCCCTATACGACTTTGCTCCCGGTGGGGTTTGCCGTGCCGCTTCCGTTGCCGGACGCGCGGTGCGCTCTTACCGCACCGTTTCACCCTTGCCGCGGGCGGACCCGAGGCGGTCTGATTTCTGTGGCACTTTCCCTAGGGTCACCCCCGCCGGACGTTATCCGGCACCGTGTCTCCGTGGAGCCCGGACTTTCCTCGGCACCTTGCGGTGACGCGGCCGTCCGGCCGGCTGGCAGTCTGCACATGAGGGAGAGCGGACGCCGCGTCAAGGGCGGCGAGGGAAAAGGGACGCGCGCGGGGCCCGAGGGTACGCAAAACCCGGGGCCGCTCCGGCGCCGCGCGCGAAGCTCGTGTCAGTTCGAGGCCATGATGGTGCGGGCCTTGCTGCAATAGGTGCGGGCGGTCGAGGACATGCGGCGGGCGCCGTGGCCGCCCTGGTAGCGCATGACCGTGCCGCAGGTGTCGCCGGCGGCGAGCCGGTAGGCACCGGCGAGGTAGCGCATGCCCCATTTGATGTTGGTGGCGGGCTCGTAGAGCGCCGCGCGGCTGCCCGCATAGCCGAGGCCGCGGGCGGTCTGGTGCTTGATCTGCATGAGCCCGACCTCGCCGGCGCGGCCGGTCAGGCGGGGATTCCAATTGCTCTCGATGCGCACCACGGCGCGGGCGAGCGACACCGGCACGCCATTGGCGCGGGCTTCGCGATCGACGATCGCGGCGATGCTGTTCGAGGAAGAACGGGTGGAAGAAAGCTTATCTTGGGAACGCGGAGCGTCGATCTCGGTTGATCTTTCGAAGATCGGCTTGGCGATTGCGATATTCGCGCCGGAGAGGATGAGGAGGGCGGGAAGGAACAAAGAACTGAATACGCGGGACACGATCATTCTGCGCCGATGGCCTTTTCGTCAGATTGCAACAGCGGCGCAAAAGCCCGCCAAATCTGTCCCGAATGAGGCTTGTTCCGTGTCGCGTGCGCCTTAATCGTTACTTTGCCGGCGATTGACTGGCCGGCCCTCGCAAAACTGTGGCGCAACCGCAACGATCGTGAACGAAACTTGCGCGTGCGGCGGGTTGTGCGCAGCATCCTGTCGCTCGCTGCGACAATCTGCGCGGGAAACTTTCAAGCTGTACGTGCGGCGCAGAGGTTGTAGAGCGTCGCCAGCGTCGAGACATCGGCGACGCCGTCGATGCGGGAGCGGCGGAAATGGCGCTGGAAGGCGCGCACCACCGCCTCCGTCGTCTCGCAATAGGTGCCGTTCACCGGCACGCCATAGCCGTAGAGCGCCAGCATGGCCTGCAGCGCCTCGATCGGCTGGCCGTGCTCGCCGCGCATGAAATAGCGCCCGTCGCTCGGCGGCACTTCCTCGACCAGATGGCCGACGCCGGCGCGGTGCAGCACCTCCCAGGGGAATTTCTCGCCGGGATCGGCCTTGCGCAGCGGCGCGACGTCGGAATGGGCCAGCACCCGGTCGGGGGCGATGCGGTGGCGCGAGAGGATGTCCTTGCAGAGCGCGGTGACCGCCTCGACCTGGATGGCGGGGAAGGGCGGGTAGCCGTGGTCGTGGCCTGGATTGGCGATCTCGATGCCGATGGAGAGCGAATTGATGTCCGTTGCCCCCGCCCAGTGCGAGGCGCCGGCGTGCCAGGCGCGCCGCGCCTCGGGCACCAGCTGGGCGATGCGCCCATCCTCGAACACGACGTAATGGGCCGAGACGCCCCGTTCCGGCGAGCGCAGCCATTCGACCGCCTCGGCGGTGGATTCCATGCCGGTGTAGTGCAGCAGCAGCATGTCCGGCGCGGCGACGCCGGATGTCACGTCGAACTGCCGCTCGCCATGGTTCGGCGAGGCGAGGACCTCGGCCACCAAAGGCGAGTCGGGGAAGAAATCGGCGGCGGGCGCGGCATCCATGGCCTCGCTGCTAAGCCCGCTCGCCGCGCGATTCAACAGATTCTTAAGGTTCATGACGCGTTAATCGCCAATCGCCGGCTGCGGCGGAATCAGCGCGTCGAAAGGACCGCGGCGCGCGCGTTCCGCAACGGTCGTTCCATTGACGCCCAAATCATCCCATGCTATCCCAAATCATCCCGTTGCCGTACCGAGTCACCAAGTCCGAGGACGCCCACAAGGCGCCCGCCGGCAGGTCGCGTGCGGCGTCCGGGGAGCGTGTGTGTACCGAGCGTAACCTGGGGGCGTACCGGGCCGATGGATCGTTTCGTATCGACCTATGCGATGCGGCTCGATTCCAAGGGCCGGATGTCGATCCCGGCGCCGTATCGCGCGCTGATCGCACGGGACGGGCTGGAGCATCTCTACTGCCATCCGGCGCTGGACCTGCCGGCCCTGCAGGCGGGCGGTGCGCGGCTGATGGCGGGGATCGACGCCCTGATCGAGCGCTATCCGCCCTATTCGGAAGCGCGCGAGGAGCTGGCCGGCGCGCTCTATGGGGCGATCGAGATGATCAAGCTCGATCCGGAGGGGCGCGTCATGCTGAGCGAGGGGCTGAAGGCGCACGCGCAGATCAAGGACGAGGCCGTGCTGGTCGGCCTCGGGGATTCATTTCGGATCTGGGAGCCGAGCCGCTTCCGGGCGCATCTCGCGGAGGCCAATGCGAAGGTGCGTGCCTTGAAGCAGCAGATCGGCTCCCAGGGGACGGCGCGGGACACCCGCGCCGATGGGGCATGATGGCGGGTCGCGGCGGTTCGGAGACGGACGCTGCCGGCGGACCGGCCCGCCATCTGCCTGTCCTGCTGGCTGAAGTCGTCGAACATCTCGCGCCGAAGGATGGCGGGCTCTACATCGACGGCACCTTCGGCGCCGGCGGCTATACGAGCGCGATCCTGAACGCCGCCGGCACAAGCGTCATCGCCATCGACCGCGACCCGACCGCCATTGAAGGCGGGCAGGGGCTGGTGGCGGCGAGCGGCGGGCGCCTGACGCTGGTGCATGAGCGTTTCAGCGCTCTCGACGAGGTCGCGGCGGCGCAGGGCATCGATGCGGTGGACGGCGTCGTGCTCGACATCGGCGTCTCCTCCATGCAGATCGACGAGGGCGAGCGCGGCTTCTCCTTCCGCCGCGACGGGCCGCTCGACATGCGCATGTCGAGCGAAGGCCCTTCCGCCGCCGACCTGGTGGCGAAGCTCTCCGAGACCGACCTCGCCAACCTCATCTTCCGCTTCGGCGAGGAGCGGCATTCGCGCGCCGTCGCCCGGGCCATCGTCGCCGCCCGCAAGGAGGCGCCGATCGAGCGCACGCTCCAGCTCGCCGACATCGTCGCCAAGGTGGTCTGGGCCAAGCCGCACGAGCCGCACCCGGCGACCCGCACCTTCCAGGCGCTGCGCATCGCGGTGAACGACGAATTGGGCGAACTCGCCCGCGCGCTTTCCGCCGCCGAGCGGGTGCTCAAGCCCGGCGGGCGTCTGGTGGTGGTCACCTTCCACTCGCTGGAAGACCGCATCGTCAAGACTTTCCTCGCCAACCGGGCGAAGGCCGCGGCCGGCTCGCGACACATGCCGGCGCTCCAGAGCGCGCCGCCGAGCTTCAAGCTGGTGGCGCGGGGCGCCGTCGAGCCGGGCGAAGAGGAACTCGCCCGCAATCCGCGCGCCCGCTCCTCGCGGCTGCGCGCCGCCGAGCGGACGGAAGCCCCGGCCCATCCGGCCGGCGACCTCTCTTCGCTGCTGCCGCCCGTTCCCGATCCAGACACCAGTCGCCGCCGCTGAGGTCCGAGAGATGTTCCGCGTACTCAATGCCGTCTCGGTCATCGCGCTGCTCGCCGCCGCCGGCGCCGTCTATCAGGTGAAATATTCCTCGGCCTTCGAGGCGCAGGAGATCGCGCAGCTTCGATCCGAGATCCGCGGCGAGCGCGACCGCATCGCGCTGCTGCATGCCGAATGGGCACGCCGCACTGCGCCGGACCGCATCCAGGCGCTGGCCGAGAAGCATCTCGACATGCAGCCGCTCGATGTCGCGCATATGGACCGCCTCGCCAGCCTGCCGGCCAAGCCCGAGAAGGGTGGCGACGCGCTTGGCGGCATGATCGAGGCGCTGGTCGACGGCCCGTCGACCGATCCGCTGCCCGCCGCGGCCAAGGCCGTGCCCAAGCTGTCCAAGCCTGCGCCGGCCGGGCGCCTGCCGGACGATGCGCCGCTGCCGGAGGAGCCGATGTCCGGCGAGCCGCTGTCGCTCTCCGCCATGCCGCCCGCCGGCAACATGGCACCGCCGCGTCCCAGCCCGAGCATGGTCGGCCCGCAGGGCGTCGTCGGCGCTCCGCTCGATCCGGTGGCCGGACGGCCGCTGCTGCCGCCCGGATCGCTTGGCCGCCAGGAGAGAAGCCGATGATCGCCCCCGCCGCCCTTCTCGCCCGGTTTCGCAACGCGCTGGCCGCCCTGCCGGGATCATTGCCGAGGTGGCTGCTGCGCCTGCCGTTCCTGCTGGCGCGGATGCTGATCGGCGTCGTCCGCTCCGCCTTCGGGCGCGGTCGGCCGGAGCCGCACGCGGTGGCGCGGGCGCGCATCCTCCTGTGCATGCTGGTCTTTGCCGGCGTCTATCTCGCCATTGCCGGCCGTCTCGCCATGTTCGCCTCGGCGCCCGACAGCGCGCTGGCGCGGCGCGGGCTGGGCACGGACGCGGTGGCCTCGGCCCGGCCGGACATCCTTGACCGCAACGGGCTGGTGCTTGCCACCGACGTGAAGTCGGCCTCGCTGTTCGGCGAGCCCAACCGCATCATCGACGTCGACGAGGCGGTGGAGGCGCTCACCGCCGTGCTGCCGGACCTCGACGGCAACGAGCTGCGCCAGCGGCTCTCCACCAAGCGCGGCTTCATCTGGCTCAAGCGCGACATCACCCCGCAGCAGCAGCGCGAGATCCACAATCTCGGCCTGCCGGGCATCGGCTTCATGACCGAGAATCGCCGCGTCTATCCCGGCGGCACGCTCGGCGCCCATGTCATGGGCTCGACCAATATCGACAATCAGGGCATCGCCGGCATCGAGAAATGGGTCGACACCGGCGGCCTCGCCGACCTGCATCTCGCCGGCTTCGCCTCCGACCGGCAGCAGGAGCCGATCGAATTGGCGCTCGACCTGCGCGTCCAGCATGTGCTGCGCGACGAGTTGTTCACCGCCAAGGAGAAGTTCAAGGCCATCGCCGCCGCCGGCACCGTGGTCGATGTGCGCACCGGCGAGATCGTCGCCATGGTGTCGCTGCCGGACTTCGACGCCAACGACCCGGCGAGGTCGCTCGACCCGAAGAACCTCAACCGCCTGACTACCGGCGTGTTCGAGATGGGCTCGACCTTCAAGGCGCTGACCTTCGCCATGGCGCTGGACAGCGGCCGCTTCAACATCAACTCGACGCTGGATGCGCGCGGCGCGCTGCAGTTCGGCCGTTTCCGCATCCACGACTACCACGCCGAGAACCGCGTGCTGACGCTGCCCGAGGTGTTCCTCTATTCCTCGAACATCGGCACGGCGAAGATGGCGCTGGCGCTCGGCGTCGACGCGCACAAGGCGTTCCTTGCCAAGGCCGGGCAGCTCGACCGGCTGCGCACCGAGCTGCCCGAGAGCGCCGCGCCCATCGTGCCCAAGCGCTGGGGCGAGCTCAACACCGCCACCATCGCCTTCGGCCATGGCCTCGCCGTCGCGCCGCTGCAGGCGGTGATGGCGGTGAACGCGCTGGTCAATGGCGGCAATCTCATCCCGCCGACCTTCCTCAAGCGCACGCCCGAGGAGGCGCAGGCGCTCGGCAAGCAGATCATCAAGCCGGAGACCAGCGCCAAGATGCGCTATCTCCTGCGGCTCAACGCCGAGAAGGGTTCGGCCAAGAAGGTCAACGTCCCCGGCTTCTACGCCGGCGGCAAGACCGGCACCGCCGAGAAGGTGATCGGCGGGCGCTATTCCAAGACCAAGCTGCTCACCACCTTCACCGGCATCTTCCCGATGGATAACCCGCAATATCTCGTGCTGGTGATCCTCGACGAGCCGCAGGCGGTCGAGGGCACCTATGGTTACGCCACCGCCGGTTGGAACGCCGCGCCGACGACAGGCAAGATCATCTCCCGCATCGGCCCGATGCTCGGCATCATGCCGCGCACCGACGTCCCGCCGGCGGAGAGCCTGCTCGCCAACACCACGCTGGCGCGGGCGCAATGAGTGCAGGGCCGATTTCCGGTGCGGAAGCGCGCCTGAATCGGCTATGCGGGGTGTGAGGCCGGGAGGGCCGCCGCGCGGGCCGTCCGGCAAAAGCTGCGGGTCCCGCGGTTCCGGGGCTCGCGCAGGAAGACGTGCATGTCCGATCCGATCCGACCCACGGCCGACTGTTCACGGACCCTCACCTTGCGCGAGCTGGTGGGCGAGGACGCCGACTATGCGCTCGCCGATCCCGGTCTGATCGTCGGCGAGCCGGCGCTGGACAGCCGCAAGGCGCGGGCCGGCGACGTGTTCTTCGCCCTCGCCGGCTCCAAGGCGGACGGCCTCTCCTTCGCCCGCGATGCCGTCGCCCGTGGCGTCCTCGCCGTGGTGGCGGAAGCCGAGCGCCCGCCATGGTTCGACCCGTCGGTCTCCTATGTGCGCGTCGGCAATGCGCGCCGTGCCGTGGCGCTTGCCGCCGCCCGCGCTTTCCCCAAGCAGCCCGAGACCATCGCGGCGGTGACCGGCACCTCCGGCAAGACCTCGGTCGCCGCCTTCGCAAGGCAGATCTGGGCGCGGCTCGGCCATGCGAGCGCGAGCCTCGGCACGCTCGGCGTGGTGACGCCGTCGGGTGCCGTCTACGGCTCGCTGACCACGCCCGACCCGATCGAATTGCAGCGCACGCTGCACATGCTGGCGAAGGAAGGCGTAACGCATCTGTGCCTGGAGGCCTCCTCGCACGGGCTCGACCAGTACCGGCTCGACGGCGTGCGCCTCTCCGCCGGCGGCTTCACCAACCTGTCGCGCGACCATCTCGACTACCATCCGAGCATGGAAGCCTATCTCGACGCCAAGATGCGGCTGTTCCGCGAATTGCTGCCGCGCGGCGGGGGCGCGGCGGTGTGGGTGGATTCCACCGAGGGTAGCCATGTGGCGCAGGTCGCCGCCGATCATGAATTGAACGTGCTCGGCATCGGCGTCGCCGGCGCCGGCATCTCGCTGCTCGCCCGCCATGACGAGGGCCTCGGCCAGCTTCTGGAGGTCGAGGCGGACGGGCGGCGCTTCACCCTGAGGCTGCCGCTGGTCGGCGCCTTCCAGGCCTGCAACGCGCTGGTGGCGGCGGGCCTCGTCCTGCTCACCGGCGCCGGCGCGCGCGAGGCGCTGCTCGCGCTGGAGACGCTTGAGGGCGTGCCCGGCCGGCTGGAGCTGGTCGGCACCAAGGACGGCGCCGGCGTCTTTGTCGACTACGCCCACAAGCCGGACGCGCTCGCCAACGCGCTCGACGCGCTCCGCCCCTATGCGACCGGCCGGCTGATCGTCGTCTTCGGCTGCGGCGGCGACCGCGACCGCGGCAAGCGGCCGATCATGGGCGCTATTGCCGCCGAGAAGGCCGATGTGGTGATCGTCACCGACGACAATCCGCGCAGCGAGGACCCCGCCTTCATCCGCGCCGCCATCCTCGAAGCTGCCCCCGAGGCGCAGGAGATCGGCGACCGCGCCGAGGCCATCGCCGCCGCCATCGGGATGGCGAAGTCGGGGGATGTCGTGCTGATCGCCGGCAAGGGTCACGAAACCGGCCAAATCGTGGGCGACCGGACGTTGCCATTCTCCGACCGCGACACCGCGGTCGCGGTGCTGGAAGGATGAACGCCATGGCCGCCATCGAGCCGCTCTGGACGCCCGACGCGCTCGCCGCTGCTGTCGGCGGCACGCTGATCGGCGCGCCGGCGCGCGCCATCGGCGGCGTCTCCATCGACACCCGCACGCTTCAGCCGGGCGACGTCTTCTTCGCCATACGCGGCGACAACAGCGACGGCCACGCCTATGTCGGCATGGCGGCGGACCGCGGCGCGGCGCTCAGCGTCGTCGAGCGCGACCGGGTCGGCACCCTGCCGGAAGGCGCCGCCCTGCTCGCGGTGGACGACGTGCTCGGCGCGTTGCAGGCGGCCGGCCGCGCGGCGCGCGGGCGGACACGGGCGCGCATCGTCGGCGTGACCGGCTCGGTCGGAAAGACAACGACCAAGGAGGCGCTGCTGCTGGCGCTGGGCGCCGACGGCCCGACCCACGCCTCCGCCGCCTCCTACAACAATCATTGGGGCGTGCCGCTCTCGCTCGCCCGCATGCCGGCCTCGAGCGCTTACGGCGTGTTCGAGCTCGGCATGAACCATGCCGGCGAGATCGAGCCGCTGGTGAAGATGGTGCGCCCACATGTAGCGGTGATCACCACCATCGAGCCGGTGCACATCGCCCAGTTCCCGAATGTCGAGGCCATCGCCGACGCCAAGGCGGAGATCTTCACCGGCGTCGAGCCGGGCGGAGCGGCGGTGCTCAACCGCGACAACCCGCATTTCGAGCGCCTCGCCGCCGCCGCCCGCGCGGCCGGCATCCAGAACATCGTCGGCTTCGGCGAGGCGGCGGACGCGCAGGCGCGCCTCGTCTGCGTGAAGCTTCAAGCCCAGAGCTCGACCGCGAACGCCGACATCATGGGCGAGACGGTGAGCTTCAAGATCGGCCTGCCCGGCCGGCACATCGTGCAGAACGCGCTCGCCGTGCTCGCCGCCGCCCGGCTCGTCGGCGCCGACCTCTGCCTCGCCGCCATGGCGCTGTCCTCACTCGGCCCGCCGCCGGGGCGCGGCGTGCGTACGACGCTCGGCGTGAAGGGTGGTTTCGCGACGCTGATCGACGAGAGCTACAACGCCAACCCCGCCTCGATGCGCGCCGCGCTCGCCGTGCTCGGCACCGCTCCGGTGGAAGGGCGCGGGCGCCGGCTCGCCGTGCTCGGCGACATGCTGGAGCTCGGCCCGAGGGGCGAGGCCATGCATGCCGACATCGCCCCCGCCGCCGCCAGCGCCGACCTCGTCTTCTGCGCCGGGCCGCTGATGCGCGCGCTGTGGGAGGCACTCCCCGAGAACCGCCGCGGCGCCTGGGCGCCGGACGCGCGGGCGCTGCTCCCGCTCGTCGCCGAGCGGCTGCGCGGCGGCGACGTCGTGATGGTCAAGGGCTCGAATGGCAGCCGCATGGGCCCGCTCGCCCGCGCCCTCGTCGAGCGTTTTCCGGCCGCGGTGGCCGAGCGGGCGGAAACGCCCGAATGAGCCGCGCCCGCCATTGTTTCCACGATCACGGCCTGCCGCGACGCCACGCCGCCCGCATGCAGCCCCTTTGCCTACCGGAAGGTTGATACCCCCATGCTGCAATGGCTCGCCGAGTTCCAGGCCAGCGTCCCGGCGCTGAACGTCTTCCGCTACATCACCTTCCGCACCGGCGGCGCGATCATCACTGCGCTGCTCTTCGTCTTCATGTTCGGCCCGGCCATCATCGCGCTGCTCCGGCTCAAGCAGGGCAAGGGCCAGCCGATCCGCACCGACGGCCCGCAGTCGCACCTGATCACCAAGAAGGGCACGCCCACCATGGGCGGGCTGATGATCTTCTCCGGCCTGATGGTGGCGACGCTGCTCTGGGCGAACCTCTCCAACCCCTATGTCTGGGTGGTGCTGTTCGTCACCATCGGCTTCGGGCTGATCGGCTTCTATGACGACTATCTCAAGGTCACGAAGCAGACCCATAACGGCCTGTCGGGCAAGGCGCGCCTCGCCATCGAGGCGCTGATCGCCGGCAGCGCGGCGGTAGTGATCATGCATGTCGGGCGCGAGCCGCTGTCCTCCTCGCTCGCCTTCCCCTTCTTCAAGGACCTCTTGATCGACCTCTCCTGGTTCTTCGTGATCTTCGGCGCCTTCGTCATCGTCGCCGCCGGCAATGCGGTGAACCTCACCGACGGGCTCGACGGCCTCGCCATCGTGCCGGTCATGGTCGCTGCCGCCTCCTTCGGGCTGATCTCGTATTTGTCCGGCAACGTGCTGTTCGCGGACTATCTGCAGATCCACTACGTCGCCGGCGTCGGCGAACTGGCGGTGATCTGCGGCGCCATCATCGGCGCGGGCATCGGCTTCCTCTGGTTCAACGCCCCGCCGGCGCAGATCTTCATGGGCGACACGGGTTCGCTCGCCTTGGGCGGCCTGCTCGGCACCATCGCGGTCGCTGCCAAGCACGAGATCGTGCTGGCGGTGATCGGCGGCCTGTTCGTGCTGGAGGCGGTGTCGGTGATCGTGCAGGTGGCCTCGTTCAAGCTCACCGGCAAGCGCGTCTTCAAGATGGCGCCGATCCACCACCATTTCGAGCAGAAGGGCTGGACCGAGCCGCAGATCGTCATCCGCTTCTGGATCATCGCCGTGGTGCTGGCGCTGATCGGCCTGTCGACGCTGAAGCTGCGGTGAGGGCGGCGCTCCGCTTGGCCGTCATCCCGGCCGAGCGAAGCGAGAGCCGGGATCGCTCTCCGTTCTGCACACGATCCCGGATCGGCCTGACGGCCGTCCGGGATGACGACTACCAGTCGAACACCCTCATGGCCGGGCTTGACCCGGCCACCCAGTGACCGGGAGCACCCGGCCCCCCTGGGTCCCTGGGTCAAGCCCGGGGATGACGTTGCAAGGGATGGCCGACGCCGTACCTCATGTTGAGGCGCCGGCCGTCAGGCCGGCCTCGAAGCACGCAGGCGTTCACCGCAGAGCCAGCACCTTCTTCACATTGTTGGCGTGGACCTCTTCATAGGGCTGGAAGTAGCGCAGCGTGCCCTCCGCCAGATCCTCGGCGATGAAGGTGGAGAGGTCCTGGTCGGCCAGCGCCATGTCGACCCGCGTGTGCAGCAGCTTCTTCACGTAGCGGATGGTGGCGTCGATCAGCTCCGGCCCGTAGCCGCCGGCGGCGATCACATCCGGCGCGCCGTGGTTCGGCAGGATGCGCGGATAACCCCATTCCCTGATCCGCCTGAGCTCCTCGACATGCACGGAAAGCCGCTCCGGCTCGGCGACATAGGTGATCGGCTCCTCCAGCGTGTCGCCGGCCAGCATGATGCCGAGGTCGGGCAGCAGCAGGATCAGCCCGTCATTGCTGTGGATCTCCGCCGGTTCCAGCCGAACCTTGAGCTTGCCGACCCTCAATTCGGTCGGGCCGCTGATGACGCGGTTCGGCATGACCAGCGGCTGGATCGGCGGATCGCCGCTCTCCAGCTCGGCGCGATGGGCGGCGAGCGCCTGTTCCGTCCGGTCGAGGGCGATGATCTCGCAATCGAAGAACGCCTCGTTGCCGGCGACATGGTCGTCGTGCCAGTGGCTCAGCACCACGCGGATCGAGCGCACGCCGTCTGCCTCAAGCGTCCGGCGCATGATCCGCGCATGGGTGAGCGAGATGTGGGTGTCGTAGAGGATCGCCTCCTCGCCATCGACCACGGCATAGACGCAGACCCCCAGCGCATAGGCGCCGTCGTCGAGCCAGTTCGGCGAGGGGGAATGCGCCCGCGCGCCCTCGATGCGCCCGTCATAGAAGGCGTAGATGTTCGGGTGCGGCCGCAGCACCTTCATGGTCGATCCGAGGGGAAGCAAAGCGGGGGCGGCCATGAGCGGAGCCTTCGTGCGGGAGGTGAGGCCAGATCATTTCATCGGCCCGGGAAATGCGCTAGCCAATGCTGCCCGGTCCGCTCGGGTGCCCGCACTCCGAGGTTCCCGCGTCATGATCCCCGTCTCGACCTTCAAAGACCGCACCGTCGCCCTGTTCGGCCTCGGTGGTTCGGGCCTCGCCACGGCGCGCGCGCTCATCGCCGGCGGGGCGGAGGTGACGGCATGGGACGATTCGTCCGAATCCGTCGCCAAGGCGGCGGCGGAGGGTATCCCGACCGGCGACCTGCGCGGGCTCGACTGGGACGATGTCGAGGCGCTGGTGCTGGCGCCCGGCGTGCCGCTCACCCATCCCGAGCCGCATTGGAGTGCGAGGCTGGCGCAGGAGGCGGGCGTCGAGATCATCGGCGACATCGAATTGTTCTGCCGCGAGCGCCGGCTGGCGCCGCGCCACCCGCCCTTCGCCGCCATTACCGGCACCAACGGCAAGTCGACCACGACGGCGCTGCTCGCCCATCTGATGAAGGTCGGCGGGCGCGATGCACAGATCGGCGGCAATTTCGGCCCGGCCATTCTCGGGCTGGAGCCGCCCAAGCCCGGCCGGGTCTATGTAATCGAGTGCTCCTCCTACCAGATCGACCTCGCGCCGAGCCTCGATCCGGCGGTCGGCATCCTGCTCAACCTCTCGCCCGACCATCTCGACCGCCACGGTACGATGGAGCACTACGCCGCGGTGAAGGAGCGGCTCGTGGCGCAGGTCGAGGCCGGCGGCACGGCGGTGATCGGGGTCGACGACGAGTGGTCGCGCGCCATCGCCGACCGGGTGGAGGCGGCCGGCCGGAACGTGGTGCGCATCTCCGTGCGCGAGAGGCTCGCCGGTGGCATCTGGCTCGATGGTGACACCCTCAATGTCACCAAAAATGCCACCACCGAATTCACCCTGTCGCTGGCCGGCATCGGCTCGCTGCGCGGCGCCCACAATGCCCAGAATGCCGCCGCCGCCTTCGCCGCCGCGCGGGCGCTAGGCCTCGCGCCGGAGGTGATCGCGACCGGCATGAGGAGCTTCCCCGGCCTCGCCCACCGCATGGAAGAGGTGCGCACCATCGGCAAGGTGCTGTTCGTCAACGATTCCAAGGCGACCAACGCCGATGCCGCCGAGCGGGCGCTGACCTCCTTCGAGGACATCTTCTGGATCGCCGGCGGCAAGCCGAAGGAGGGCGGCATCGCGCCGCTCAAGCCGTATTTCCCGCGGGTGCGGAAGGCCTATCTCATTGGCGTTGCAGCGGAAGATTTCGCGGGGACGCTGGGTGCCGACGTGCCGCACGAGATCAGCGGTACGCTGGAGGTCGCGGTTGAGAGCGCCGCGCGCGACGCGGCGGCTTCCGGCCTCGCCAGCCCGGTGGTGCTGCTCTCGCCGGCCTGCGCCAGCTTCGACCAGTTCCGCAATTTCGAGGTGCGTGGCGACGCCTTCCGCACCCTGGTGAAGGCGCTGCCATAGGAAGGCCTCGGGCGCGCAGCGTAAGGGCTTGTGGAAGCGGTGCACGGTCCCGTTCTGCGGCCTTCATTTCCGTTGACGTTTTCGTGATGCACTGAAAACATGCATGCCCATCCGTGCGGCATTCGCGCGGCGCGGCAACTTGGCGGCGGGATCGACCGGCGAAAGGCGGCGCCGGCCGGCGCCTGCCCCTTCTATGAAGGGATATGCAGCGTCATGAGCATCCAATCGACCGAAGGCTCGCTCCCCGCGAGCGGCAGCGGCGGCGTCACCTACACCACCGTCGACGTCACTTATTTCGAGGCCAGAGGCCTCAAGCGCTATGCCGGCGTCGCCTCGCTATGGGCGCTCGGCGTCGGCGCGGTCATCTCCGGCCATTTCTCGGGGTGGAACCTCGGCCTCTCGACGGGGGGCTGGGGCGGGCTGTTCGTCGCCTCCGTCATCATCGCCATCATGTATCTCGGCCTGACGCTGTCCATCGCCGAGATGAGTGCGGCGCTGCCGCATACGGGTGCCGCCTATTCCTTCGCCCGCACCGCCATGGGGCCGTGGGGCGGCTTCATCACCGGCCTGTGCGAGAACGTGGAATACGTCGTCACCCCGGCGGTGGTGGTGTTCTTCATCGGCTCCTATCTGGGCTCGATCTTCGGCACGCCACCGGAGTTCCAGCCGGTCTATTGGGTGTTCGGCTACATCGTCTTCGTCGGGTTGAACGTCGTCGGCGTGGAGCTCTCCTTCAAGGTGACACTGGTGGTCACGCTGCTGGCGCTGGCCTGCCTCGTCGCCTTCTGGGTCTCGGCGATCCCCAATGTCGACTTCACCCGCTGGGCGCTGAACATCGGCGCCGACGGCACCGAACTGCCGGAAGGCGGTGGGCCGTTCCTGCCCTTCGGCGTCTACGGCATCCTTGCCTCGCTGCCCTTCGCGGTGTGGCTGTTCCTCGCCATCGAGCAGCTGCCGCTGGCGGCGGAAGAATCGATCGATCCCAAGCGCGACCTGCCGCGCGGCATCATCCTCGGCATCGGCACGCTGATCGTCTCCGCCTTCATGATCCTGTGGCTGAACTCCTCGGTCGCCAACGGCGCCTTCGCGCTCGGCAAGTCCGGCGAGCCGCTGCTCGACGGCTTCCGCGCCATCTATGGCGACGGCCTCGCCAAGGTGCTGGCGCTGGTGGCGGTGATCGGCCTGATCGCCTCCTTCCACACCATCATCTACGCGCAGGGCCGGCAGATCTATTCGCTCTCGCGCGCCGGCTACTTCCCGCGCTGGATGTCGATCACCCACGGCACCCGGAAGACCCCGCACCTCGCCATGCTGGTGGGCGCGGTGGTGGCGCTGGTGCTGATGCTGGCGATCTGGTTCAGCGTCGGCGCCGAGCAGGGCGCGCTGGTGATCGGCGGCACGCTGCTCAACATGGCGGTGTTCGGCGCCATGCTGTCCTATGTGATGCAGGCTTTGTCCTTCATCCTGCTGCGCAAGAACGCCCCGCATATCGAGCGGCCCTACAAGAGCCCGTTCGGGGTTCTCGGCGCGGCGCTGACCGTGATCATCGCGGTGGTGACGCTGTTCTTCCAGCTCTCCGACCCGGTCTACCGGGCCGGCGTGATCGGCGTCGCCATCTGGTTTGCGCTTGGCATCGTCTATTTCGCGCTCAAGGGCCGCCACAAGCTGGTGCTGTCGCCGGAGGAGGAGTTCGCGCTCTCCAAGGGCACGAGCGAGTACAAGTCGCATTGAGCGTTTTCACCCAAGCAACGTCATGCCCGGCCTCGTGCCGGGCATCCACGTCTTGGCCTCGGCGCGACGGCACGAAGTCGTGGATGGCCGGGCCAAGCCCGGCCATGACGGCGTGTTTCCTGAATCCGTCATCCCGGACGGCCGAAAGGCCGATCCGGGATCGCGTGTTTTTCCGGGAGGCGATCCCGGCTCTCCGGCTACGCCTCCGGCCGGGATGACGTCTGTGGTTGGAGGCCGACGGACCGCCCTTCATTAAGCCCCCGTCAACCTTAACCGTTCGATACTCCGGCCCCAGCGTATCCCCGGAGTGGCGTAGATGATTTCGCGTGCCGAACGGACCGTCGTCGGCGAGTGGTGGTGGACCATCGACCGGCTGCTGCTCGGCGCCCTGGCCGCCCTGATGATCATCGGCATCGTGCTGGCGCTCGCCGCCAGCCCGCCGGTGGCGGCACGGCTCGGCATCGCCGATCCATTCCATTTCGTGAACCGGCAGGTGATGTTCCTGGTGCCGGCGCTGATCGTGCTGATCGCCACTTCCTTCCTCTCCCCGCGCAACATCCGCCGGCTGGCGCTGGTCTTGTTCATCCTCTTCCTCGGCCTCGTCTGCGCGACGCTGGTCATCGGCCCGGAAGTGAAGGGCGCCCGGCGCTGGCTCACCGTGGCCAGCATCACCGTGCAGCCCTCGGAGTTCCTCAAGCCCAGCTTCGTCATCATCGCCGCCTGGCTGTTCTCCGAGAGCGTGCGGCGACCGGAAATGCCGGGCCAGTTCCTCGCCATCGGCCTGCTCGGCGCCGTGGTGACGCCGCTGGTGATGCAGCCGGACTTCGGCCAGACCATGCTGGTCTCGCTGGTATGGGGCAGCCTGTTCTTTCTCGCCGGGCTGCGCATCATCTGGGTGGTGGGCCTGGGCGGCATCGGCGCGGCAGGGCTCTACCTCGCCTATATGACGGTGCCGCACGTGACGAAGCGCATCGACCGCTTCCTCGACCCGGATTCCGGCGACACCTACCAGATCGACCTGTCGATCAACTCCTTCCTCAATGGCGGCTGGCTGGGGCAGGGGCCGGGCGAGGGCAGCTTCAAGAAGCTGCTGCCGGACGGGCACACCGACTTCATCTTCGCCGTCGCCGGCGAGGAGTTCGGCGCCGTGCTGTGCATGATGATCGCCGGCCTGTTCGCCTTCATTGTGCTGCGCGCGCTCAACCGCGCCATGCATGACGAGGACCCCTTCGTGCGCTTCGCCACGGCGGGCCTCGCCATCCTGTTCGGCCTGCAGTCGGCCATCAACATGATGGTCAATCTGCACATGATGCCGGCCAAGGGCATGACGCTGCCCTTCGTCTCCTATGGCGGCTCCTCGCTGCTCTCGCTGGCCTATGGCATGGGCATACTGCTGGCGCTGACCCGCCGCCGCCCGCGCACCGCGACGCTGGCCGAGCTGGAGCGGCTGGGCACGCGGCTCGGCGCGCCTCTGCCGAATCCGGCGTGAGGCGACGATGAGCCGGGCCGACAAGCCGCTGGTCGTGCTGGCCGCCGGGGGAACCGGCGGCCATCTGTTTCCCGCCGAGGCGCTGGCCGGCGTGCTGGCGCGGCGCGGCATCGAGGTCGACCTCGCCACCGATGCGCGCGCCGCCCGCTATGCCGGGGACTTCCCGGCGCGCCGGCTGCATGTGCTGCCGGCCGAGACGGTGCGCGGGCGCTCGCCCGTCGCGCTGGTGAAGACCGCGCTGACCCTCGGCTCAGGTATGATCCGCGGCTACCGGCTGATGCGCTCGCTCAAGCCCGCCGCGGTGGTCGGCTTCGGCGGCTACCCGACCGTGCCGCCGGTGATCGCCGCGAAATTCGCCGGCTTTCCGACGCTGATCCACGAGGCCAATGCGGTGCTGGGGCGTGCGAACGCCCTGCTGGCGCCGCGCGTGACCGCCATCGCCACCGGCTATCCCGACATCTGCGCCAAGGACCCGGCGCTCGCCGCCAAGGCGCACCATACCGGCAATCCGGTGCGCCCGGCGGTGATCGAGGCGGCCACCATTCCCTTCGTCTCGCCTGAGCCCGGCGGGCGCCTCGATCTGCTGGTCTTCGGCGGCAGCCAGGGCGCGCGGGTGATGAGCGAGATCGTCCCTCCGGGCGTCGAGGCGCTCGATCCGGCGCTGCGCGCGCGGCTCCATATCGTGCAGCAGGCGCGGCCCGAGGACATCGACGAGGTGCGCGCCACCTATGCCCGCCTCGGCGTTTCCGCCGAGCTGGCGCCGTTCTTCTCCGACCTGCCGGCCCGTATGGCGAGGGCGCATCTCGTCATCGCCCGCTCCGGCGCCATGACGGTGGCCGAGCTCGGCGTGATCGGCCGTCCGTCCATCCTGGTGCCGCTGCCCGGCGCCATCGACCAGGACCAGCTCGCCAACGCCACCGCGCTGGCGAGCGGCGGCGGCGCGGTGCTGATGCCGCAGAGCCATTTCACCCCCGAGCGCTTCGCCGAGCTCGTCGCGCGCTATGCCGGCGATCCCGGCCAGCTTGCCACCATGGCCGAGGACGCCCGCCGCATGGGCCGCGCCGACGCCGCCGAGCGGCTGGCCGACCTCGTCATTCGAATTGCCAAAATCGATGTTTAGGCCGGGTACCATAGGCGGGATGACGTGCGGGACCCGCTCGTCTATTGCTGCGCGCCCGGAAGTTGCGCCGGCGCATCTCCTGCGTGCCGGCCGAAGGAAGATCGCATGAAGCTCCCGCTCTCACTCGGCCCCATCCACTTCGTCGGCATCGGCGGCATCGGCATGAGCGGCATCGCCGAGGTGCTGCACAATCTCGGCTACACGGTGCAGGGCTCCGACGTTTCCGAGAGCGCCAACGTCAAGCGCCTCACGGAGAAGGGCATCAAGGTCCATATCGGCCACGCTGCCGGCAACATCGACGGCGCGGCGGTGCTGGTGGTCTCCTCCGCCATCAGGCGCGACAATCCCGAGCTCGTCGCCGCCCGAGCCAAGCGCCTGCCGGTGGTGCGCCGCGCCGAGATGCTGGCCGAGTTGATGCGGCTGAAGAGCTGCGTCGCCATCGCCGGCACCCATGGCAAGACCACCACGACGTCACTGGTGGCGACCCTGCTCGACGCCGGCGGCTTCGACCCGACCGTGATCAATGGCGGCATCATCAACGCCTACGGCACCAATGCGCGCCTCGGCGACGGCGAATGGATGGTGGTGGAAGCGGACGAGAGCGACGGCACCTTCCTGAAGCTGCCGGTCGAGGTGGCGATCGTCACCAATATCGACCCCGAGCACCTCGACCACTTCAAGACCTTTGACGCGGTGCAGGCGGCGTTTCGTTCCTTCATCGACAACCTGCCCTTCTATGGCTTCGCGGTGATGTGCACCGACCATCCGGTGGTGCAGGACCTCGTCGGCCGGGTCGAGGACCGCCGCGTCATCACCTATGGCGAGAACCCGCAGGCCGATGTGCGCCTCGTCGACCTAGACCTGCGCGGCGGCGTCTGCCGTTTCAACGTGCTGTTCCGCGGGCGCAACGGTGATGTGCGCCACGAATTGCGCGACCTCGTGCTGCCCATGCCCGGCCGGCACAACGCGCTCAACGCCACCGCTGCCATCGCGGTGGCGCATGAGCTCGGTGCCAGCGACGAGCAGATCCGCTCCGCGCTCGCTGGCTTCGGCGGGGTGAAGCGGCGCTTCACCCGCACCGGCGAGGTGAACGGTGTCACCATCTTCGACGATTACGGCCACCACCCGGTGGAGATCGCCGCCGTGCTGCGTGCCGCCCGCGCCTCCACCGAGGGGCAGGTGATCGCCGTCGTCCAGCCGCACCGTTATACGCGGCTGCAATCGCTGTTCGACCAGTTCGCCACCTGCTTCAACGACGCCGACCATGTCATCGTCGCCGACGTCTACCCGGCCGGCGAGGCGCCGATCCCCGGCATCGACCGTGACCATCTGGTCGAAGCGCTGCGCGCTCGCGGCCACCGCTCGGTGGTGGCGCTGCCGGGACCGGACGCGCTGGCGGGGATCGTCAAGACCTTCGCCAAGCCCGAGGATTATGTCGTCTGCCTCGGCGCCGGCAGCATCAGCCAGTGGGCCTACGCCCTGCCGGAGCAGCTGGCGGCGGGAGCGGCGGCGTGACCTTCCCCGACATCACGGCCGAGCTTTCTGCCCGCATGCCGGAGCTGCGCGGGCGGATGATCGCCAACCAGTCGCTGGCGGAGCTGACCTGGTTCCGCGTCGGCGGGCCGGCGCAGGTGCTGTTCACGCCGGCGGACGAGGACGACCTCGCCTATTTCCTCAAGAACCTGCCGGCCGAGATCCCGGTCATGGTGGTGGGACTCGGCTCCAACCTCATCGTGCGCGACGGCGGCGTGCCGGGGGTGGTGATCCGGCTCGGGCGCGGCTTCAGCGAGATCAAGGTCGAGGATGGCTGCAAGCTGCGCGTGGGGGCAGCCGTTCCCGACGTGAAGGCAGCGCGTGCGGCAGCCGATGCCGGCATCGACGGATTGGCCTTCTATCGCGGCATTCCCGGCGGCATCGGCGGGGCGCTGCGCATGAATGCCGGCGCCCATGGCGGCGAGACCAAGGATTGCCTGATCGAGGCGCGGGCGGTCGACCGGGCGGGCAATATCCGATTGTTTTCAAACGGGGATTTCAGCTTCAGCTACCGCCATTCCGGCGCTCCGACGGATGTCATCTTCACCAGCGCGCTCTATCAGGGCCGTCCCGGAGATAGCGCGACGATCCTCGCCGAGATGGACCGAATCACCGAGGCGCGCGAGGCGTCGCAGCCGATCCGCGAGAAGACCGGCGGCTCCACTTTCAAGAATCCGCCCGGTCACAAGGCCTGGCAGCTGATCGACGCAGCCGGCTGCCGAGGCCTGACCGTCGGTGCCGCGCAAGTGTCTGAGATGCACTGCAATTTCTTGATCAACACCGGCAGTGCCACCGCTGCCGATATCGAAGGGCTGGGCGAGGAAGTCCGCCGGAGCGTGAAGGCCCAGTCCGGCGTCGAGCTGGAGTGGGAGATCAAGCGGATCGGCATTCCCGCCTGAGACGATCCCCGCCCAGGGGCAAGGAGAAGACCATGTCGAAGCATGTCGCCGTCCTCATGGGCGGCTGGTCGTCGGAGCGGCAGGTGTCGCTATGGTCGGGCGAGGCCTGCGCCAAGGCCGCCGAGAGCGTCGGCTACCGCGTGACGCGCGTGGATGTCGGGCGCGACATCGCCCAGGTGCTCACCGAGCTGAAGCCCGACGTGGCGCTGAACGCTCTGCACGGGCCCTATGGCGAGGACGGCACCATCCAGGGCGTGCTGGAGTTCCTGCAGGTCCCCTACACGCATTCCGGCGTGCTCGCCTCGGCGCTCGCCATGGACAAGGCGCAGGCCAAGATCATCCTCGCCGCCAGCGACGTTCCCGTGCCGGAGGGCCGGGTGGTGACGCGGGCCGAGGCGGCGCGCGGACATGTGCTGCCACGTCCTTACGTGCTCAAGCCGGTCTCGGAAGGCTCCTCGGTCGGCGTGTTCATCATCAAGGAGGACCAGGAGCATCCGCCGCAGGAGCTGCACCGGCCCGATTGGCCGCACGGTGATTTGCTTTTGGCCGAGCGTTACATCCCCGGACTGGAGCTTACCTGCGCCGTGATGGGCGACGAGGCGCTCGGCGTCATCGAAATCCAGTCCGACCTAAGGTTCTATGATTACGAGGCAAAATACACTCCCGGCGGTTCCGTTCACATTCTCCCGGCCCGAATTTTACCGAATGTTTACCAAAAGGTGCGGATGTTAGCGGTTAAGGCGCATCGCGCGCTCGGCTGTCGGGGCATCAGTAGGTCGGACTTCCGATACGACGATCGGACCGGGGACGAATCCGGTCTGGTTTGTCTGGAAGTTAACACCCAGCCCGGAATGACCGAGTTGTCGCTTGTGCCCGAACTGGCAGCCCATGCGGGCCATTCGTTCGGTGAGCTTGTACGATGGATGGTGGAGGACGCTTCGCTCGACCGCTGACCCCCAGGCCGACGCCTGCGGGCAAGCGAGCCGGCGCGGCCACAGGTGATTCGCCGCGCGGAACGCGTGAGCGGGCGGGCATGCGTCCCGCAGCAACGCCGCCGCCGGCGTCCGCCGCGGCGTCGGCTCCTGGCCGCACCCGCCTGTTCGATCGCACCATCATCGGCGGCCGGCGCTTCCTCGTCGGCCTTTCCGCCTCCCGCGCCCTGAGCGCCGGCGCCGGCACCTGGCTGACCGCGCTGCTCTTCGCCGCCACCGGCATCTACGGGCTGGAGCGCGGCGGTCACATGCCCGCCGCCATCGAGACGATGCGCGACGTGGGCGATGCCGGCGCCAACATCGCCGGCTTCCGCATTGCCAATGTGAATCTCTCCGGCCAGAATCACGTCACCCCGGGCGACATCCTCGCCACCGCAGGCGTGAAGCCGACCTCCTCGCTGCTCTTCCTCGATGCCGAGGGTGCGCGCATGCGGCTCGAGGAGCTCGCCTGGATCAAGCGCGCCACGGTGCAGAAGCTCTATCCCGACCGGCTCGACATCCAGGTCGTCGAGCGCGAGGGCTTCGCGCTCTGGCAGAAGGACGGCAAGATCAACGTCATCGCCCGCGATGGCACGATCATCGCCCCCTATTCCGACGACCCGCGCTACATCCGCCTGCCCATCGTGGTCGGCGACGGTGCCGAGAAGAACGTGGTCGAGATCGTCGAGGCGCTCAGCCTCGTGCCGGGCGTGCGCGACAAGGTGCGCGCCGCCATCCGCGTCGCCGACCGCCGCTGGACGCTGAAGATGCGCAACGGCATCGACGTGCGCCTGCCCGAGCACGGCCTGATCGATTCCCTGCAGCAGCTTGCCGTCCTCGACCAGGAGAAGTCCCTGCTCACCCGCGACATCACCATCGTCGATCTTCGCCTCACCGACCGCGTGTCGGTCCGCCTCTCGGACGCCGCCTATGCGGCCCGCCAGGAAGACGACAAGGTGAAGGCCAAGGCCAAGAAGGGGGGCAACACATGAGGCCCCGCGCTCCCTTCGAGATCGCCCCGAAGATGCGCCCGCTGGCGCCGCGCCGCACCGGCGTGGTCGGCGTGCTGGAGGTCGGCACCTCCAAGATCGTCTGCATGATCGCCCGGCTGAAGCCGCGTGACGCCTCGTCCAGCCTGCGCCGGCGTACCCATTCGGTGGACGTGCTCGGCGTCGGCCACACGAGCGCCCACGGCATCAAGGGCGGCACCGTCATCGACATGGAGCGCGCCGAGCACGCCATCCGCCGCGCGGTCGATGCCGCCGAGCGCATGGCGGGCGCGCAGATCGCCTCCGTCGTGGTGTCGCTGGCCGGCGGCCGGCTCTCCTCCGAGCATTTCGCCGCCGAGGTCGACCTGCCCGAGCCGGCGGTCGCCGAGGGTGACATCCGCCGCGTGCTCGACGCCGCCTCGACCTTCGCGGTCGGCCACGACCGCACCATCCTGCACGCCTTGCCGGTCGGCTATGCGATCGACGGCGTCGGCGGCATCGGCGAGCCGCGCGGCATGCTGGGGCGCCGGCTCGGCGTCGACCTGCATGTGATCACCGCCGAGGCCGCCGCGGTGCGCAACCTCTTGCTGTGCATCGAGCGCTGCCATCTCGGCGTCGAGGCGATGGTGGCCGCGCCCTATGCCGCCGCGCTCTCCACGCTTGCCGATGACGAGGCCGAGCTCGGCGTGACGCTGATCGACTTCGGCGCCGGCACCACCACCGTCGCGGTGGTCGAGAACGGCCATTGCGTTCATGTCGACGGCGTTGCGCTCGGCGGCCAGCATGTGACCAACGACGTGGCGCGCGGCCTGTCCACCCGCCTCGCCGACGCCGAGCGGCTGAAGAGCCTGCATGGCGGCGTCATGGCGATGAGCGCCGACGAGCGCGAGATGCTCACCGTCCCGGCGATCTCCGACGATCACCACGACCTGCCGCGGGCGATCCCGAAGGCGCGGCTGGTACGCATCGTCCGCCCGCGCGTGGAGGAGATCGTCGAATTGGTACGCGACCGGCTGGTCGCCTCCGGCCATGCCGCCGGCGCCGGCCGGCGCATCGTGCTCACCGGCGGTGCGGCGCAGCTCACCGGCCTCGCCGAGCTGGTCGGCAAGATACTGGGCCCGCAGGTGCGCATCGGCCGCCCGCTGGGCATCTCCAAGTTGCCGGAGGCGGCGCGCGGCGCACCTTTCGCCGTCGCCACCGGGCTTCTCGTCTACCCGCAGGTCGCCGGCCTCGAGCATTTCGAGGCCCGTCGCCGGCGGCTCTCCCATGCGGAGGGAGGGGGCTACTTCTCGCGCGTCGGACACTGGCTGAGGGAGGCCTTCTGACGTGTTCCATCCAACCCGCGCCGGCGGAACCGGCACCAAAGTGATCGTGACGGGCCTCGTGCCCGCCGGCGTTAGGGGACAATGAAATGACGATCAACCTCCAGGTACCTGACATCCGCGAGCTGCGTCCCCGGATCACCGTGTTCGGCGTCGGTGGCGCGGGCAGCAACGCAGTCAACAACATGATCACCGCCGGCCTGTCGGGCGTCGACTTCGTCGTCGCCAACACGGACGCGCAGGCGCTGACCCTGTCCAAGGCCGAGCGCATCATCCAGATGGGCGTCGCCGTGACGGAGGGCCTTGGCGCCGGCTCGCAGCCGGAAGTCGGCCGCGCCGCCGCCGAAGAGGCGCTGGACGAGATCCGCGATCACCTCGCCGGCGCGCACATGGTGTTCATCACCGCCGGCATGGGCGGTGGCACCGGCACCGGCGCCGCCCCGGTCATCGCCCGCGCCGCCCGCGAGCTCGGTATCCTGACCGTCGGCGTGGTGACCAAGCCCTTCCACTTCGAAGGCCAGCGCCGCATGCGCATCGGCGAGATGGGCATCGCCGAGCTGCAGAAGGGCGTCGACACGCTCATCGTCATCCCGAACCAGAACCTGTTCCGGGTGGCCAACGAGCGCACGACCTTCGCCGACGCCTTCGCCATGGCGGACCAGGTGCTCTATTCGGGCGTCGCCTGCATCACCGACCTGATGGTGAAGGAAGGCCTCATCAACCTCGACTTCGCCGACGTCCGCGCCGTGATGCGCGAGATGGGCAAGGCGATGATGGGCACGGGCGAGGCCTCCGGCGAGCAGCGTGCCCGGCACGCGGCGGAAGCGGCGATCGCCAATCCGCTGCTCGACGAGGTGTCGATGCGCGGCGCCCGCGGCCTGCTGATCTCGATCACCGGCGGCAAGGACCTCACCCTGTTCGAGGTGGACGAGGCGGCGACCCGCATCCGCGAGGAAGTCGATCCGGACGCCAACATCATCCTCGGCGCCACCTTCGACGAGACGCTGGAGGGCCTGATCCGCGTGTCCGTCGTCGCCACCGGCATCGACCCGGCGGTGATCCCCGAGCAGATCCCGCACAGCCTAAACGGTTTGCCGGATGTCGGCGGGCGCCGCGTCTCCAACGCCGGCCGCGCGGCGGTCGAGGCGCGCCGCGAGGCGGCTCTGCGCTCGGTCGCCTCCGCGCTCGACGAGCCGGAGTCGGCCTATGCGCCGGAGCCGAGCTTCGCCGGCCCGGCCGAGAACGACCACGTCTATGGCGGCGAGGCGGCCTATGCGCCGGCGGCCATCGATGACGTCACCATCCGCCAGCTGGCCCCCAAGCCTGCCCTCTATGCCGAGCCGGAACCGGCCCCGGTGAACGAGGCGGCCTATGAGGAGCACTCGATCGAGCCGTTCATCCCGCCGCATGCGGAGCGTCCCTCGCCGCGCATGCCGCGTGTGGACGAGCTGCCGCTGCCGGCACAGAACCAGATCCGCGCCGCCCGCGGTGAGGTGCCGGACCATCAGCACGCCGAGAAGAAGCGGATGACCTTGCTCCAGCGCCTCGCCAATGTCGGCCTCGGCCGCCATCAGGACGAGGAAGAAGCCGACCCGCCGGCCGAGATGCGCCCGATGGTGCGTCGCGCGCCGCAGGCCCAGCCCCAGGGCTACGCTCAGCCGCAGGGCTACGCCGAGCCGCGTCCGCTGGCCGATATGCGTCCTGAGCCCTCCGAGTACGCCAAGCGTCCGGCCCAGCGCCCGGGCGAGGCGCGGGTCGCGCGTCCGGCCGAGGACGACCACCTCGACATCCCGGCCTTCCTGCGCCGGCAGGGCTGAGGCCCGAGTCGCGCAACAGGGCGGAGGAGGTTCCGCCGCCCTGTTACAGACCGTATCATGCAGCGCAGCGCCCGGGTCGTGAGGCCCGGGCGCATTGCGTTGGTATTAAACGATTTTTTAGGATTTTGCGTCAGCGTAGTAACGGTAACAGACGGTAAGCAAGCGTGATTTGGCGCGGACTCACGGCGCCGTTATCTTGCCAGCCAACGATAAGCCGCCGGCACGGATCCTGTTCCGCGCTCCTTCAAATGGCGGTGGATTTTGTTGGTTATGGGGAATGGGGAAAGCGGATCGCCTCCTGCGTCCGCTTCTTGGGTCTGAATGAACGCTGTACGGCAGACCACTCTTGGCGACTGCGTGACGCTTTCCGGCGTCGGCGTGCATTCCGGCAAACGTGCGCGGTTGAGCATCGCTCCCGCCGAGGCCGACACCGGCATCGTTTTCCACCGCATCGATTCGGCCCAGTCCGTGCGCGCCTGCCGCGGCGCCGTGCGTGGCAGCGACCTCGCCACTGTGCTGCGTGATTCCAGCGGCCCGGCCGTTTCCACCGTCGAGCATCTGCTCGCCTGCTTCTCCGGCCTCGGCGTCGACAATGCGTATGTCGAGATCGACGGCCCGGAAGTGCCGATCCTCGACGGCAGCGCCGACGAGTTCGTCGCTGCCGTGGACGAGGCCGGCGTCGTCGAGACGAATCGCGCCCGCCGTTACCTGCGCGTGCTCAAGACCGTGCGGGTCGAGACCGAGACCGGCTTCGGCGAGCTTTCCCCTTATGATTTCGGCTTCCGGCTCGAGGTCGAGATCGACTTCGCCCATGCCGCCATTGGCCGCCAGCGCTTTGCTGCCACCATGTCGCCCGGTGTGTTCCGCAAGGAACTCGCCGCGGCCCGCACCTTTGGCTTCGTCAGCGATGTCGAGCGTCTCTGGCAGGCCGGCTATGCGCTCGGCGCCTCGCTCGATAACACGATCTGCCTGGGCGAGGACGGCATCGTCAACACGACGGGCCTGCGCTATTCGGACGAGTTCGTCCGCCACAAGGCTCTGGACGCGATCGGTGACCTTGCGATCGGCGGCCTGCCGCTGATGGCGCGCTACCGCTCCTATCGCGGCGGCCACAAGCTGAACTTCGCCGTGGTCGACGCGCTGCTCTCCGA
Source organism: Ancylobacter novellus DSM 506 (assembly GCF_000092925.1). Lineage (NCBI taxonomy): Bacteria > Pseudomonadati > Pseudomonadota > Alphaproteobacteria > Hyphomicrobiales > Xanthobacteraceae > Ancylobacter > Ancylobacter novellus. The sequence continues at coordinate 3,277,171 of NC_014217.1, read as the reverse complement.
CCGCTCGGCCTACGAGATCGTCGAGGCGCGCATCCCCGCCCGCCGCAGCGTCTCCAGCAATGCTGGCCTGGTCACTGTCGCCGTCCCGGCCTACGCGCCGGAACTCTGAGCCGGCAATTCCCGGTTCCCCGGTCGCGTCATTCGTGCAACAGGGTGAAGGCTTCGTTACACCTGCCTTCCGCTCTTTGCCCTTGGCATCCCAAGGCGCCATAATCCGGTCGGAAAGGCGCCTTAGCGCCTGAGCAAGCATTCTGGGCGCATCATGCGCGGCGGCTAACGACCAGATCGGGATCGATTTTGTGATGCGTCTTCTCACCCTCGACCGGCGCCGTTCCGGTGACGCGACCCTGACCGCCCGCACCGGCGCCATGCGCGGCGGCTGGGCGGCTGGTGCCGTCGCGTTGCGGCTCGCCGGGCTGGTCATGCTGGGCGCCTCGCTCGGTGGCTGCGCCAGCTGGTTCGACACCAGCACCGAGGCCAAGGTCTATCCCGACGTGCCGGCCGAGCAGCGCTACAATGAGGGCCTGACCCTCATGGCGAAGGATGAATATGCCGAGGCGATCAAGCGCTTCGAGGACGTCGACCGCCAGCACCCCTATTCGGAATGGGCGCGCAAGGCGGTCCTGATGATCGCCTACATCAACTACGCGCAGGCCAATTACGACGAGAGCATCAGCGCGGCGCGGCGTTATCTGGCGCTGCACCCTGGCTCCGCCGATGCGGCCTATGCGCAGTACCTGATCGCCGCCTCCTATTTCGACCAGATCCCCGACATCTCCCGCGACCAGGCGCGCACCGAGCGAGCCATGGAAGCGCTCGACGAGGTGGTGCGCAAATTTCCCAACACGGAATATGCGGTCAGCGCCAAGAAGAAGCTCGAAGTCGCCCGCGACCAGCTCGCCGGCAAGGAAATGATGATCGGGCGCTACTATCTCGACCAGCGCAACTATGCCGGCGCGATCAACCGCTTCAAGGTAGTGGTCACGCGCTACCAGACGACCCGCCATGTCGAGGAGGCGCTCTACCGCCTGACCGAGGCCTATATGGCGCTCGGCGTGGTCGGCGAGGCGCAAACCTCGGCCGCCGTGCTCGGCTACAATTTCCCCGACAGCACCTGGTACAAGGACGCCTACAAGCTCGTGCAGTCGCGCGGCGTGAACCCGCAGATGAACGAGCAGTCCTGGATCGCCAAGGCCTTCAAGGGTTTCGGCCTCGGCTGAAGGAACGCGCGGGGGCTTGCCCCGCGCCGAACTTGTGCGAACATAAGAGGAACGCCGGGTGCGCGCCGGCCTGTGACCTGCTAGAAAGGCGCGTCTGCCGTCCCGCGGATTCGTTGTGGAGCCTCACGCATGCTGGTCGCCCTGTCGATCAGGGATATCGTGCTCATCGAGCGGCTCGACCTTTCCTTCCAGCCCGGCCTCACCGTGCTGACCGGCGAGACCGGTGCCGGCAAGTCGATCCTGCTCGACGCCTTCACGCTGGCGCTCGGCGGGCGCGGCGATGGCGCCCTGGTGCGCCAGGGCGTGGGGCAGGGGCAGGTGACGGCCGAGTTCGATCTCGCCGCCGATCATCCCGCGCGGGCCGTCCTTGCTGAAGCCGGCATCGACGATGACGGCGCGCTGGTGCTGCGCCGCGTGCAGCATGCCGACGGGCGCACCCGCGCCTTCGTCAACGACCAGTCGGTGAGCGCGCAGATGCTGCGCAATCTCGGCCGGCGGCTGGTCGAGATCCACGGCCAGCACGACGACCGGGCGCTGGTCGACCCTTCTTCGCACCGCGCCCTGCTCGACGCGTATGGCGGGCTCGTCGAGCGCGCGGAGGAAGTCGGCCTGCTCTGGCGCAGCTGGCGCGCGGCCCGCGCCGAGGCGGCCGAGGAGAAGGCACGGCTCGACGAGGCCGCGAAGGAGGCCGATTTCATCCGCCATGCGGTGGAGGAGCTGACCGCCCTTTCGCCCGAGGCGGGTGAAGAGGAGCGCCTCGCGGAGCGGCGCACGCAGATGATGCGCTTCGAGAAGATCGCCACTGACCTCACCGACGCGCAGGATGCGGTGGGTGGCGCCAACTCGCCGATCCCGGGCCTCGCCGCTGCCGTGCGCCGGCTGGAGCGGCGGGCCGGCGAGGTCGAATCGCTCGTGCGCCCGGCTGTGGAGGCGATCGACGCGGCGCTGAACGCGCTGGAACTCGCCCGCGCCCATCTCGATGCCGCGCTGCGCGAGGCAGATTTCGACCCGCGCGAGCTGGAGCGCATCGAGGAGCGGCTGTTCGCGTTGCGTGCGGCCGGGCGCAAGTTCGCTTGCAGGGTGGACGACCTGCCGGCCGTCGCCGCACGCTTTGCCGACAAGCTCGACGCGCTCGACCATGGCGCGGAGACGCTTAAGCAGCTTGAGGCTCGCGCAGCCGAGGCCGAGGTCGCCTATCGCCACGCGGCGCGCGACCTCTCGGAGAAGCGCCGCGCCACCGCGGCCGCGCTCGACGAGGCGGTGAATGCCGAGTTGCCGCCGCTCAAGCTGGAGCGGGCGCGCTTCATCACCGAGGTGCAGTCGGACGAGGCAGAGGCGCAGGCCGACGGCTATGACCGCATCGAGTTCTGGGTCCAGACCAATCCGGGCACACGCGCCGGGCCGATGATGAAGGTGGCCTCCGGCGGCGAGCTTGCCCGCTTCCTGCTGGCGCTGAAGGTGGTGCTGGCCGATCGTGGCTCGGCGCCGACGCTGGTCTTCGACGAGATCGATACCGGTGTCGGCGGCGCGGTGGCGGACGCCATCGGCGCGCGCCTCGCCCGGCTCGGCGGCCGGGTGCAGGTGGTGGCGGTGACGCATGCGCCGCAGGTGGCAGCGCGGGCCGAGAATCATTTCCGCATCGCCAAGGAGGCGGTGGCTGATCTCGACCGGGTGGCGACCCGCGTCGCCTCGCTCGCGCCCGACCATCGCCGCGAGGAGATCGCCCGGATGCTCTCCGGCGCCGAGGTGACGTCGGAAGCGCGGGCGGCGGCCGAACGGCTGCTGAAAAGCGCCGAATCCGCTAGATAGGCCGCATGAGCGCGCGCACCCCGGACATCGACGTCGAGAAGCTGACCGCCGACGAGGCGGCCAAGGAACATGCCCGCCTCGGCGACGAGATCGCCGGGCACGACCGGCGCTACTACCAGGACGACGCGCCGAGCGTCTCCGACGCGGACTACGACGCGTTGCGCCGGCGCTACGAGGCGATCGAGGCACAGTTCCCCGAGCTCAAGGGCATCGACAGCCTGTCCGAGAAGGTCGGCGCGGCGCCTTCGTCGAAATTCGCCAAGGTGCGCCACCGCGTGCCGATGCTCTCGCTCGGCAACGCCTTCGCCGACGAGGAGGTGGAGGAATTCGTCGCCCGCGTGCGGCGCTTCCTCGGGCTTTCCGCCGACGCCGAGGTCGCCTTCACCGCCGAGCCGAAGATCGATGGCCTGTCCTGCTCGCTGCGCTACGAGAACGGGCAGTTCGTGCAGGCGGCGACGCGCGGCGACGGCTTCGAGGGCGAGGACGTCACCAACAATGTGCGCACCATCGGCGAAATCCCCGAGCGGCTGAAGGGCAACGACGTGCCCGGCATCTTCGAGGTACGCGGCGAGGTCTATATGGGTCATGCCGACTTCGCCGCGATCAACGAGCGGCAATCGGCGTCAGGCAAGCCGCTCTTCGCCAATCCGCGCAACGCGGCGGCGGGCAGCCTGCGCCAGCTCGATCCGAAGATCACCGCAAGCCGGCCGCTGCGCTTCTTCGCCTATGCCTGGGGCGAGGTGGCGGATGGCGCGCTGCCTTCCGATACGCAGTTCGGCGTCATCGAGGCGTTCTCACGCTGGGGCCTGCCGACCAATCCGCTCACCGTGCTCTGCCGCTCTGCGCAGGAGTTGCTGGCGCATTACCACGCCATCGAGGAGCAGCGCGCCTCGCTCGGCTACGACATTGACGGCGTGGTCTACAAGGTCGACAGCCTCGCCTTGCAGCAGCGGCTCGGCTTCGTCTCGCGCTCGCCGCGTTGGGCGCTCGCACACAAATTCCCGGCGCAGCGCGCGATCACGCAGCTCGAGCGCATCGAGATCCAGGTCGGGCGTACCGGCGCGCTTACTCCTGTCGCCAAGCTGACGCCGATCACGGTCGGCGGCGTCGTGGTGTCCAACGCCTCGCTGCACAATGAGGACTACATCAAGGGCATTGGCGGCGATGGACTGCCGATCCGTGGCACCTTCAACGACGAGCCGGTCGATATACGCGAGGGCGACTGGGTGGTCATCCAGCGCGCCGGCGACGTCATCCCGCAAGTGGTGTCGGTGGAGCTGGAGCGCCGGCCGAAGGATGCGAAGCCCTACCAGTTTCCGACGATCTGCCCGGCCTGCGGCTCGCATGCGGTGCGCGAGGATGGCGAGGCGGTACGCCGCTGCACCGGTGGGCTCATCTGTCCGGCGCAGGCCGTGGAGCGCATCCGCCACTTCGTCTCGCGCGACGCCTTCGACATAGAGGGGCTGGGCGAGAAGCAGGTGCAAGCCTTCTTCGACTGGGGGCTGGTGAAGCAGCCGGCGGACATCTTCACGCTGGAGGCGCGCGATTCCGCGCCCGACTCGCTGACCCGCCTCAAGAATCGCGACGGCTGGGGCGAGACATCGGCCAAGAACCTGTTCGCCGCCATCGCGGCGCGGCGCAAGGTGCCGGTGAACCGCTTCCTCTATGCCCTCGGTATCCGCCATATCGGCGAGACCAACGCCAAGCGGCTGATGCGCCATTACCCGACCATCGAGGCGCTGCGCGAGGCGGCGCTCGCCGCCGAGATGCCGGGCGAGGCATACCCTAAGGGCAACGAGGCCTGGGCGGAGATGAACGCCATCGAGGGCATCGGCGCCGTGGTCGCCGAGGCGGTGGTCGACTTCTTCCACGAGCCGAACAACGAGGCGGCGCTCGACGCGCTGTTGAAGGAAGTCACGCCCGAGCCGATGGAAGCGGTGGCGGGTGGTGGCGCGGTTGCCGGCAAGACGGTGGTGTTCACCGGCGCGCTGGAGAAGATGACCCGCGACGAGGCCAAGGCCATGGCCGAGCGGCTCGGGGCCAAGGTGGCGGGCTCGGTGTCGAAGAAGACCGACTATGTCGTGGCCGGCGCCGATGCCGGCTCCAAGCTCGCCAAGGCCCGCGAGCTCGGCGTTTCGGTGCTCACCGAGGACGAGTGGCTGGAGCTGGCGGGCGCCGGCTGAGGGCGTTTACGCTATCGTGCGGACTGGCCGCGCCTCGTGCCTTCCTGTTCGATCGATATCCATTCCGCTGATCCGGAGAGAACCATGGCCAGGACCGCTCTTCTCCTCATCGACATCCAGAACGACTATTTCCCCGGCGGGAAGTACCCCTTGGTCGGCATCGAAGCGGCGGCGGATGCGGCCGCGGAGCTGCTTCGCGCGGCGCGCGAGGAGGGGCTGCCCGTCGTGCATGTGCGCCACGAGGCGGAGGAGGTCGATGCGGGCTTCTTCGGCAAGGGGACTGAGGGCGCGCACATCCACCCGGCCGTGGCGCCACGCGCCGACGAGCCTGTGGTGGTCAAGCATAATGTGAATTCCTTCCTCGACACCGGCCTTGACGAATTGCTGAAGAGCAAAGGCGTCGGCTCGCTCGTCGTCGCCGGTGCCATGAGCCATATGTGCGTCGACGCCGCCACGCGGGCCGCGCTCGATCTCGGCTACGGCGTCACGCTGGCGCATGATGCGGCGGCGACGCGCGATCTCGCCTTCAATGGAACCGAGGTGCCGGCGGCGAGCGTGCAGGCGGCGCTGATGGCGGCACTGGAATTCGCCGGGGCGACGATCCGGCCGGCAAAGGATATCGCGGGCGATTGGCCCGCCTGACAGGCAAACCCGATCCCGGATCGCGGCGATGCCGCGTCCGGGATGACGTCTTTCCAACAGAGAATATCGGACGTTTACACCCGTCCGGTGAGCATCATCACGATCAGAATCACCAAGAGGATGGTGACGAGGCCGCTCGGCCCGTAGCCCCAGCTGCGGCTATAGCCCCAGCTCGGCAGGGCGCCGACAAGAATCAGAACCAGAATGATCAGAAGAATGGTGGTCATGGCGGCGTCTCCGTCTGCCCCGTTACATCGACTGGAAGACAAACGCGGTGCCGGAACGCTGGTTCCATTGAACCGCCATCGCCAAGGCGGCTGCAAGCGGGCCTCATTCCGTATCGTCATCTTTCCGCTTGCGAAACGCGCCACATGATCATGTCCTGCATACGGTCGCTTAGCAGGCGGTTGAGCAGCAGGATCCACCAGGCTCCGCCGCCCGTGGCGTAGCGGGTGCGCGGGCGCCTTGCCGCCACGGCGCGGGCGATGGTGCGGGCGACGACATCGGGCGGCGAGCCCAGGCTTGAGGCGTCGGCCCATTCGAACATCTTGGCGTGGCGCCGCGCATAGGGCGCGTAGGCGGTGTCGCCCGAGCGGGCGAGCAGGCTCCCATGGGCGATGCCGCCCCATTCGGTGCGGATGGCGCCGGGCTCGACGACGATGACGTCGATGCCGAACGGCTTCAGCTCCATGCGCAGGCAGTCGCTGAGGCCCTCCAGCGCGAATTTCGTCGCGTGATACCAGGAACCGAAGGGTTCCCACATCTTACCGCCGATCGAGGTGATGTTGACGATCCGGCCGGATTTCTGCGCCCGCATCATCGGCAGGCAGAGCTGGATCAGCCGGGCGGCACCGAACAGGTTCACCTCGAACTGGCGGCGCGCCTCGTCAAGCGGCACATCCTCCAGCGCGCCATAGGAGCCGTAGCCGGCATTGTTGACCAGAACGTCGAGCCGCCCGGCCTCGCTTTCGATCCGGCGGATGGTGGCGATAATGGTGACATCGTCGGTGACATCGAGGGTGACAATGCGCGCGCCGGCCTCTGCCAGTGACACCATGCGCTCGACCCGCCGCGCGGCGGCGTAGACGATGTAGCCGTCACCGAGAAGTTGCCGGACCGTCGCCTCGCCGATGCCCGACGAAGCGCCCGTCACCAGCGCGATCCTGTCCATCTTTCCTGCTCCACAATCCCGGGAGCACGATCTATAAGCCTTGACCAAGGTCCATGGTCAAGGAGGCGTCCATGCTGATTTCCGAGTTCGCCCGGCAGGCGGGGCTGAGCGTCGATACGGTGCGCTTCTATATCCGCCGCGGCCTGTTCGAGCCGGACACCAACGGCAAGGGCGGGCGCAACCTCTACCAGGTGTTCACCGACGAGCATCTGCGGCAGGCGAAGATGATCCGCATGGCGCAGTCGCTCGGCATGTCGCTGAAGGAGATCGCCGTCATCGGCGAGGAGTACCGCGCGGGCGGCATCTCCACCGCACGCAGCATCGAGATCATGAGCGCGCAGCTCGAACGCCTGCAGGCGAAGCAGGCGGAGCTCGCCGCCATGTCCGCCTATCTCGCCGCCAAGCTCGCCTGGCTGAAGGCAGGCGGCGAGGGGCCGGAGCCGGATTTCGGCGACTACGTTCCCGACGCGCCGGCTATGGGATGCGGGTGAGGGGTTAGCCGACCACTCCCGCCTGCCCCCTGGATGTTCGTCATGGCCGGGCTTGGCCCGGCCATCCACGCCTTGGAGCCGGGCTCACGCGGAAAGTCGTGGATCCCCGGGCCAAGCCCGGGGATGACGGTGAGCAATGGGGAGGCGTCCTAGGCGAAGGCTCTGAGCCTCAGCCGCCGAGCGGGGCGGTCGCGGCGTCCAGCCAGGCGCGGGTCGCCGCGTCCACCAGCGGGCCGATCTCGGCATTGACGCGGGCGTGGTAGGCGTCGATCCAGGCGGTCTCGTCCGGGGTGAGCAGCGAAGGCTCGATCACCCGCCGGTCGAAGGGCGCCAGCGTCAGGGTCTCGAAGGCGAGCAGCGTGCGCTCCGCCCCCTCGACCGCCGGCCCGTCGACGACGATCTCCAGATTCTCCAGCCGGATGCCATAGGCGCCGGTCTTGTAGTAGCCGGGCTCGTTGGAGAGCACCATGCCGCGCGCCAGCGCCACCGTGCCGAGCTTGGAGATGCGCGCCGGCCCCTCATGCACGGAGAGATAGGCGCCGACGCCGTGGCCGGTGCCGTGGTCGAAATCGAGCCCGGCGGCCCAGAGGAATTGCCGCGCGAAGGGGTCGAGCTGGGCGCCGGAGGTGCCGAGCGGAAACACCGCGCGGGCGATGGCGATGTGGCCCTTCAGCACGCGGGTGAAACGGTCGCGCATCTCGGGCGTCGGCGTGCCGACGGCCAGCGTCCGGGTCACGTCGGTGGTGCCGTCCTCGTACTGTGCGCCGGAATCGATGAGGAAGAGCTCGTCCATGCCGACGCGCCGGTTGGTCGCCTCGGTCACGCGGTAATGCACGATGGCGCCGTTCGGGCCGGCGCCGGAGATGCTGGGGAAGGAGACGTCCTTCAGCGCACCGGTCTCGCGGCGGAAGGTCTCCAGCGCGCAGACGACGTCGATCTCGGTGAGGCCGCCCTTCGGCGCCTCGGCGTCGAACCAGCGGAGGAAGCGGGCGAGGGCGGCGCCGTCGCGCACATGGGCGCTGCGCATGCCGGCGAGCTCGGCCTCGTTCTTGGAGGCCTGCATCAGGGCCACCGGGCTCGGCCCGGACGAGACCTTGCCGCCCGCCGCCTCGATGCGCGCGGCGAGAATGGCAGGGGCCGTCGCCTTGTCGAGCCGCACGGTCGCGCCCTTGCCGGCGACCAGCTCGACCCCGCGCTCAAGCAGCGTCGGGTCGGCGATCTCGGCGATGGCGGACAGCGCGTCGCGCGTGGCGTTGGAGAGCTTGCGTCCGTCGACGAACAGCGTCGGCCGGCCTTCCTTCGGCACGATGGCCCAGGACAGCGGCAGCGGCGTGAAGGCGACGTCGCCGCCGCGTATGTTGAAGGTCCAGGCGACGCCGTGCGGATCGGAGATGACCAGCGCGTCGAGCTTCTGCTCGGCGAGCGCCTGCTGCACGCGGGCGATCTTGATCGCGGCGTCCTCGCCGGCGAGCGCCGGATCGCGCAGCACGATTGGCGCCAGCGGCTCCGCCGGGCGGTCCACCCACACCGCGTCGAGCGGGTTGCCGTCGAGCGCCACCAGCGTGCCCTCCGCCGCCGTCACGGCGCGGCGCAGCTTCTCCTCGCCGTCCACGGTGACGAGCCAGGGATCGAAGCCGAAGCGCGCGCCGGCCGGCAGGTGCTTCTCCAGCCAGCGCTCGGGCGAGGTCTCGGCGAGCGGGACGACCTCGAAGGACGCGGTATCGACCTGATCCGCTGCCTGCAGCGTGTAGCGCCCGTCGACCACGATGGCCGCTTCATCGCGCAGCACCAGGGCGACGCCGGCCGAGCCGGTGAAGCCGGTGAGCCAGGCGAGGCGCTCGGCGCTGGGGGGCACATATTCGTTCTGGTGCGCGTCCGCGCGCGGCACGATGAAGCCGTCGAGCCCGCGCCGCTCCAATTCGGCGCGCAAGAGCTTGAGCCGCGCAGTGCCGAGAGCCGGCGCGCTGGCGTCGGAGAAGGTCTGGAATTTGGCTTCGAACATCAATTCACTCAATTCGGAGGCGCGTCAGTTGCGCGAGGCGATGCCGCGCCCGGCGTCGGCCAGCGACTTGGCGCCGAAGGCGATGAACATCACGCCGACGACGCGGGTGATGGCGAGGCCATGGCGCTGGAAGAACCGGCGCACCGGCGGCAGGCCCGCGGCCCAGACGAGCAATATGTCGGCGAGAATGAAGCCGACGAAGGCGGCGGCGAGCAGCTGCGGCGCCGCGTCCCAGGACAGGCTCGAGGCGTAGCTCGCGGTCAGCGCAGTGAACATGGCGACCGAGACCGGATAGGCCTTGGGATTGGTGAGGCCGAACAGCACGCCGGTCATCAGCGGCCGGTTGGAGCCGACCGGAACCACCGCGCCCTCGCGCGACATCACCGCCTTGATGCCGAGATAGACCAGATAGAGGCCGCAGAAGATGCCGAGCAGATCGAACAGCGTCGGGCCAAGCTGATTCACGCCGATGATCGCGGCCAGCGCCAGCGCCGTCCAGGATAGGTCACCGACCAGATGCCCGCCGACGAAGCGGGCGCCGGCGGGGCGGCCATGCGCCGCAGCCAGCGAGAACAGAGCAAGGAAGGCGGGGCCGGGCGAGAGCACATAAAGCGCGCCCGCCAGGGCGGTCATCAGATAGAGGCCATTGGACATGGGGCGAGCCGGCTGGACGAATGTTCGCGATTGCGCCAGCATCGGCGCGAACGGGGATGGCGTCAATTGCTGCAGGCATGGGGGGCACCATGGTCAGCATATTGCGCGCGCTGCTCGTCGGCCTGGCGCTGTGGGCGGCGGGAGCGATGCCGGCCGCCGAGGCGCAGGCTCCGGCGGGGCCGGTGCTGCGCGTTGGCACCTTCCCGGACAACCCTCCCTGGGAGTTCCGGGAGGACGGGCATCTCGTCGGCTTCGAGGTCGACCTGATCGAGGCGATCGGCACACGGCTCGGCATGCGGATCGACTTCGTCGGCATGGCGTTCGGTGAATTGCTGCCGGCGCTGGCCGGCGACAGGATCGACGTGGCGATGTGCTCGATGAGCATCACGCCCGAGCGGCGCCGGCGCTTCGACTTCACCCAGCCCTACTACCGGACCTCGCAGGGCATGGTGGTGATGAAGAGCGCGAGGGTGCGCTCGCTCGAGGACCTCGCCGGTAAGAGAGTGGGCACCGAGGCCGGCTCCACCAACGAGCAGTGGCTGAGCGACAACCGGGCGCGCTATGGCTTCGGCCCGACCGTGCCCGTCGTCGGGCTGGAGCGCGCGCTCGAACTGCTCAGTGCCGGCGAGATCGACGCCTATTTCGGCGACTTGCCGGCGCTGCTCTATCAGCTCCTGAAGCGGCCGGAGCTCGCCGTGGTGGAGCGGCTGCCGACGGAGGACCGCTACGCCATGGCGCTGCGGCTGAACTCGCCGCTCACCGCGCGGATCGACGGCGCCCTCTCTGGACTGAAGAAGGACGGCACGCTGGCGGCGATCCACCAGCGCTGGTTCGGCATGAAGCCGGAGCCGGATTCGCCGGTGATCACGGTGCTGCCGCGGCCTTGATCCACTGTCCATATGGCCGCCACCCTCGCCAAATGGGCATGGCGATGCCATTTTGTTCTATTAAGAATCACCTGCCATGACTGCGAGCGGGCCTTTGGCCGACCCCCGGAAACAGCCGCGCGACGACGAGTTCGACATCCCCTTCGACCTGCCGGCGACCGCGCCGGCGGGTGCGCCGGCTCCTGCGCCCATTCCGGCGCCGCGTCCCGGCGGCATCGCCGCGCGGGCGCAGGCGCTGGCCAATCCCGGCCGTGGGGAGCCCTCGCGCGGGGTCTATCTCGACGGGCTGAACCCCGAGCAGCGCGAGGCGGTGGAGGCGACCGACGGCCCGGTTCTGGTGCTCGCCGGCGCCGGCACCGGCAAGACCCGCGTGCTCACCACCCGCATCGCCCACATCCTCTCGCTCGGCCTCGCCTGGCCGTCGCAGATCCTCGCCGTGACCTTCACCAACAAGGCCGCGCGGGAGATGAAGGAGCGCATCCACGCCATGGTCGGCGAGGAGGTGGAGGGCATGCCGTGGCTTGGCACCTTCCATTCCATCGGCGTGCGCATGCTGCGCCGCCATGCCGAGCTGGTCGGGCTGAAATCCGGCTTCACCATTCTCGACACCGACGACCAGATCCGGCTGCTCAAGCAATTGTTGCGGGCCGAGAACATCGACGAGAAGCGCTGGCCGGCGCGGTTGCTCGCCAACATCATCGACGGCTGGAAGAACCGGGGCCTTTCCCCTCAGCAGGTGCCGGCCGGCGAGGGCGCCGCCTTCGCCAATGGGCGCGGGCAAAAGCTCTACACCGACTACCAGGCGCGGCTGAAGGCGCTGAACGCGGTCGATTTCGGCGACCTGCTGCTCGAAGGCATCCGCCTGCTGCGCGAGAATCCGGACGTGCTGGCGGATTATCACCGCCGCTTCCGCTACATCCTCGTCGACGAGTACCAAGACACCAACGTCGCGCAATATCTTTGGCTGCGGCTCTTGGCGCAGGGCTCGCGCAACGTCTGCTGCGTCGGCGACGACGACCAGTCGATCTATGGCTGGCGCGGCGCCGAGGTGGACAACATCCTGCGCTTCGAGAGCGATTTCCCCGGCGCCAAGGTGGTGCGGCTGGAGCGCAACTACCGCTCCACCGGCCACATCCTCGGCGCCGCCGCGCACCTCATCGCCCACAACGAGGGCCGGCTCGGCAAGACACTGTTCTCGGAAGGCGAGAACGGCGAGAAGGTGACGGTCACCGGCGCCTGGGACAGCCAGGAAGAGGCCCGTGCCATCGGCGAGGAGATCGAGGCGCTGCAGCGCGAGGGCCATGCGCTGACGCAGGTGGCCATCCTCGTGCGCGCCTCGTTCCAGATGCGCGAATTCGAGGACCGCTTCGTCACGCTGGGGCTGAACTACCGCGTCATCGGCGGCCCGCGCTTCTATGAGCGCGCCGAGATCCGCGACGCGCTGGCGTACCTGCGCGTCATCGCCTCGCCGGCCGACGACCTCGCCTTCGAGCGCATCGTCAATGTGCCCAAGCGCGGGCTCGGCGACGCCGCGCTGCGGCAGATCCACGACCATGCCCGCGCGGCGCAATTGCCGCTGATCGAGGCCGCGCGCGAGCTGGTCGGCTCGGAAGAGCTGAAGCCCAAGGTGCGGCTCACCTTGCGCGACCTCGTTGCCTCCTTCGACCGCTGGCGCGAGCAGATGGCGACGCTCCCCCATCACGAGCTGGCCGAGATCGTGCTGGACGAGAGCGGCTACACCGAGATGTGGCAGAAGGACCGCTCGGCCGATGCCGCCGGCCGTCTGGAGAACCTGAAGGAACTCGTGCGCTCCATGGAGCCGTTCGAGAACCTGATCGGTTTCCTCGAGCACATCTCGCTGGTGATGGACGTCGACAGCGGCAATGGCGGCGACGCCGTCAACATCATGACGCTGCACTCCGCCAAGGGGCTGGAATTCGACACCGTCTTCCTGCCCGGCTGGGAGGAGGGCGTGTTCCCCAACCAGCGCGCGCTCGACGAGCAGGGCCGCGCCGGGCTGGAGGAGGAGCGCCGCCTCGCTTATGTCGGCATCACCCGCGCGCGGCGCCGGGCCAAGGTGTTCTTCGCCTCCAACCGGCGCATCCACGGCCTCTGGCAGTCCGCCGTGCCGAGCCGCTTCCTCGACGAGCTGTCGGAGAAGGACGTCGAGGTGACGGAATCGCGTGGCGGTTCCGGCTGGGGCGGCGGGCAGGGCGGCGGCTATGCCGGCCGCTACGGCTATGGGCCGAGCCGCTTCGACCAGGCGGAGACGTTTGGATCAAGCTATTCGACGCCCGGCTGGCAGCGGGCGCAGAACGCCGCCAAATCTGGCTCCGGCTTCTCGGAAGGCCGCTCGCGCTATGCCGCGAGCGAGAGCGCGCGCGGCGGGCGGATCATCGAGGGCGAACTGATCGCCAAGTCGACCGGCGCCCCCTCGCGCTTCGCCATAGGCGACCGGGTGTTCCACCAGAAGTTCGGCTATGGCGAGGTGTCCTCGGTCGAGGGCAACAAGCTCACCGTCCAGTTCGACAAGGCCGGCGAGAAGAAGGTGGTCGACAGCTTCGTCGACGCCGCGTGAGCGGCACCGTGCTATAGTTTTCCGGCATCCGGCTTTCCCGAAGGAGGGACGCATGAGCACGCATGTGACCCGTACCCGCACCGGCGACACGGCGCCGGCGACGGATTATGATACCGACTTCCATGCCTGGGCCATGGAGCAGGCGAAGCGCATCCGCGAGGGGGCCTTCGAGGCGTTGGACCGCGAGAACGTCGCCGAGGAGATCGAGAGCTTGGGGCGCGAGCAGTTCAGCAAGCTGAGAAGCGCGTACCGCGTGCTGCTGATGCACATGCTCAAATGGGACCATCAGCCGGAGAAGCGCACGCGGAGCTGGCTCCTTACGATCGTCCAGCAGCGTCAGAAGGTCGAGGACGTCATCACCGATAGCCCGTCGCTGAAAAGCCGTCGCGAGGAAGCGACTGCCTCCGCCTATCGCGGGGCGCGCAAGGAGGCCGCTGCCGAGACTGGCATCCCGCTGCGGACCTTCCCCGAGACCAATCCCTATCCGCTCGACGAGATCATGGAGCGCGCCTTCGATCTGTGAGGGCGCTCTCTGGCCTTCTCCCTCGTCCTCGCCTACACAGCCGGCGTTTCATCCGCCGCGCGAGGAGCGCCCATGCTCGAAGGACTGCCGCCCAATGGCGCCACCCATGTGATGCGGGTGGAGGCGCCCGAGCGCGAGGCGCGGGCCATCTCCGACATCATCTCCGAGAGCTTCGACCCCGCGGACGTGGCGACTGCCGCTTTCGAGAGGGAAGACCTCGCCGAGGGGGCTCCCTGGGCGGTGGAGGCCTATTTCGCCGAGGCGCCGGACGAGGACAGCCTGCGCGACTTGATCGCCCTCGTCGCGCCGGAGCATGCCGCGGCGGTCACGTTCCTCACCCTCGACAAGAAGGACTGGGTCGCGGCCTCGCTGGAGGGGCTGGCGCCGGTGAATATCGGCCGCTTCGTCGTCCACGGCTCGCATGACCGCGGCAAGCTGGCGCCGAGCCGCATCGGCATCGAGATCGAGGCGGCGCTCGCCTTCGGTACCGGCCATCACGGCACCACCAAGGGCTGCCTGGAGGCCATCGCCGCCTATGGCAACAGGCGCCGCCCGGCGCGCACGCTCGACGTCGGCACCGGCACCGGCGTGCTCGCCATGGCGGCGGCGCGGCTGTTCCACGCGCCGGTGGTGGCTAGCGACATCGACCGGGTGGCGGTGGCGACCGCGCGTGCCAATGCGAGGGCCAACCGGGCCGCACAGCACATCCATTTCCTGCATGCGCCGGGTCTCGGCGCCGGCATCTTCCACCGGCAGGGGCCTTACGACCTGATCCTCGCCAACATCCTGCTGCCGCCGCTCAAGGCGATCGCCAAGCCGCTGCGCCGGCTGCTGGCGCCGGGCGGCAGGGTCGTGCTGTCGGGATTGCTGCCCTCGCACGCCAATGCGGCGCTCGCCGCCTATCGCGCGCAGGGGCTGCACCTCGTGCGGCGGCGGACCATCGAAGGCTGGACGACGCTCGAACTCTCGGCCGACTCCGGCCGACCGAGGCAGTGACTAGCGTCAGTCGCGCGCGAACAGTTCCAGCATGTTCGGCGACTGCGGGAATTTCGCGATGTGGGAGTAGCGGGCGAGCTCGCGCTGCGCCTGAGCGGCACGGACCGCGATCAGCCGGTCGAGGAACCGACCGAAGATGCCCTTGGCGGGGGTGTCATGCGCCGGGATGGTCGCGGTGGCGGCAGCGTCGGCGGTGATGGCCAAAGAGGCGGGGGCCATGAGGTGTCTCCTTGCTGGAGCGGAAGTTTATGCTTCGCAGCATAATCATTCCGCACCGCACAAGAAGACATGCAAGCTCATGGCTGGCCTGCATCTTCCGCAAGCCGGGGGCGACGTCGAAGGCGTCGCCGGCTCAGATCAGCCGGATCGGCATGTTGATCGGCCGGCCGAGCCCGTCCGGGATCGGCAGGGCGCCGTGCGCCGCCTTCATCAGCGCGAGCCGCTCCAGCACCTCGTCCGGGAACGGCACCACGCGCCGCGCGCCGGATTCGACATGCTGGGCAATCTGCTCGCAGGTCGCCGCCGTCCAGCCCTCGCGGGCGTGGTGCAGCTCCTGGAACAGATGCATGCGCTTGTCGTCATAGTTGATGAGGCGCAGCGTCACCCGCACCTCCTGGCCTGCGCGCAGCTCGCGCAGGAAACGCTGATGCGCCTCGGTCGTGAAGAACGAGGCGGGGCGGCTCTCGATCCGGTGCGGACCGAGACCCACGAGGAATACCGCCTCCTCGACCGCGCGGTCGAACAGGAGGCTGTAATAGGCTCCGTGCAGTTGCCCGTTGTGATCCACCCAGCTCGGCTCGACCGTCATCACGGACGAAACGAAGGGCGCGAAGAACACGGGTTCGAAGTCGATCCCGTCTAGCATGACACCATCCCGACGCCGAGCGCGAGGTCCGCGCTGCCTTATTGACAAGCATTGTGCCGACTTTCCGTGCAGTCGTCACCTGTCGTGATGGCGATTGAATGACTGAAATCTTGCGATCCGAGGGTTTCGTCGGGCTTTTTGCGCGGCGGCCCGCCGAGCACGGGGGTCGCGGCGGGCGGCGATAAGGTATATGCGGTGGGCGGAAAAGCGCAGAACCGCAGTGCAGGAGAGGAGGGCGACATGGCCGAGCTGGTGGAGGAGCGTCCCGCGACGGCGGCGATGAGCGAAGCTGTCCGGGAAGTAATCGCCAGTCTTTCCAGCCATTTCGGCGACAGGCTGTCGACCGGCCGGGCCATTCGCGAGCAACACGCCAACACTATCACCTGGCTCGCCAACGAGGCGCCCGACGCCGTGGTCTTCGTCGAGAGCACGCAAGAGGTTCAAATTGTCGTGCGCGCCTGCGCGAAGCACGGCGTGCCGGTGATCGCCTACGGCACCGGCTCCTCGCTGGAAGGGCAGATCAACGCGCCGCAGGGCGGCATCTCCATCGACCTCTCGCGCATGAACCGGGTGCTCTCGGTGCACCCGGAAGATCTCGACTGCGTGGTCGAGCCGGGCGTCACCCGCAAGCAGCTCAACGAGCACCTGCGCGACGCCGGCCTGTTCTTCCCCATCGATCCGGGCGCGGACGCCTCGCTCGGCGGCATGGCGTCGACCCGCGCCTCCGGCACCAATGCGGTGCGCTACGGCACGATGAAGGACAACGTGGTCGCGCTGACCGCCGTGCTGGCCAATGGCGAAGTCATCACCACCGCGCGCCGGGCCAAGAAGTCCTCGGCCGGCTATGACCTCACGCGGCTGTTCGTCGGCGCCGAGGGCACGCTCGGCATCATCACCAACCTGACGCTGAAGCTCGCCGGCATCCCCGAGGCGATCTCGGCCGGCGTGTGCGCCTTCCCGACGATCCGCGACGCTTGCGACGCGGTGATCCTCACCATCCAGTCCGGCCTGCCGGTCGCCCGCATCGAGCTGCTGGACGAGGTGCAGGTGCGCGCCTGCAACGCTTATTCGAAGCTCGACCTCGCCGAGCAGCCCACGCTCTTCGTCGAGTTCCACGGCACCGAGGCGAGCGTGCACGAGCAGGCCGAGCGCTTCGGCGAGATCGCCAAGGAATATGGCGGCGGCGACTTCGCCTGGGCGACGCGCCCCGAGGACCGCACCAAGCTCTGGCAGGCGCGGCACGATGCCTATTGGGCCTGCCTGCCGCTGAAGCCCGGCGCCAAGGCGCTGGCGACCGACGTCTGCGTGCCGCTGTCGCGCCTCGCCGACTGCGTCGACGAGACCAAGCACGACATCGAGGAGATGGGCATGCTGGCGCCCATCGTCGGCCATGTCGGCGACGGCAATTTCCACACCGTCACGCTGGTCGACATGGACGACCCGCACGACGTCGCCAAGGCCAAGGACTTCATCTCCCGCATGGTCGAGCGCGCGCTCGCCATGGGCGGCACGGCGACCGGCGAGCACGGCGTCGGCCAGGGCAAGCGCAAATATATGGAGGCCGAGCACGGCACGGCGACGCTCGACGCGATGCGGGCGGTCAAGCTGGCGCTCGATCCGCAGGGCATCATGAATCCGGGCAAGATCCTGCCCTGAGCGGCTTCGGAGCCTCGCGCGGCCGTCGGGCGCAGGGCGCGGCGCATTTCGCGCTTGGCGCAAGCCCATGGGGAATGCGAAAAATATAAACAATCCAGCGATAGATTGAGACGGCGGCGCTTCCCTCCGGGACGGGGCGCGACAGCTCGGCGGGCCGGGGGCGGCGGACCGGAGGACAAGCGTGCAGAACCTGCTGTTGACGATTGCGAGCGCCATCATACTGGCCGTTGCGGCGGCCTTCGCGGCGCCGTTCGTCGTCGACTGGACGCAGTGGCGTCCGCAGTTCGAGGCGCAGGCCGCGCGCGTCATCGGCGCGCCGGTGGTGATCCGCGGGCCCATCGACGCGCAGATCCTGCCCACGCCGCGCATCGTGCTGCGCGACGTCTCCATCGGCGTCGACGGCGGCGGCACCGGGCTGGCGGCGGCCGAGGTCAACGGGCGCCTGTCGCTCAACGCGCTGATGCGCGGGCAGGTCGTCGCCGACCGGCTGGACATCCAGCGCCCGCGCATGCGGCTCGTGGTCGACGCCACCGGCAAGCTCGCTCTGCCCACCGGCGCGGTGCGGCCGGCCGGCTTCACCATCGCCGAGCTCGGCATCACCGACGGCTCTCTCGAGCTGGTCGACCGCGCCAACGACCGCACTTTCAAGGTCGACGACATCGACGTTACCGGTGACATCGCCGGCGCGCTCGGCCCGGCGCGGCTGGAGGGCGAGGTCGAGACCGATGGCGTGCGGCGCAAGCTGCGCGTCTCACTCGCCGCCTTCGCGCCGGACGGCACGGGCAAGCTGCGCCTTGGCCTGCAGAATGTCGGCTCGCCGCTCAGCATCGACGCCGACGGCGTGCTCAGCCTCGCCGGCGGCAAGCCGAGCTTCAATGGCCGCGCGGCGCTTGCCAAGGCGGCGACGCCGGCGCTGCGCGACGCAGACGGCACGACCCCGCCGGCCGATCCGCTGAAAGGCTGGAGCCTCGCCGGCACGGCCGACGTCACCGCGCAGGCCATCGCCGTCAGCGACCTCAGCCTGACGCTGGAGGCGGCGGAACGGCCGGTGGAACTCACCGGCACGGCGCGGCTGACAAGCGCGACCAAGGCGCAGCCCTCGCGGCTGGAGATGAAGCTCGCCGCCCGGCAGATCGACCTCAACGCCGCCACTGGCGGCGCTGCCCCGCTCGCCGCGTTGAACGCGCTGGCGGCCACGCTCGCGCCGCTGTCGGAGATCGCCGCCACCGGCACGCTGGACCTGTCGACCGACACCGTGCTGCTGTCCGGCGCGGCGATGCGCGAGGTGAAGGCCGGGCTCGACTGGACGCCGGCCGGCTGGCGCGCACGCACCATCCAGGCCAAGCTGCCGGGCGGGGCGCGGGCCTCCTTCTCCGGCAGCCTGCCGAGCGTCTCCGGCAAGGCCGACCCGAAGGCGGCGCTGTTCGGCGGCACCGCCGTGCTGGAGGCCGAGGACCTGCCGGCCTTCGCCAGCTGGGCGGCGCCGGAGGCGCGGACAATGGTGGCCGGGTTGCCGGGCGGGCCGGCGCGGCTCGCCGCCGATCTCAGTGTCAGCGCCGGGCGCTTCGCGCTCGACAAGCTCGATCTCACCGCCGGGGACGCGCGCTTCACCGGCACCGCCGCCTACAGCCTGCCACAGGATGGCGCGCGGGGACGCATCGACGCGGTGCTGGCGACGGAGAATGTCGATCTCGACATGATGCTGCCGGCGGCGCGGCGCCTCGTCGGGCTCGGCATGTCGCAGCTCGACCTCGGCCTCAGCCTCTCCGGCAAGCGGGTACGCTATGCCGGGTCGAGCGCGAAGAGCGTCGACGTCATCCTCAAAGGCGGCGCGGAAGGGCTCGGCATAGAGCGGCTCGCCATCGCCGATTTCGCCGGGCTGGACCTCACCGGCTCCGGCCGTCTTACCGGCCTCGACGGCACCAGCGATGCGGATGGCCGCTTCGAGGCCAAGCTCTCGGGCAGCCGCGCCGACGGGCTGCCGGCGCTGGCGCAGGCCATGGGCCTCACCCAGGCCGAGCCGATCCTCGCCGCCATGGGGCCGACCCTGGCGCCGGTCGACCTCAAGCTGACGCTGAATTCGAAAGCCGGGCGCACCACGCTGGAGGCGGGCGGCCAGCTCGGCAGCCTGACCGGCAGCGGCCGTGCGAGCCTGACCGCCGGACAAGTGGATGACGGCCGCGTGCAGCTCGACGCCAAGGACGGCAGCGCCGTGCTCACCCGCCTCGGCGTGCCCGGGCTGAAGCCCGGTCTCGGTGTGGCGAAGCTGGACCTCACCCTGGCGGACCGGCTCGACGCCACGCTCGCCTTTGCCGGCGCGCGGCTGACTGCCAAGGGCACGCTCGGTCGCGACCCGGAGGGGCGGCTGCAGCCGGACTTCGCGCTCAACCTCGACGGCGCCGACCTCGCCCTGCTGCTGCCCGAGCTGGCGGCGGGCGGCGCGCGCAAGGTGCCGGCCAATTTCAAGGGCACGCTGCGCCGCGACGGCGAGAGCTGGCGGGTGAGCGGCCTCAACGGTTCGATCGGCGGGCAGGCGCTCGACGGCAGCCTCGCCTATACGTCCGGGCGGCCGGTGGAGGCGGAGCTTTCCACCGCGAGCTGGAGCGTGCCGAAGGCGCTCGGCCTCGTCGCCGGCACTTCAACTGCCGCCAGCGGCGAGACCTGGCCGAAGGGCCGCTTCAGTGCGGCGGCGCTCGCCGGCGTCGCGGCCGACCTCCGGCTGAATGTCGGCAAATTCGAGCTGCCCGGCGGGCTCTCGCTCGGCGAGGCGAAGCTGCGCGCGCAGCTCGGCGGCGGGCGGCTGAATGTCGAGGACCTTTCCGGCTCGCTGGCCGGCGGGCGCCTTGCCGGACGTTTCAATCTCGGCCGGCAGGGCGAGGCGGCGCAGTTCGACGGCCATCTGACGCTGACCGGCGCCGACAGCGGACAATTGCTCGCCGCCGCCGGCATCGCCCGGCCGGGCGTGCGCGGCCGGGTGACGCTGGGGCTCGACCTCACCGGGCGCGGCAACTCGCCTTTCGCGCTGGCAAGCCAGCTTCAGGGACAGGGCAGCCTCGCGGTCGAGGGGCTGGAGATCGCTTATAGCGACCCGACCGCCCTGCAATATGTGATGCTGGCGACCGACCGCGGCCTGCCGCCGGACCAGCAGAAGCTGGTTCAGCTGCTCAATACCGGCCTGTCGCGCGGGCCGCTGAAGCTGGCGCGTGCCGAGAGCGCGGTGAGTGTCGTCGACGGCGTCGCCCGCACCAGTGCCGCGCGGCTGGCCGTGAGCGAGCAGCGCTTCGGGCTGAGTGGCTTCCTCGACATACCCGCGCTGAGCTTCGAGGCGACGCTGGAGATGGAGGACGCCGCCCGCGAGGGCCAGCCTGCCCAGCCCGCCGCGGCGGTGCAGTGGCGCGGCACGCTCGCCGCGCCGGAACGGCGCTTCGACATCACGGCGCTGACCGCCGCGATCAACATGCGCGCGCTGGACCGCGAGACCAAGCGGCTGGAAGCCGAATATGGCCGCACGCCGCTGACCAATGGCGGGCAGGCGACGGACCTGCCGCGCGCCCAGTACCCGCAACCCGCGCCGCAATCCTCGCCACAACCGGCGCCGCAACGCGCGCCGCAGGCGTCACCGCCGCGCCCTCCGGCGGCGGCCGCCCAGCCGCGGACCGTGCCGCAATCCTATTACGGGCAGTATGCCGCGCCGGGCGCCGCGGCTCCCGGCAGCGCCGCGCCGCCGCTGCCGCCGGCGGTGGTGATTCCGTCCGACCCGCTGCTCAGCCCGATCATGCAGCCGCCGCTGGCGCCGTGACGCCTCAGACCGTGACGAAGTCGCCGGCGGAGTAGCCCTGGAGATAGAGCAGGGCGGTGAGGTCGCCATGGTCGATGCGCACCTGCGCGGCCGCCGCCACCGCGGGCTTGGCGTGATAGGCGACACCGAGCCCGGCCTCGCCGAGCATGGCGAGGTCGTTGGCGCCGTCGCCGACCGCCAGCGTCTCATTGCGCGCGAGGCCTAGTTCCGTGCGCATTTCGATCAGCGCGGCGAGCTTGGCCTCGCGGCCGAGGATCGGCTCCTCGACCAGGCCGGCGAAGCTACTCCCTTCGGCGATCAGCACATTGGCGCGGTGGGCGTCGAAGCCGATCATTGCCGCGACGCGCGCGGTGAACAAAGTGAAGCCGCCCGACACCAGCAGTGCGTGCGCGCCATTCGCCTTCATCGTGCCGACAAGCTCGCGGCCGCCCGGCGTCAGACGGATGCGCTCGGCGATCACCTCGTCGACGACGGCGAGCGGCAGGCCCTTGAGCAGGGCGACGCGCTCGCGCAGCGCCGGCTCGAAGGCGATCTCGCCGCGCATGGCGCGCTCGGTTATCTCGGAGACATGCGCCTTCATGCCGGCATAGTCGGCCAGCTCGTCGATGCATTCCTGGCCGATCATGGTGGAATCCATGTCGGCGAGGAACAGCTTCTTGCGCCGGCCCGCGGCGGGAAGCACAGCGATATCGACGGGTCGGTCGCCGATGATCCCCCGCAAGGCGGCGATGTCGGCCTCGCCTTCAAAGGCGATTTCCGCCGCCATGCCCTCGTTCAGCCAGCGTGGCTCGCTCGCCGCCGGCAGTGCCGCTTTCGCAGCGGCAAGCAGGGCCGCATCGACGGCCGGCATGGCGGGATTGGAGATCAGGACGGCGACGTGGGAGGGGCGATCGGGCATCGGCGGTGACGAGAACCTTGCCGCCGGGGCGCCGACGGGCAAAAAGGGGCTGACAGGTGATTTCGAAGCGGAGACGGGCGTGACCGGCAGTGCTTCCCGCCCGCGCGCGGTGCTTATCGCAGGGCCGACCGCGAGCGGCAAGTCGGCGCTGGCGCTCAGCCTCGCCGAGCGCGCCGGCGGCGTGGTGATCAATGCCGATTCCATGCAGGTCTATGCCGATCTGCGCGTGCTCACCGCCCGCCCCACGGTGGAGGAGGAGGCGCGCGCGCCGCACCGCCTCTACGGCCATGTCGACGGCGCGGCGGACTATTCCGTCGCTCACTGGCTGGAGGATGCGCGGCGCGTGCTGGCCGAGGCGGGGGGCGAGGGAAGGCTGCCTATCCTCATTGGCGGCACCGGGCTCTATTTCAAGGCGCTGACGCAGGGCCTCTCGCCCATGCCGGCGATCCCGCCGGAGGTGCGCGAGAGGGTGCGCGCGCTCGACCTCGACGCGCCGGCGCTGCATGCGCGGCTCGCTTCGGTCGACCCGGAAACGGCGGCAAGGCTCAGGCCCTCCGACACGCAGCGGCTGATGCGGGCGCTGGAGGTGTTCGAGGCGACGGGCCGCCCGCTCGCGCGCTGGCAGGCCGAGCGCACCGAACCTCCGGTGCTGCCAGCGGAGGAGGCGGTGCGGATCTTCCTCGCCACCGACCGCACCGCGCTGCGCACGCGCATCGCCACGCGCTTCCATGTGATGATGGAGGAGGGGGCGATGGAAGAGGCGCGGGCTTTATTGGCGCGCAATCTTCCCGCCGACCGCACCGTGCTGAAGGCGCACGGCATGCCGTGGTTCGCCCGCCACCTCGCCGGCGGGATCACGCTCGACGAGGCGATCGAGGGCGCCATCCTCGACACCCGCCACTATGCCAAGCGGCAGGACACCTGGTTCCGTCACCAGCTCAAGGGGTGGAGCGCGATGACGGTGGAGGAAGCCGCCGGCCTCCTCGCGACGATGGCGTGAGCTTCACAGCCCCAGATCGGTCAGCCCCGGATGATCGGCCGGGCGGGGGCCGGAGCGATCCCAGTGGAACTTGCGCTCGCTCTCCTTGATCGGCAGGTCGTTGATGCAGGCATAGCGGTGGTGCATCAGGCCATTGGCGTCGAAGGCCCAGTTCTCGTTGCCGTAGGAGCGGAACCAGTTGCCGGAATCGTCGTGCCACTCATAGGCGAAGCGCACGGCGATATGCGCGTCGGTGAAGGCCCACAGCTCCTTGATCAGCCGGTAGTCGAGCTCCTTCGCCCATTTGCGGGTGAGGAAGGCGACGATCTCGGGCCGGCCGTTGATAAACTCGGCGCGGTTCCGCCACATGCTGTCGGGCGTATAGACCAGCGAGACGCGCTCGGGATTGCAGGAGTTCCAGCCATCCTCGGCGCCGCGGACCTTCTGGATCGCGGTCTCGCGGGTGAAGGGCGGCAGCGGCGGGCGGGTTTCGGTCATAGGGGCACCTTGGGCGAGGGTTGAACCCGCTGTGGCGGGACGCAGACGTCGCTGCGGCCCCGAGCTTAGGTCGCAGAGTGTGGCGCCATTGCAGGGACGCACGCGAGCAATGGACCGCGTTTCCGGCCCGCCCGCCGGACGCGGCGCTCAGTCCTCGTCGAAGATGCGGGTCACATGGCCCATCTTGCGGCCGGGCCGCGCCTCTTCCTTGCCGTAGAGGTGCAGATGCGCGCCGGGCTCCTCCAGCACGGCGAGCCAGTCGTCGGCCTCGTCGCCGATGAGGTTGGTCATCTCCACCCGGCCATAGCGCTCGACCGCGCCGAGCGGCCAGCCGGCGATGGCGCGCACATGCTGCTCGAACTGGCTGGTCACCGCGCCGTCCAGCGTCCAGTGGCCGGAATTGTGCACCCGTGGGGCGATCTCGTTGACGATGACGCCCTGCGCGCCATCGACCACCACGAGGAACATCTCCACCGCGAACACGCCGACATAGCCGAGCGCCTCGCCAATGCGCCGCGCGATCTCGCGCGAGACCGCCGCCACCGCGGGCGACACGTCCGCCGGCACGGTGGAGCGGTGGAGGATGTGGTGGCGGTGCTCGTTCTGCGTCACCTCATAGGCTTCGAAGCGGCCGTCCTCGGTGCGGGCGGCGACGATCGAGACCTCGCGCTCGAAGGGCACGAAGCCTTCGAGGATCGACGGGTGCCGGCCGATATGGGCGAATTTGGCGGCGGCATCGTCGCCCTCGCGGATGATCGCCTGTCCCTTGCCGTCATAGCCGAAGCGGCGGGTCTTCAGCACCGCCGGACGGCCGATCCGGTTGAGCGCCGCCTCCAGCTCCGCCTCGTCATGCACGGCGGCGAAGGGCGCGGTCTTGATGTTGAGGCCGGAGACGAACTCCTTCTCCTCAAGCCGGTCCTGCGTGATTCCAAGCGCATGCGGGCCGGGATGCACCGGTACATGGCGGGCGAGGAAGTCGGCGGTGTAGACCGGGACGTTCTCGAACTCGTAGGTGACGACGTCGACCGCGCCGGCGAAGCGCTCCAGCGCCGCGAGGTCGTCATAGGCGGCGCGGGTGTGGGCGCTCGCCACGTCGAAGGCGGGGCTGCCGTCCTCGGGCGCGTAGATATGCGCCTTCAGCCCCAGCGGGGCGGCGGCGAGGGCGATCATGCGGGCGAGCTGGCCGCCGCCGAGGATGCCGATGGTGTCGCCGGGCTTCAGCATGCGGGGAGTGGTCACGCCGGCCGCTCCGTCACCGCTTCGGTGCGCGCGGCGCGCCACGCGGCGAGCCGCTCGTCCAGCGCCGGATCGGACAGCGCCAGCACGGCGGCGGCGAGCAGGCCGGCATTCACCGCGCCGGCCTTGCCGATGGCAAGCGTGCCGACCGGCACGCCGGCCGGCATCTGCACGATGGAATGGAGACTATCGACGCCGGACAGGGCCTTCGATTCCACCGGCACGCCGAAGACCGGCAGGGTGGTGAGCGAGGCGACCATGCCCGGCAAGTGGGCGGCGCCGCCGGCGCCGGCGATGATCACCTTGAAGCCGGCCGCCTTCGCGCCCTTGGCGAAGGCGAACATGCGATCCGGGGTACGGTGGGCCGAGACGATGCGGCAGTCATGGCCAACGCCGAGCGCCTCCAGCGTCTCGGCAGCATGGCGCATGGTTTCCCAGTCCGACTGGCTGCCCATGATGATCGCGACGGGCCTCTCGCCCGCCGTCCGGGCCGTCAGGTCGCTCATTCGTGCTCGCACCCCCGTGAGGAAAGGCGCGGATTATAGGAATCGCGGCCCTTCCGGCAAGGGAGGAGCATGCGACAAACCCGCTGTTTTCCGATGGTGCGTGGTGCGATCATGCTTAACACGACCTTTACCGGCTCACGTCAAAGTGCCGCTGAGAGGCCGTCCGATTTGGGGAACTTTGCCGTTTTCGTGAGTTGAACGGGAGAGTTCCGGCGGTGGAATGTAGGGAACTGCCCTTGGCGGGAGGTCCCGCGTCCTGCCGGTAGGACGAAAGAGCAAGCGGAGAAGGCGATGTCGGGTCGCGGGAAAGAAGCGGGGCTGGGGCTTGGCGGGCGTCGCCCGGGAGGCGCGGCGGCGCTGCTGCTGTCGGCGGCCACCGGGCTCGCTCTGGCGAGCTTCGCCGGCGTCCCGCCTGTGCGGGCGCAGGAGATGTCCGGCGCGCCCATCGCGCTCGACCGCGCCGGCAACGGCACCGGCGGCTTCGAGGCCGGGCAGGGCGCCTCGCCGCTGCCGGCTGTCGCCGCCGACAACGAGCCCTTCGATATTTTCGGCAAGCGCCGGCCGAGCCCGGCGCGCAGCGCGGCGCTGGCGATGCGGCCGGAGCCGGCGCCCTTCCCGCTCAATGCGGCGCTGCCGGCCGAGCCCACCGTCGGCAAGGGCGCGCCGAATACCGGCGCGGGCACGCCCGGTGTGACCTCGCCGAGTCTCGCAACCCCTGCCTCGCCGCTGCCGGCGGCCGGCACCCCGGCCTCGGTGAAGCCGCCGCAGACGGCCGATTCGAACGCCCCCGGCGCGCAGGTGCCGGCGCGGCTGGCCGATCTCCTCGGCGGCCAGATCGTGCGCTTCGCCTCGCGTCCGGCGGACCAGCAGGCGCTCGTCGCCTTCTACACCGCCCGCGGCAACCAGCCGGCCTTCACCAGCGGCAACCATGTCTCGCCGCTCGGCCAGATCGCGCTCGACCAGTTCGCCGCCGCGGCGGTGGAGGGGCTGAACCCGGCCGACTATGCGGTGCCGGCGCTGCCGCCCAAGGCGAGCGACGCGCAGGTCGCGGAGATGGAGCTTCGCCTCGCCGCGACCGTGCTCACCTATGCCCGCCATGTGCAGAGCGGGCGCTTCGACCCGAAGACCATCTCCAAGGACGTCGATCCCTCGCCGACCGTGCCGGACCCGGCGGCGGTGCTGGCGCTGGTGTCGGGCTCGCCCAATCCGCGCGCGGCCTTCGACTCCTTCGCCCCGCAATATGACGAGTACAAGCTGCTCAAGGTGGAGCTCGCCAAGCTGATGGCGGAAGGGCGCGGCGTCACCCAGGTGCAGGTGCCGGCCGGGCCGATGCTGCGTCCGGGCGACAGCGATCCGCGCGTGCCGCTGCTGCGCGCACGCCTCGGCATCGGCGGCGCGCCGGAGGACACCGAATATGACAGCTTCCTTGCCGATGCGGTGCGGGACTTCCAGAAGCTCTCCGGCCTGAAGCCCGACGGCGTGGTCGGGCGCGGCACCCTCGCGGCGCTGAACGGGGCCGGCGGCGACCAGATGCCCGACATCATCGCCAATATGGAGCGCTGGCGCTGGGTGCCGCACCAGGTGGCGCCGGTCTATGTGATGGTGAACATCCCCGAATTCATGGTCCGGGTGGTGGTCAACGAGCAGACCGTGCACGAGACCCGCGTCGTCGTCGGCAAGCCGGACACGCAGACCCCGCTCATGTCGGAGAACATGCAGTACGCGGTGTTCAATCCGTCCTGGAACGTGCCGCCCAGCATCATCCGCAACGAGATGCTGCCCAAGCTGATGGCCGACCCCTATGCGCTGGAGCGCCAGGGCATCGACGTGGTGCGCAACGGGCGCATCGTCGATCCCGGCGCGATCGATTGGAGCCGCGGCGCCACCGGCTATTCCTTCCGCCAGGAGCCGGGCGAGCGCAACGCGCTGGGGCGGATGAAGTTCATGTTCCCGAACAAGCACGCGGTCTATCTGCACGACACGCCGAGCCGCTCGCTGTTCGCCCGCGAGCGCCGCGCCTTCAGCCATGGCTGCGTGCGCGTGCACGAGCCGCTCGCCTTCGCTGAGGCGCTGTTCGCGCTCGGCCTGCCCAATGAGGGCTGGAGCCAGCCGCGAATCGCCAAGCTGGTCGGCGGTAACGAGAAGTCGGTGACGCTGAAGCGCCGCTTCCCGGTGCACCTCGTCTATTTCAACACTTTCGTGGACGGCAATGGCCGCCTCGTCAGCCGCGAGGACCTTTACGGCATCAACGGCGCCACCAAGGCCATTCTCGGCCTCGACGGCGTGCGCCGGGTCGCGGCGGGCGGGGCGGGCACGCTGCGCCAGTAGCGGCGAATCATCCCGCCTTCGCAGCCGCAAAATGCCGAATCACCGCGCCATCTGTGTCATTGTCGACACAGGCGAGCAGAAAAATGGGCATTCTGTGGTAGTTTGTTACGAATTTGACCCCAAGGCACTCTTTTGCCACAGTCGCTTCCTAGCCAAGGAGGCAATAGGCGTGGGGGTTGGGCCGTAATGGCCTCTTAACCAAACCCGACAAGACTATGTTCACCATGTCCGGCGCGGGCGCTCTTGCCCGAGTCGTCTCAAGGAAACGTCGAGTACGGGTACGGGGTTCGTGGGCATTCATCTGGCTGTCGGCACAAACAAGGCTGCAAAGGCGCTCGCGCTCGCCGCGATCGTGACGCTTTGCAGCACGGATCTGCTGCAGGATGCGGTCGCCAATGGCGACACCCGCACCCTGAGCTTCCATCATGTCCATTCCGGCGCCGCCGCCACGGTCACCTTCAAGCGCAACGGACGCTACGACCCGGCGGCGCTGAAGCAGCTCAACGTGCTGATGCAGGATTGGCGGCGCAAAGAGCCGACCAATATGGATCCCCAGCTGTTCGACATCGTCTGGGAGGTCTATCGCGAGACCGGCGCGACGGCGCCGATCGAGATCATCGGCGGCTACCGTTCGCCCGCCACCAACGCCATGCTCCGCTCGCGCTCGCGCGGCGTCGCCCAAACCAGCCTGCACATGCAGGGCAAGGCGATGGACTTCTACATTCCCGGCGTGCCGTTGTCGAAGATCCGCGAGGCTGGCCTGCGCCTGCAGCGCGGCGGCGTCGGCTTCTACCCGACCTCCGGCTCGCCCTTCGTGCATCTCGACACCGGCGGCATCCGCCACTGGCCGCGCATGAGCCGGCCCGAACTCGCGCGCGTGTTCCCGAACGGGCGCACCGTGCATGTCCCGGCAGACGGCAAGCCGATGTCCGGCTATGCCCTGGCGCTGGCCGATGTCGAGGCCAAGGGCAAGGAGCCCGGCGGCGCCGGCGCGGCCTTCGCCGGCCTCGGCGGCGGCAACAATCCCAAGCGCAACGGCGCCAGCACGGCCGGATCCAAGAACATTTTCGCCAGCCTGTTCGGCGGCAAGGACGACGACGAGGACGATGCGCCGGCGGCGAGCACGACGCAGGTCGCCGACGCCGAGGAGGCGCCCGCCGCCAAGCCGGCGACGAATGCCGCCGCTGCCGCGCCGGTCGAGGTCGCCTCCGCCGCGCCGATGCCGCTGCCCATGCCCAATCCGCTGCCGCGCAGCGCCGCGCAGGAGACGCCTGCCGTTCCGGAGGAGGCGCCGATGGCGCTGGCCTTCGCCGGCCCGGCGCCGATGCCGCAGCCGAACCCGCTCTCGCGCGGCGCAGCGGCTTCTGTCGCTGCCGCGACCCCGCCGGCCTCGCCGCCGGTTCCCGCGTCCAGCCGTGCCGAGCTCGCCGCGCTCGCCGCCGCGATCCCGCTGCCGGGCGAGCGTCCGCCGAACCCGACCGGCGGACCGGCGGGCGTCACCCGCGCGCCCGTCACCACTGCTAATCCGCCGCTGCCCGAGGTCATCGTGCGCGGCACCGGCGGCCAGGGCCCGGCGCTTTCCTATGCCAATGCCGGCGGCGACATCTTCCCGCGCGAGCGGCTGCAGCCCGGCCGCGCGCCGAGCTCGCCGGCCACGGTCGCGAGCGAGCATGCGCGCCGCGCCCATTCGGCGGAGATGCTCACCGAAATCCGCCGGCTGTTCAGCGGCCCGACGGTCGCCTACAGCGTCACGCTGCGCACACCGGAGCTGAGGCGCTTCGCCGCCTTCGTCGCCCCGCCGCGGCAGGTGGTGGAGACGCATTTCGGGGCTGACGGCACGAACGGCCTTTCGACGGCCCGCTTCGAGGGCGCGGCCATCGTGGCGGTGCCGGTCGTGGCGATGATGTCCGGCCCCGCGCCGCTGAAGAACCCGCTCTGAGGCGGGGCGGTTCGCGTTCCCCAAGCCTGATTCTTAGCGCACCCTCATCCTGAGGTGCCGCCGAAGGCGGCCTCGAAGGATACTCGTCCGGGCGCGCTGTACCGACCATCCTTCGAGGCCCGACCGTTGGCCGGGCACCTCAGGATGAGGGTGTATGGGTAGTCGAGAGGGGCTGGACTCCCATCAGGGCTCCCACCGGATCGACGTCATGGCAGGGCTTGATCCGGCCATCCACGCCTTTGCCTGAGGCGGTGCGCGTAAGTCGTGGATCCCCGGGCCAAGCCCGGGGATGACGGTGTGTGGGCGGTGCCGGCGCGCGAGAGGACTGCCGGCAGGTTGGCGTCAGGCGGGAAGGCTGGGTGGCCGGGTCAAGCCCGGCCATGAGGAGGCGCAGTACGGCGTCGGCCCAGGGATCGGCCTCAGTTGCCGATCATGCCCAGCGCCTGCAGATAGAGGTCGACGATCGCCTCGTGCTCGGCGCGCTGGTCGGCGTCCTGCTTGCGGATCTTCAGGATCTCGCGCAGCGCCTTGACGTCGAAGCCGGTGCCCTTGGCCTCGGCGAAGACGTCCTTGATGTCGTCGGAAATGGTCTTCTTCTCTTCCTCCAGCCGCTCGATGCGCTCGATGAAGGATTTCAGCTGCTCCTTGGCGAAGCCGGCGGCGGCGTCGGACAGCGGCTGGTCGTTCGGAATGTCGGACATGGTCTCTCCGGGCAGGGTCTTGTCTGGATCGGGCGGGGCCCGGCTCTCAGGCATAAATCGGGCGGCGATGAGGAGCCGAACGCGGCCGGCGCGTCAAGGCGCGCGCACACTCACGCACCGCGCGGGCGCACGCTACGCCCGCTATCCACTGCCCATTGCGGCGGCGGGGCCGCGGCTCAGTGCGAGCCGGGGCCGGGGAAGGCGGCCTTCTGCTCCGGCGTCGCCTCGGACTGATAGGCGGCCTTCCACTCCTCATAGGGCATGCCGTAGACGGCGACCCGGCTCTCGTCCTTGGTCAGGGCGACCCCGCGTTCCTTGGCCGCGTCGAGATACCAGTTGGAGAGGCAGTTGCGGCAGAAGCCGGCGAGGTTCATCAGGTCGATGTTCTGCACGTCGGTGCGGGCGCGCAAGTGAGCGAGCAGACGGCGGAAGGCGGCCGCCTCCAGCTCGGTGCGGGTCTTGTCGTCGAGTTCGGGCATGAGGACCTCCGGGGCGCGTCAGGCCGCGCGCTCGTCCCTAGATAGGCGGTACGGGGCCGGTGCGCGAGCCGAAGGAGCGCACTTCGTGCAGTTCCCGCTTCGCCAGTATGTCCGGCAGGAGGCCGGCGAGCCGGTCGGCCCATTCGCGCTGGCCGTCCTCGTCGGTGATCAGGTCCTGCCGGATCTCCAGAAGCGTATGGGCGAGGCCGCGCAAGGTGCCGTGGCGGTACATGCAGTCGCCGCGCAGCGCGCCGTCATAGGGTTCGTTGTCGCCGACCATGAGGTCGCCGGGCGCGCCCAGCGCGTCGATCAATTCGCGGGTGAAGCGCGGGTCGCTGTCCCACAGCACGGCGGCGTGCCAGGGCCGGGCGAGGCCGCGCCAGACCGCGGTGAAGGAATGCATCGACAGGATCGCCGGCACCACGCCCTTTGCCAGCGCGGCGTCGATCTCCGCCTCGACGGCGGCGTGATAGGGGCGGTGATAGCGCTCGAGCCGCCGCTCGACCTCCGCTCCGTCCACATTGCGGTTGCCCGGCACGACGGCGCCGTCGGAGAGGCGCATCACCAGCGTCGGGTCGTCCTCGCCCCGGTTCGGGTCGATCAGCAGCCGCGAGAACCGGGTGAGCAGCGCCGGGCAGCCGAGCCGGTGCGCCAGCATGCGGGTGACGCCGGCGGCGCCGATGTCGTAGCCGATATGCCGCTCCAGCTCCGCCCTGGGCAGGCCAAGCGAGCCATAGCCGGGCGGCAGGGCGTTCGACGCGTGGTCGCAGAGCAGGATGAGGCCCGCCTCCAGCGTACCGGGGAGGTGCTCGAAGGCGGCGAATGCGTGCGTGGGATCGTCGTCCTGTCCGGCCGGGGCGGTCTCTTCGGTGGCGAGGCGGCGCATGTTTTCCCGTGACGTGCGGCCAGCGGCGCCGGCGCGTGTGCGGCTAAGTGAGGCGAGGATAGTGACGCGGGGCCTTGCGTGCCATAGGAATACGCCCGTTTCGCGTCGCGCGGCCGGATTCGAACCCGTCCGCATGCAATGATCGAAGCCGGCGTGAGACCGGCTGGGTGGCCCCTTTCCGGGGGCGGGGTAGGGGTTGTGATGTCTGACGTTTCCGCGCGTGCTTTCCTCGATCGTCTCTTCTCCGCCGCGGTCGCGGCCGCGCATCCCTCGACCTGCCTGCCGCCGGCCCTGCCGCCGCCGCCGGCCAATGGCCGCCTGATCCTGCTCGCCGCCGGCAAGGCCGCCGGCTCCATGCTGGAAGTGGCCGAGAAGCATTATCTCGACGAGCTGGGCTTCCCCTCCGAGCGGCTCGCCGGCATCGGCGTCGCCCGCCACGGCTATGGCCGCCCGACGCGGCTGCTGGAGATGGTCGAGGCCGGCCACCCGGTGCCGGACGGGGCGGGTCTCGCCGGGGCGCAGAAGGCGATCGACCTCGCGGCGTCCGCCACCGCGGACGACCTCGTGCTGGTGCTGCTCTCGGGCGGCGCCTCGGCCAACTGGATCGCCCCGGCCGAGGGCGTCGAGCTCGACGACAAGCGGGCGCTCACCCGCGCGCTGCTGCGCTCGGGCGCCAACATCACCGAGATCAACACGGTGCGTAAGCACCTCTCGCGTATCAAGGGCGGGCGGCTGGCGGCGCTGGCGCAGCCGGCCAAGGTGGTGACGCTCTCCATCTCCGACGTGCCGGGCGACGACCCGGCGGTGATCGGCTCCGGGCCGACCGTGCCCGATCCGACGACGCTCGCCGAGGCGCGCGACGTGCTCGCCCGCTACCGCATCGACCCGCCGCCCTCCATCGCGGTGGCGCTGCGCGACCAGGCCAATGAATCGCCCAAGCCCGGCGATGCGGCCTTCGCCAATTCCGAGTACATCCTCATCGCCCGCCCGGTGGACAGCTTCGTCGCGGCGGAGAAGATCGCCCGCGAGGCGGGGATCGAGCCGATCCTGCTCGGCGACAATCTCGAGGGCGAGGCCCGCGAGGTGGCGGGCGCGCAGGCGGCGCAGGCCGCGGCGCTGAAGGCGGCGGGCAAGAAGGCCGTGCTGCTCTCCGGCGGCGAGCTCACCGTCACCATGCGCGGCCAGGGCCGCGGCGGCCCGAACCAGGAATATGCGCTGGCGCTCGCCGTGGCGCTCAACGGCGCACCGGGCATCTATGCGGTGGCGGGCGACACCGACGGCACCGATGGCGGCGGCGGCGACGCGTCCGACCCGGCCGGCGCCTATGTGATGCCGGACACGCTGGCGCGCGCGAGCGCGGCCGGTCTCGTTCCCGCCGCCTTTCTCGACAACAACGACTCGACCAGCTTCTTCGAGGCTCTGGGAGACCTGCTGAACCCGGGGCCGACCTGCACGAATGTCAATGACTTCCGAGCCGTCTTCGTCGACGAGTAATCCTGCCGCCGGCCGCCTGCACCGGGCGGCGCGCGCGCTGCTGCCGGCGCTCGCGCTCGCGCCGTTCCTCGCCGTGCTGGCGCCCGAGCCGGCGGCGGCGGATTTCCGCCTGTGCAACCGCTCGACCAGCCGCGTCGGCATCGCGCTCGGCTACAAGGACGGCAATAGCTGGTCGACGGAGGGCTGGTGGAACATCGGCGCCAATAGCTGCGAGACGCTGCTGCGCGGCGACCTGGTGGCGCGCTACTACTATGTCTACGCCATCGACTACGATCTCGGCGGCGAATGGGCCGGCAAGGCCTTCATGTGCACGCGCGAGAAGGAGTTCACCATCCGCGGCATCGAGGACTGCCTGGCGCGCGGCTATGACCGCACCGGCTTCTTCGAGGTGGACACGCATGAGCAGAAGAGCTGGACGGTGCAGCTCACCGAGCAGAAGCAGCCCGCAGCCGCCGCGCCATTAACCGCCCCGCCGATGCCGCCCACCCCGCCGAAGCGGCCTTAGGGTCAGGCGGCGGAAGTCGCTCAGGCCGTTTCAGCCGTCATCCCGACCGCAGGCGAAGCCGGAGAGCCGGGATTGTGCTCCGCGTTCTGAGGGTCTCCGAAAAATCGACCTCATCCTGAGGTGCGAGCGCACCC
The DNA here is from genome assembly GCF_000092925.1 of Ancylobacter novellus DSM 506. Taxonomy (NCBI): domain Bacteria; kingdom Pseudomonadati; phylum Pseudomonadota; class Alphaproteobacteria; order Hyphomicrobiales; family Xanthobacteraceae; genus Ancylobacter; species Ancylobacter novellus. The sequence continues at coordinate 3,243,112 of NC_014217.1, read as the reverse complement.
GGACGAGCATCCTTCGAGGCCCGGCTCTTGCCGGGCGCCTCAGGATGAGGTTGATCGGGTTCTCAGGCACGCGATCCCGGATACGGCCTGCGGCCGTTCCAGGATGACGAAGTCGGAAGAGGGGGGCGCAGGCGCCCTCTCACTCGATCGGCAGCGCGGTGAAGCGGACCTGGCCTTCGGGGTCGGAGACCATGAGCAGGGCCGAACGGCGGCCTTCCTTCTTCAGCGCGGCGATGCGGTCCTCGACCTGCTTGGGCGTGCCGGTCGCCTCCTGGTTGACCTCGACGATGAGGTTGCCCGGGGCGATGCCGCGCTCGGCGGCGACCGAGCCGGGTTCGACCGTCATCACCACCACGCCCTTGAGCTCGTCCTTGATCTTGAAGCGGGTGCGCAGCTCCGGCGTCAGCTCCGCCACCTCCACGCCGAGCAGCTTGGTGGTGGCGACTGGCGGCGGCGCGTCGGGCTTCTGCTCCGGCGTCTCGGCCGCCTTTTCGGTGGCCTCGGTCTCGTTGAGGCGGCCGACCGTCAGCTTGAGGTGCTGCTCCTGGCCCTTGCGGACGATGACGACGTCGACCTCCTTGTCGACCGGCGTGTCGGCGACGATGATCGGCAGGGCGCGCATGTCCTTCACTTCCTTGCCGTCGAAGCTCACCACCACGTCGCCGGCCTTGAGCCCGCCCTTGGCGGCGGGGCCGTTATCGGTGACCGAGCCGACCAGCGCACCGCGCGGGCGGCCGAGCGACAGGCTCTCGGCGATCTCCGGCGTCACCTGCTGGATGCGCACGCCGATCCAGCCGCGGCGAGCCTCGCCGAACTCCTTGAGCTGGGCGATGATCGGGGTGGCGGTGTTCGAGGGCACGGCGAAGCCGATGCCGATCGAGCCGCCCGAGGGCGAGATGATGGCGGTGTTGATGCCGATCACGTCGCCGTCCATGTTGAACAGCGGGCCGCCGGAATTGCCGCGGTTGATGGCGGCGTCCGTCTGCAGGAAATTGTCGTAGGGCCCGGAATTGATGTCGCGGTTGCGGGCCGAGATCACGCCGACGGTGAGCGTGCCACCCAGCCCGAACGGGTTGCCGATCGCCATCACCCAGTCGCCGACGCGCAATATGTCGGAATTGCCGAACTTCACTGCCTTCAGCGGCTTGCCGGGCTCGGGTGTCACCTTGAGCAGCGCGAGGTCGATCTTGGTGTCACGGCCGACCACCTCGGCCTTGAGCTTCGAGCCGTCGGTGAAATTGGCGAAGATCTCGTCGGCGTCGGCGATGACGTGGTTGTTGGTGACGATGAAGCCGGACGCGTCGATGACGAAGCCCGAGCCGAGCGAGGAGACGCGGCGCGGGGCGTTGTCCTCGCCCTGCTGCTGACGGCGCTTGAAGAACTCCTCGAAGAATTCCTCGAAGGGCGAGCCGGGCGGCAGCTCGGGGGTCGGCACGCTGCGCGAGGGCGCCACGGTCTGGGAGGTGGAGATGTTCACCACGGCGTCCATCACCTGCGCGGCGGCGTCGGCGACGGTGTCGGGACCCTTGGTCGCGGCGGCGAGCGCGGCAGGCGGCACGGCAAGCGCGCCGGCGACGACGAGCCCGGCGGCGGCGAGGCCACGCGCCGCTCGCACGAGGCTCCACCGGCGCTCGGTGGGACGATCCGTGCCGGAACGCTCAAGGCATTGATGCATAAGGCCTCCTTGGCGCCGCCGCGCCGAATGCGGAACGGCGGGGCTCTGCGCCGCCCGCCGTGTTCCCGTCGACGCTAACCCGGCGGAAGCGCGATGCAAGCCAAAAGCGCGCGAGGCGGCGGGCCCGATCAGCGCGGGGTGGCGGGGGCGGAAGCGGCGTTCCCTGAGGTGCGGCATGCACCCTCATCCTGAGGTGCGAGCGCAGCGAGCCTCGAAGGGTGGTCGTTCGAGCGCGCCCGGACGAGCATCCTTCGAGGCCCGGCCGTTGGCCGGGCACCTCAGGATGAGGGTGTGCATGAGGGTAGGAGAATAGACGGCGCAGCCGTCCCTCAGCCGCGCACCAGCCAGACGATGACGAGGCCGACGATCGCGCCGATGAGGCCGGCGAGACGCAGCGGCGTGTCGGGTGTCTGGGCGATCGCCTCGGTGGCGCGCCGTACCGCTCCGGGTACGGCGGCCAGCATCAGACCCTCGATCACCAGTACGAGGCCGAGGGCGACGATGAGGTCATACATCGCCGCGTCAGTTCGCCGGCGCCGCCGGCGCCGGTGCCGCGGCGGCGGGGGCCGGCGCGGAACCAGGAGCCGCGGCGGGCGCGGCCGGGTTGTTGAAGAAGCGGAAGAACTCCGAATCCGGCGCCAGCAGCATCCGCGTGTCCCCGCTCTTCATCGAGGCCTCATAGGCCTGCATGGAACGGTAGAAGTCGAAGAAGCCGCGATCCTGCGTGTAGGCCTGCGCGAAGATCTCGTTGCGCTGGGCCTCGCCCTCGCCGCGCAGCTTGTCGGCGGTGGCGTTGGCTTCGGCGACGATGATCGTCGAATCGCGGTCGGAGCGGGCACGGATGGTCTGCGCCGCCTCCGCGCCCTGGGCGCGGATCTCGGCCGCCTCGCGCTGACGCTCGGTCTGCATGCGCTGGAATACCGCCTGGCTGTTGGCCTCCGGCAGGTCGGCGCGGCGGATGCGCACGTCGATCACGCTGATGCCGAAGCCGGCGGCCTCGCGGTTCACCTGGTCGCGGATGCGGCCCATCAGGGCCTCGCGCTGGTCGCGCACCACCTGTGTGAAGCTCGATTCGCCGAGCACGCGGCGCAGCGAGGAGTTCAGGATTGTGGCGAGGCGGGAATTGGCGCCCTCGATGGTCCCGACCGACTGGTAGAAGCGCAGCGGGTTGACGATGCGGTAGCGCGCGAAGGCGTCCACCACGAGGCGCTTCTGGTCGGCCGCGATCACTTCCTGCGAGGGGTTCTCGAGGTCGAGGATGCGCTTGTCGACGAAGATCACGCTGTCGACCAGCGGGATCTTCACGTTGAGGCCGGGCTCCTCGATGATGCGCACCGGCTCGCCGAAGCGCAGCACCAGCGCCTGCTGGGTCTGGTAGACCGTGAACAGCGCCGAATAGAGCCCGATGAGAACGAGCGCGGCAACGACCGCGAGGACGAGACCGAAGCTGTTCTTCATTTCACGGCTCCCTGGGCCGGCGCCGGGGTGGCGGGACGCCCGCCGATCGGGCCGAGCGGCAGGTAGGGCACGACGCCGGAGGCGCCGCTCGCCGCGGGGTCGATGATGATCTTGTCCATGCCGCCGAACACGCGTTCCATGGTTTCGAGATAGAGGCGCTGGCGGGTCACGTCCGGGGCCTTCTGGTACTGGGTCAGCACACTCAGGAAGCGCGAAGCCTGGCCGCGCGCCTCGATGATGGCGCGCTCCTTGTAGCCCTCGGCGCCCTGGGTGATGCGGGCCGCCTCGCCACGCGCCTCGGGGACGACGCGGTTGGCATAAGCCTGGGCCTCGTTCTGCAGGCGCTCGGCGTCGGCGCGGGCGGCCTGCACGTCGCGGAAGGCGTCGATGACCTGCGAGGGCGGGTCGACCTTCTGCAGCTGCACCTGGGTGATCAGGATGCCGGACTTGTAGCTGTCGAGCGTGTGCTGCATCAGCTCCTGCACCGCCGTCTCGATGTTCTGGCGGGCGCCGGTGAGGATCGGCTGGATGTTGGTGCGCCCGACCACCTCGCGCATGGCGCTCTCGGCCACCGCCTTGATGGTGCCTTCCGGGTTCTGGACGTTGAACAGGAAGTCGGCGGCGCCGATGTCCTCGGTCGAGCCGGGGGCCGCGGGCTTCACCATCCAGAACACGGCGAAGTCGACGTCGACGATGTTCTCGTCGCCGGTGAGCATCAGGCTCTCTTCCGAGACGTCGCGCATGGCGGCGCCGCGGCGCGGGTCGTCGCCGGTGCGGATGCCGATGTCGATGCGGTTGACGCGGGTGACCTGGGGGGTCAGCACGGTCTCGATCGGGTAAGGGAGGTGGTAGTTCAGGCCGGGATTGGTGGTGCCGACGAACTTGCCGAAGCGCAGGACGACGCCCTGCTCGTCGGGCTGGACGCGGTAGAAGCCGGAAAGCAGCCATACGAGGATGGCGAGCACCACGACGACCACGACGCCCTTGCCGCTGCCGAAGCCGCCGGGCATGGCGCTGCGCAGCCTCTCCTGGCCGCGGCGGATGAGTTCCTCGAGATCGGGAGAATTAGGTCCCGACGACTGCGGACCAGTGCCCCAGGGGCCGCGTGGACCACCACCCCATGGCCCACCGCTCTGGTTCTTCCACGACATGCCGCGCCCACTCCGTTTGCGCGCCCGGCAGAGCCCGGGCCCGCAAACGCAGAACCGTGAGACGCCGCCGTGCAGAAAAGCCCACGCCTCACCGTCCGATGGACGCGGAGAGGCGGTTATAGGTGACGCGGCATCTGGTTACAACGCGTCGCCGGGCCGCTGATATGGGGGACGGTGGCGTCTTACGCAACGGTAGAACGCGCGGGCGCATGACGCTCGACGTGTTCCATAGTGTCGCGGGAGTTCGGCGGATTTCGATAGTGCGCGAGCACATAGAGGCGGATGGCAGAGGACAGGTTGCCCTGATTGCGGCCCGAGTCGATGGAGGCCACAATCTCCGACAGCGTGCTACGCCGATTGGCGGCGATTTCCTTCAGGGCATCCCAGAACTGATCTTCCAGGCTGACACTGGTCTTGTGCCCTGCAATTACGATCGACCGCTTAACCACGGGGCTCTTCATGTGTCGTCCTCTCGTATGCGCAAGTGCCCGTCGAGCGACTTGGCCTTCAACCGCTCCGCGGCCGCATCCAGCTCGCGTTGAGCCTTTGTCCGGCCAAACTCCAAACGCCGCTCCGCGGCAGTTTGTTCCGCGCGATCGCGCGCGGCGCGTTTGCGGTAGCGGTTGAGATTTACAACGTCAGCCACGAGCATCCATTTCCAGCCAGGAGCAGAATAGTCGCGATAACAAGTCAATGCGTCATCGATTCAACTTGTAGACCTGATAATATCGGCAAAAGTTTGATGTCGCCAGATACCGCGTCACCATGGACATTCCGTCCTATTATTTAATTCGAACCAATTTTGAGATATGGCGGGTATTATAGTACAAGATCAATGGTAGTATTTTAATACCATTTGCGGTTTCGCCGATAAGTGATCGACCTGCTTGCTCACGCCTTCGTGATGTCCCGCCGTCATTTTCGGCCGGCGGGGCAGGCCGCCTTCCGGCGCATTTGCCCCCATTCGTGCGCGTGCTAAACCGACCGCGCCGTCCCGCTCGCCGGCACGGTCATTAGGACGCCCGTTCCCGAAAGGCTTTGACGATGAGCAAGACCCGCATCGAGACCGACACATTCGGTCCCATCGAGGTGGAGAGCGACAAGTACTGGGGCGCGCAGGCGCAGCGCTCGCTCGGCAATTTCAAGATCGGCTGGGAAAAGCAGCCGCTGCCGGTGATCCGCGCTCTCGGGGTGATCAAGCGGGCGGCGGCGGAGACCAATCGCGAACTCGGCCATCTCGATCCGAAGATCGCCGAGGCCATCGTCCAGGCGGCGCAGGAAGTCATCGACGGCAAGCTCGACGCGCATTTTCCGCTCGCGGTCTGGCAGACCGGCTCGGGCACGCAGTCCAACATGAACGCCAACGAGGTGATCTCGAACCGTGCCATCGAGATCCTCGGCGGCAAGCTCGGCTCCAAGAAGCCGGTGCACCCGAACGACCACGTCAATATGAGCCAGTCCTCCAACGACACCTACCCGACCGCGATGCACATCGCGGCGGCGGAGGAACTGGTCAACGAACTCATCCCGGCGCTGACCAAGCTGCGCGACGCGCTTGCCGCCAAGGCCGAAGCCTGGGCCGACATCATCAAGATCGGCCGCACCCACACGCAGGACGCCACGCCGCTCACCCTCGGCCAGGAATTCTCCGGCTACACCCAGCAGGTGACCAACGGCATCGCCCGCATCGAGCAGACCCTGCCGGCGCTGATGGAGCTGGCGCAGGGCGGCACCGCGGTCGGCACCGGGCTCAACGCGCCGCTCGGCTTCGCCGAGAAGGTGGCGGCCAAGATCGCCGAGATCACCGGCCTGCCCTTTACCTCGGCGCCGAACAAGTTCGAGGCGCTCGCCGCCCATGACGCCATGGTGTTCTCGCACGGGGCGATCAACACGGTGGCGGTGTCGCTGTTCAAGATCGCCAACGACATCCGCCTGCTCGGCTCCGGCCCGCGCTCGGGCCTCGGCGAGCTCTCCCTGCCGGAGAACGAGCCGGGCTCCTCGATCATGCCGGGCAAGGTGAACCCGACGCAGTGCGAGGCGCTCACCCAGGTCTGCGTGCAGGTGTTCGGCAACAATGCCGCGCTCAGCTTCGCCGGCAGCCAGGGCCATTTCGAGCTGAACGTCTACAACCCGGTGATGGCGTACAATTTCGTCCAGTCGGTGCGCCTGCTCTCCGACGCGGCGATCAGCTTCACCGACAACTGCGTCGTCGGCATTGAGCCGCGCGCGGACAATATCAAGGCGGCGCTGGAGCGCTCGCTGATGCTGGTGACCGCGCTGGCGCCGAAGATCGGCTACGATAACGCGGCCAAGATCGCCAAGACCGCGCACAAGAACGGCACCACCCTGCGCGAAGAGGCGGTCGGCGGCGGCTACGTCACCAACGAGGAATTCGACGCCGTCGTCCGCCCGGAGAAGATGATTTCGCCGGGTTAATGGCTATTCATGAATCTGAACGGCCATTCATCTATGTTGCTGAAAGTTATCAGGATTTATTACCGAAGTTTCATTTGAGATTCTTCGGTATTCGCGACAGCATCGGCCTCACCTTCTTCAAGGAGATGAGGCCGATGAAACGCACGATTATCGCCGCTACCGCCGCCGCCCTGCTTGCCAGCGCCACCTTCGGCATCGCGGCGCCGGAGTTCCGCCCCGGCGGGCGTCCCCATGCCACGCCGCAGCAGATGGCCGAGTTCGCCGGCGCCATGAGCGATGCGCGCATCGCCGCGCTGCATGCCGGGCTGCGCCTCACCCCCGATCAGGAGAAGCTCTGGCCGGCGCTGGAGAGCGCGCTTCAGGACGCCTCGAAGCAGCGCATCGAACGCCGGGCCGAACGCCGCGCCGAGAGGGCGGAGCAGGCCAAGACCGACACGTCCAAGACCGACACGTCCAAGAATGATGCGGCCACCGACGACAGCGCCGCGGACGAAACCGCCAAGGCGGAGCGTCCCGACGTGATCGAGCGCCTGCGTGAGCGCGCCGACGGCATGGTCGAGCGCGGTGAGACGATGAAGAAGCTCGCCGACGCGGCCGCGCCGCTCTACGACAGCCTCGACGACGCGCAGAAGCGCCGCTTCGGCGTGCTGTTCCGGCAGACGCAGAACCCGCACATGGCCTTCGCCGGCCATGAGGGCAAGCGCGGCTGGGGCCACGGCCCGCACCGCTTCGGCCCTGGCGGCGAGGGCGGCCCGATGCACCACCGCATGGGCCCCGGCCCGATGCCGGGCGGTCCCGACGGCCCCGCTGCCGATGGCCCCGAGGGCGAGCCGCTCTGAGCGGCACCGCTCCCTTCCCGGACCAATGCCTCCCGAGCACCCCCTCGCTCGCAACTGCCGCCGGCCATGCGCCGGCGGCTTTTTCGTTCAGCCTTCCGCCAGCCTGCCGAGCGGCTCGCCGCTGACGCGCTGCATCGTCCACGCGTCGAGCGGAATTGCGCCGACCGAGCGGTAGAAGCGGATCGCCGGCTCGTTCCAGTCGAGCACGTTCCACTCGAAGCGGCCGAGTTCCTCCTCGACGCAGCGCTGCGCTAGCCGGCGCATCAGCGCCTTGGCGATGCCGCGTCCGCGGTAGGCGGGACGCACGAAGATATCCTCCAGGAAGATTCCGTGCCGGCCGCGGAAGGTGGAGTAGGTGTAGAACCACAGCGCGAAGCCGGCAGGCACGCCATCCCACTCGCCGATATCGCAGAACGCCTTGGGATCGGCGCCGAACAGGTCGCGCTCGATGTCCGCCGGCGTCGCCTCGACCTCGTGGCGCAGCCTCTCGTAATCCGCGAGCTCGCAGACGAAGTCGAAGATGAGCCCGGAATCGTCCGGCCGTGCGGGGCGGAGGGTGAGGGACATGAGCAAGTCTCTGTTTCGGATTATCCATCCCGATCAACCTCATCCTGAGGTGCCCGGCGTCAGCCGGGCCTCGAAGGATGCTCGTCCGGGTGCGCTCTACCGACCATCCTTTGAGGCTCGCTGCGCGAGCGCCTCAGGATGAGGGTGTTCTCGGGGATCGGAGGAGTTACACCGCCACCGGCGCCTTGATGGCGGGGTGCGGGTCGTAGCCCTCTATGGCGATGTCCTCGAAGCGGAAGGCGAAGAGGTCGTCCACCGCCGGGTTGAGCTTCAGCGCCGGCAGCTTGCGCGGGGCGCGCGAGAGCTGCTCATGCGCCTGCTCGACATGGTTCACATAGAGATGCGCGTCGCCCAGCGTGTGGACGAAGTCGCCCGGCTTCAGCCCCGTCACCTGTGCCACCATGTGGGTCAGGAGCGCGTAGGAGGCGATGTTGAACGGCACGCCGAGGAAGATGTCGGCCGAGCGCTGGTAGAGCTGGCAGGAGAGCTTGCCGTCCAGCACGTAGAACTGGAACAGGCAGTGGCAGGGCGGCAGCGCCATCTGCGGCACGTCGGCCGGGTTCCAGGCGGAGACGATCAGCCGGCGCGAGTCGGGGTTGCGGCGGATGTCCGAGAGCACCTGCGCGATCTGGTCGATCACGCCGCCGCGCCCATCCGGCCAGGAACGCCACTGGTGGCCGTAGACGGGGCCGAGATCGCCATTGGCGTCGGCCCATTCGTCCCAGATGGAGACGCCGTTTTCCTTAAGATAGGCGATGTTGGTGTCGCCGGCGAGGAACCACAGCAGTTCGTGGATGATCGACCTGAGGTGCAGCTTCTTGGTGGTGACGAGCGGGAACCCCTCGGCGAGGTCAAAGCGCATCTGGTGACCGAAGAGGGAGAGCGTGCCGGTGCCGGTGCGGTCGTCCTTGCGCGTGCCTTCGCGCAGAACCCGCTCCAGAAGCTCGTGATATTGCCGCATGGCGTGGCCCCGTCGACTATGGACCCACTACATATAGCATGGCTGAGCGGACGGCGCAGTGGCCGCCCGCTCAGCTATCGACAGCTTAAACCGTCAGTCGCAGACGGTGCTCACCGTGGTGATGCCCGAGATCGACTCGCGCTCCAGCGTGCGGCAGCCATAGCCGTTGTCGATCACGTCGGCCGGCGGCAGCGGGGCCGCCTCGCGCACATAGACCTCGCGCGCCATCGGCGCGGGGGCCGGCTCGGTCACGATGACGCGCCGCGGTTCGGCGGGCACCTCCTGCACCACCACCGGCGCGGGCTCCTGTACGATCACCCGCCGGGTCGGCGCCACATAGGTCGGCTGCTGTTCCATCACCACCACGCCGGGCGGGACCGGCTCGGCGCTGCGGACATAGAGTTCCTGTGCAAGGCCCGGCGTCGCGGCGAGCGTCGAGACGCCGAGCGCGGCGGCGAGGCCGATGACGACATGTCCTGTCTTCATGGTTCGTCTCCGTTTCTATCCCCATAGCCCACCCCCGGTGTCCGTTAAGACAGGGGGCAAACCGCCCAGGCGCCGAGGCGTTCCCCGCTTGTCGGGGCAATTCCGGGGTCATTTCGGGGCAGATCAGGGCTTGCGAGCGGTGCCGGCGGTATTATGGGAACCCGTTGCCCTCCCGCGATTTGTCATCGTGCGGAGTTCACGAGGGAGGAGACCATGACGCACAGCACGGACGTCCTGCACACCGAGCACCATCGGCTGCGCATGCACCTGAACCTCCTGGAGAAGGACGCGACCCATCCGCTCGATTTCACGGTGGAAAACTCGCACATGGCCCCGGCGCTGGTGCTGCGCTCGGGCGAGGCGCTGCGCAGCGCGCATTCGAGTGTGCGGCTCGATTACGAGCTGATGCGGCAGATCGTGATGGAGGCGCTGCGGGCGAGGATCGCCGAGCTCGACGAGAAGCTCTACGGCAGCGAGGGCGGCAACCAGCCGATCGAGCGCCTGCAGTTCGGCGACCAGACGGAGGCGTGAATCGGCCCGGTTGGGGAGCGCGGCCTGCGCCCCCTTCCAACCGGGCGGGCATGCCCCTATATTCGTTGTGCCGGCGCAAGCCGGCTATGGCGATAAACGGTTGTCGGAATAAACCCATCGGACCCGGGGGCAGTACCCGGCGCCTCCACCGGAACCCATCCTTCAGGGTGGGCTGCGGCGGGGGCGAAACAGGATCGACGGGGGCGTAAAGGGCATTCTTTCGCTCGGCATGGTACCGCCGTCATCGGACCAAACTTATAGTTGCCAACGACAACTATGCTCCGGTTGCTCAGGCCGCGTGAGCGGTTTGATCTACGGAAAATAAGTCCTAGCGGGTAGCACCGTCGGGCGGGGTTCGGAGGCACCTGGCAACAGAAGCCTCCACTTCATCCTCACCTTCCGGCTGGCGGTTGTCGCTGGAATCGGGTTCATTGCCGGCATGAGCGTCGATCTGATCCGCTATGACCTGCTCGTCCAGGACGCGCTGCGCAGCGTAGTGCGCCGCGTGCTGACCGATGTCGCGCGCGACGGCCTGCCGGGCGACCACCATCTCTATGTCTCCTTCGACACGCGAGCTTCCGGCGTGCGGCTCTCGCCGCGGCTGAAGGAGCGCTATCCGGAGGAGATGACGATCGTCCTCCAGCATCAGTTCTGGGACCTGATCGTCTCCGACCAGTTCTTCGAGGTCGGGCTGTCCTTCAACGGCATCCCCGAGCGGCTGCATATTCCCTTCGCCGCGCTCAAGGGCTTCTTCGACCCGTCGGTGAAGTTCGGCCTGCAGTTCGAGCCCGTCGCCGAGGAGGACGAGGACGCCGAGGACGAGGCGGCCGCCCCGGCGCCCGTCGCGCCGGTGACGCCGATCGGCGAGGCGCGGCCGACCTCGGTGCCCTCGACCCGTGCCGCGGCGCGCCCCGCCAAGGAAGCCGCGAAGCTGGCACCGAAGACGGAATCCAGGCCGGCGCCGGCCAAGCCGACGCCCGTCCCCGCCGCCAAGGCGGAGCCGAAGCCCGTGGCCGTGCCCAAGGCGGACAAGGCTTCCGAGAAATCCTCCGACAAGCCCGCTGCCAAGGGCGGCGAGGGCGAGGGGAAGGACGACGGCAAGCGCGGCGGGCAGGGCGGCGCGCAAGGCGGCGCTCAGGTCGTGCGGCTCGACACCTTCCGCAAGAAGTGACCGTGGCCGCGTTTCACCAAGTGATCGTCGTCGGAGCCGGAGCGGCAGGGCTTGCCGCCGGCGGCCGGCTGCACCAGGCCGGCATCGACGTGATGGTGGTCGAGGCCGCTCCGCGCACCGGCGGGCGCGCCTATACCGATACGGCGAGCTTCGGCTTCGCCTGGGACCAGGGCTGCCACTGGCTGCATTCGGCCTCGGTCAATCCGCTACGTGCCGCCGCCGACGAGCTCGGCTTCTCCTATCTCATGCGCGGCACCCGCAAGGCGCGCGAGACCCATATCGGCGGCCGCTGGGCGGACGAGGCCGAGCGCGAGGCGGCGTGGCAGGCGATCGACGCCACCTATGCGGCCATAAAGAAGGCGGGCGACGAGGGCCGCGACATCGCCGCCAGCGAGGTGATGGACGCGTCCAATCCGTGGAACCGGCTGGCGCGGCACTGGCTGACGCTGATGTCTGCCGCCGAGCCGGAGCGGCTCTCCACCCTCGATTACGCCGCCTATAGCGACACAGGCGAGAACTATCCCGTCGAGCAGGGCTATGGCGCGCTGATCCAGGCGCTGGCGGCGCGCACCGCGCCGGACCTTCCGGTCATGACCTCATGCCCGGTCGCCCGCATCGACTGGTCGGGGGAGGGCGTGAAGCTGGAGACGCCGCGCGGCACGCTGGCGGCGCGCCTCGTCATCGTCGCCGTGCCGACCACGGTGATCGCCCGCGGTGGCCTGCAATTCGCGCCGGTGCTGCCGGTGGAGCTCGCCGAGGCCTTCGAGGCGCTGCCGCTGGGCGCAGCGGAGAAGGTGGCCTTCCTGTTCGACCGCGACGTGTTCGGCGTGCCGTCGAGCTCCTATGTCGACACGATCGACCTCGCCCATCCTGACCGTCGGCCGATCAACTTTGTGCTGAACCATTTCGGCGCCAACATCGCCATCGGCCAGCTCGGCGGCGACAATGCCGCGCGGCTGGTGAAGGCCGGGCCGGAGGCCATGCGCGATTTCGGCCTCGCGGCGCTCAAGGATGCGTTCGGCGCCGACATCGAGAAGCATGTCGTGCGCGTCGCCACTACCGGCTGGGTGGCCGACCCGCTGATCGGCGGCGCCTATAGCTGCGCCCTGCCGGGCTTCGCCCATGTGCGGGCGCGGCTGGCTCGTCCCCTCGGCGACCGCATCCTGTTCGCCGGCGAGGCGGTCTCCGCGCACGCCTATTCGACCGCGCATGGCGCGCATCTCACCGGCCTCGCCGCCGCCGACGCGGCGCTGGCGCAGCTCACCGGGAGGGCGGCATGACAATGCTCACCATCATCGCAGCCGTCGCCGAGAACGGCGTGATCGGCCGTGGCGACGACCTGCCCTGGCACATTTCCGGCGACCTCAAGCGCTTCCGCACCATCACCTGGGGCAAGCCGATCCTGATGGGGCGCAAGACCTTCATGTCCATCGGCAAGCCGCTGCCAGGGCGCACCAGCATCGTGGTGACGCGCGACACCGGCTTCGCCGTGCCCGAGGGCGTGCTGGTGGTGCCCTCGCTGCCGGCGGCGCTCGACCGCGGCGCGCTGGAGGCCGAGCGGCTCGAAGTCGACGAGATGGCGGTGATCGGCGGCGCACAGCTCTACGCGCAGGCCCTCCCGCACGCGTCGCGGCTGCGCCTCACCGAGGTGCTCGGCGAGCCTGAGGGCGACATCTTCTTCCCCGCCTTCGCGCAGGACGAATGGCGCGAGGTGAGCCGCGAGGGTCCGTTCAAGGCCGAGACGGACGACTACGCCTTCAGCTTCGTGGATTACGAGCGGGTGTGACGTTGAACGTCATCCCGGACGGCCGCAGGCCGATCAGGGATCGCAAGCCGAATTGGAGAGCGATCCCGGCTCTCCGCTGCGCGGAGCCTGCCCTTGGGCTTGCCAAAGGCAAGACCCGAGGGGCCGGGATGACGACTAAGACAAGATAATCAGATCGGCCGGCCTTCGACGCTGATGGTCAGCGTCTTCTCCATGTCCTCCACCTCGTCGAGATGGGGATAGATGGCGAGCGCCTGGCGGGCGGCTTCCAGCGCGTGCTTCTCGTCGCCGATCTCCTTGCAGATGATGGCGATGCCGGACCAGGCGCCGTAATGGCGCGGCTCGCGCGCCACCACCTGGCGCAGGTCGTTCAGCGCGTCGGAGAAGTCCTGCTTGAGGTAGAACACCGTGGCGCGCTTGTTCCACGCCTCGAGATGGTTCGGCTCGACCTTCAGCACGCCGTCGAGCAGCTCGATGGCGAGGTCGTAGTCCTTGGCCTGCGTCGCCAATGCGGCGCGGCTCATCAGGAGGTCCGCCGTGTCGCTGCCGGAAGGGGTAAGGGCGACGTCGATGCGCTCGGCGATGTTCTTGGCCGAATCCTTGTCCGGAGCCGCCTTGAGCGCGGCGAAGAGCGCGTCGAGCCGTTTGCCGCGGTCGGGCTCCTGCGCGGCCTCAGCAGGCTTTTCGGGCGAGGGCTTTTCAGGTGTTTGCTTGGCCGCTTCGGGCGCGGCGCCGGGATTCTGCGCCGGCGCGGCCGGTGCCGCGCTCTGGGCGAGCGCCTGCGGGGCGAAACCGCCGAGCGGCGCGACGGCGATGATCAAGGCAGCAAAAAGGGCGCGCATGGCTCCAGTCTAGGAGCGATGGCGCCCTCGTTCAATGTTGCAGGGCAGCAAGCCGCGAAATCGTGAACGCAGCCGGAAGCCCGAAGCCTCAGCGGTCTACGCTCAGCCCTGGCGGGCCTTGAAGCGCTTCTGGGTCTTGTTGATGATGTAGACGCGGCCCTTGCGGCGCACCAGGCGGTTGTCGCGGTGGCGCCCGAGCAGCGACTTGAGCGAATTGCGGATCTTCATGACACGTAACCTTCGGATCGTCGGCGCTTGCGCATGAGACGGCGCCTCCATGGCCGCGCCCCGATCCGCCAGCTTCAAGAAATCGAGGCCCGGCTGATAGCGGAGGGGAGGGGCGGTTGTCAATCCGAGGAAGACCCTCGATCCTCATCTGCCTGCCTTCGGCCGATGCGGCCGAGATGGGTCAGCCCGAACCCGCCCGCATATTTCAGCCCGTAGCCGAGGGCGCGGTCAATGCCGATATGGGCGATCCAGATGAGTGCGACCGCCACCGGCAGCTGCCGGCCGAGCGCAAGGCCGATTCCGGCGAGCAGCGCCGGCGCCAGATAGGAATGCGCGGCATTGTAGAGGGCGGCGCCGGCGCCCGGCCCTGCGAGGTAAGCCAGCAGCGACAGGTCCGGGGCGAGGATGAGCAAGGCGAACAGGCCCCAGCCGCCGTCGATGTGGTGGTAGGCCAGGATCGCCGCCGCGGCGGTCGCCGCGCCCTCGAGGCGGAGCAGCAGGCGGGGAGCGCCGCGGACGGCTCCCGAGAAGCCGGTATCCGGGTCTGTCGTCATCGGTTCAGTCCACCGCCTCGCCCCGCGCGCGCTTGAACGGCGCCATGCCGGCGCGGGCGAGCTCGTCGGCGCGTTCGTTCATCTCGTCGCCGGCGTGGCCCTTCACCCAGTGCCAGCGGATTTCGTGGCGCTCCATCGCGCTCTCCAGCCGCTCCCACAGGTCGACATTCTTCACCGGCTTCTTGTCGGCGGTGCGCCAGCCATTGCGCTTCCAGCCGGCGATCCACTTGGTGATGCCGTTGCGCAGATATTCGCTGTCGGTGTGCAGATCGACCGTGCAGGGGCGCTTCAGCGCCTCCAGCGCCGAGATCGCCGCCATCAGCTCCATGCGGTTGTTGGTGGTCGGGGATTCGCCGCCCGACAGCTCCTTCTCGGCACCGGCATAGCGCAGGATCGCGCCCCAGCCGCCGGGGCCGGGATTGCCCGAGCAGGCGCCGTCGGTCCACACCGCGACGATGCCCTTGGGCGGCTGCTTGGCATCATCCGAGAAGACGCGGGCGGTGCCCGGCGCGCTCTTCACGCGGTCTGCCTCTCGGCGACGCCATAGTCGCGCGGGCTGGTCACCGAGCGGTGGAAGCGCAGCTTGCGCAGATACTCGACCGGATCGTGCGGGCGCACCAGCGCGCCCGGCGGCACGTTCAGCCAGTCGACGAGGCGGGTGAGCAGGAAGCGCAGCGCCGCGCCGCGGGCGAGCAGCGGCAGCGCCGCGATCTCCGCTTCGTCCAGCGGGCGCTCGGCCTGATAGGCGGCGAGCAGCGCGCGGCCCTTGGTCTGGTTGTAGGCGCCGTCCGGCTCGAAGCACCAGGCGTTGAGGCAGATGGCGACGTCATAGGCCAGGAGGTCGTTGCAGGCGAAATAGAAGTCGATCAGGCCCGACAGCTTGCCGTCGGTGAAGAACACGTTGTCGGGGAACAGGTCGGCATGGATGACGCCTGCCGGTAGGCCCTTGGGCCAGCGTTCCTCCAGCACTGCGAGCTCATCGGCGATGAGCGCAGAAAGGCCCGGCGCCACCGTGTCGGCGCGCTCGCGCGCCTGATCGTAGAGCGGGCGCCAGCCGGCGACCGAGAGCGCATTGACGCGCCGGAATTCGTTGAAGTCGGCGCCCGCCTTGTGCAGGCCGGCAAGGGCGGCGCCCAGCGCCGCGCAGTTGGCGGCGGTGGGCCGGCGCACCGAGGTGCCGACAAGGAAGGTGGCGATCAGGGCCGGCCGGCCAGCCAGCTCGCCAAGCGCCACGCCCTCGCGGTTGCGCACCGGCTGAGGGCAGTCGATGCCGCGCTTGGCGAGGTGCTCCATCAGCCCGATGAAGAAGGGCAAATCGGCCGGGTTCACCCGCTTCTCGTAGAGGGTGAGGATGAAGCTTCCGGCCTCGGTCTGCAGCAGATAGTTGGAGTTCTCCACCCCTTCGGCGATGCCCTTGAAGGCGCGCAGCCGGCCGAGCTCATAGGTCGAGAGGAAGGCTTCGAGCTCTTCCGGCGAGACATCGGTATAGACGGCCATTGAGGAGAACCTATTCGGCCGCGTCGGGGCGCAGCTGGCGGGGCAGTGGGAAGAACACGTCCTCATGCGCAGTGTGGACGGTCTCCACCTTCAGCGCATAGCGCTCGGCGAAGGCGTCGAGGATCTCCTCGACAAGGATTTCGGGCGCGGAGGCGCCGGCGCTCACCCCGAGCGAGGAGATGGCGCCGAAGACGGCCCAGTCGATCTCGCCCGCCCGCTGCACCAGCGCGGCGTGGCGGCAACCCTCGCGCTCGGCGGCTTCGCGCAGGCGCTGGGAGTTCGACGAGTTCGGCGCGCCGACCACGATCATGGCGTCGACCTGCGGCGCCACCTGCTTCACCGCCTCCTGGCGGTTGGTGGTGGCGTAGCAGATGTCTTCCTTGTGCGGCGCCGTCATCGCCGGGAAGCGCTCCTTGAGGATCGCCACGATCTCGGCGGTGTCGTCGATGGAGAGGGTGGTCTGCGTCGTATAGGCGAGATTGTCCGGGTCGCGCGGGGTGAAGGCGCGGGCCTGCTCGGCGGTCTCGACCAGCCGCACGGCACCCTCGGGCAGTTGCCCCATGGTGCCGATCACCTCGGGGTGCCCGGCGTGGCCGATGAGCACGACCTCGCGGCCTTTCTTGTGATGGACGGTGGCCTCGCGGTGGACCTTGGTCACCAGCGGGCAGGTGGCGTCTATGGCGAAGAAGTTGCGCCGCGCCGCGTCCTCGGGAACGGACTTCGCCACGCCATGGGCGGAGAAGATCACCGGCGCCGAGGTGCCGGCCGGCACCTCGGAAAGCTCTTCGACGAAGACCGCGCCCTTCGCGCGCAGGCCCTCGACGACATATTTGTTGTGCACGATCTCGTGGCGCACATAGACCGGCGGGCCGTACATCTCCAGCGCCCGCTCCACCGCGTCGATCGCCCGCACCACCCCGGCGCAGAAGCCGCGCGGGGCGCATAGGAGGACGCGCAGAGGAGGTTTTTCGGCAGCCGGCATCGCCATTTCCAGAAGGCCCGTCCGTGCGGGCCACGCCATCGTCATGGGTGGCGCGGCACGTGCTGTCAAGCGCGGGGGCTCATGGTCCCTTGGCGAAGACGCCGACGACGTCGAGCTCCACCTCGTCGGATACGAGGGGCACGGCATAGCCGAGGCCGAACTCGCTGCGCTTGATCGTCGTCGTGGCGACGAAGCCGATATTCTCGGCCTTGGTCATCGGGTTGATGCCAGCGCCGAAGAAGGTGGTCTCCAGCGTGACCGGCCGGGTGATGCCGTGCAGCGTGAGCTCGCCCTCGATCGCGCCTTCGGTCCCCTCCGCCGTCACGTTGGTCGATTTGAAGCTGGCCTCGGCGAACTTCGCCGTGTCGAAGAAGTCGGGGCTCGCGAGATGCTTGCCGAATTCCTCGGAGGACACGACGAGGCCCGCCAGCGGGATCTTGATGTCGAGCTTGGCGTCCTCGGGCGCCTTCGGGTCGAGGACCAGCGTGCCGCTCATCTTGCCGAACATGCCGGTGAGCGGGCTGAAGCCCATATGGTCGACCGTCCAGATCACCTGCGTATGGTCGGGATCGACCGTGTAGGTGCCGCCGCTGACGCGGGCGACGTCCGCCGCGCCGGGAATCTCCGGTGTGCCTGCCTCTTGTGCGCCGGGCAAGTCCTGCGCCTCGGCGCGCGAAAGTCCGCTCAGCGCGGAAAATCCGATCAGCACGACCGCGGCCAGAAGTCGAACGGGCTGCATCGCTGTCTCCTCTTTTGGGGTGCGGAAGCCTACCAGCGGGTTTGCGGCGACGATAAGTTCGACCTGTGTCTTTGGGTTTGCAGGACGGCGCGCAGACGCCTATATTTGTCGCATCCCGGTCATCGCGAGACGGTCCGAGGCTCCGCCCCCCAGGGTGGTCGGAGCGCGTGAGGAAGTTTGCGCGGCCGAAAGACCCAATCATCACGCCGCTCACGGCCTCCCGGCCGGCTCGGCGCCTCAATGGATGGAGATTCGTCCCATGGCGAACGCCCCCCTCATGCCGAAGGCCACCGCCGTGTGGCTGGTCGAGAACACCGCGCTCACCTTCGACCAGATCGCGGACTTCTGTAAGCTCCACGTGCTGGAGGTGAAGGGCATCGCCGACGGCGAGGTGGCGCAGGGCATCAAGGGCCTCGATCCGGTCTCCACCGGCCAGCTCGCCCGCGAGGAGATCGAGCGCGCCGAGAAGAACCCGAACCACCGGCTGAAGCTCCTGGAATCGAAGGTGCGCCTGCCGGAGCCCAAGCGCCGCCGCGGCCCGCGTTACACCCCGGTATCGAAGCGCCAGGACCGGCCGAACGCCATCCTCTGGCTGCTGCGCAACCATC
This sequence comes from Ancylobacter novellus DSM 506, assembly GCF_000092925.1. Lineage (NCBI taxonomy): Bacteria > Pseudomonadati > Pseudomonadota > Alphaproteobacteria > Hyphomicrobiales > Xanthobacteraceae > Ancylobacter > Ancylobacter novellus. The sequence goes on along the minus strand of NC_014217.1, from coordinate 3,224,622 downwards.
CGGAGCTGAAGGACAGCCAGATCATGCGGCTGGTGGGCACCACCAAGACGACCATCGAGTCGATCAAGGAGCGCACCCACTGGAACGCCGCCAACCTGACGCCGATGGACCCGGTGACGCTCGGCCTGTGCTCGCAGATCGACCTCGACATCGAGGTGCAGCGCTCCTCCAAGGACCGCCCGGCGACGCCGCCCGGCGAGCACGGCGCCACGCTGCTGCCGGTCGACGTCTCCACCGGCGAGACCCCGCACGAGCCCTTCGCCCCGGCGCGCAAGCCGCGCGAGGAGGCCATCGACCTCGAGACCGTGTTCGCCAAGCTCGGTGGCTCGCGCAAGAGCGAGACCGACGAGGAGGAGTGAGGCGCTCACGCCTCGCGCTTGATGACGTGACCCGGAGCGGCCGCGAGGCTGTCTCCGGGATTTTCTTCTGGATGAAGGCTACGCCGCCGACACCTTCGCCAGCCCGCGCGCGGAGAGCGCCGTGGCGATCTCGTCGAGCGATGCCGGGTCGTCGATGGTCGCCGGCATGTGCCAGGGCTCGGCGTCGGCGATCTTCTTCATCGTCCCGCGAAGAATCTTGCCCGAGCGGGTCTTGGGCAGCCGGTTCACCGTGATGGCGATGCGGAACGCCGCCACCGGGCCGATGCGCTCGCGCACCAGCGCCACGATCTCGGTCTCGATCTGCGCCGGCGAGCGGTTCACCCCAGCCTTCAGTACCAGGAAGCCGCAGGGCACCTCGCCCTTGAGCTCGTCATGAATGCCGATCACCGCGCATTCGGCGACGTCCTGATGCGCGGCCAGCACCTCCTCCATGCCGCCGGTGGAGAGCCGGTGGCCGGCGACGTTGATGATGTCGTCGGTCCTGCCCATGATGAAGAGCTGGCCTTCGCCATCCTTGAAGCCGGCATCGGCCGTCTTGTAGTAGCCGGGGAATTCGGCGAGGTAGCTCTCGCGGAAGCGCCCGTCCTGCCGCCAGAGCGTCGGCAGGCAGCCGTGCGGCAGCGGCAGCTTGATGGCGATGGAGCCCATCCTGTCGGCGGCGACCGGATGGCCGGCCTCGTCGAGTATGTCGACCTGGTAGCCGGGCATCGGCACGCCGGTGGAGCCGACGCGGATGTCGAGTGCCCCGAGCCCGACCGGATTGCCGGCGATGGCCCAGCCGGTCTCGGTCTGCCACCAGTGATCGACCACCGGCACGCCGAGGCGCGCCTTGGCCCATTCCACCGTGTCGGGGTCGGCGCGCTCGCCGGCGAGGAACAGGGTGCGCAGCGAGGAGCGGTCGTAGTGCTGCATCAGGAGCCCGTCCGGGTCCTCCTTCTTGATGGCGCGCAGCGCGGTCGGGGCGGTGAACAGCGCCGCCACCTTGTATTCCTCGATCACCCGCCAGAAGGCGCCGGCGTCCGGCGTGCCGACCGGCTTGCCCTCATAGAGCACGGTGGTGCAGCCGGTCAGGAGCGGCGCGTAGATGATGTAGGAATGGCCGACCACCCATCCGATGTCGGAGGCGGACCAGTATACCTCGCCCGGCTCGACGCCGTAGAGCCCTTCCATCGACCAGCGCAGCGCCACCATGTAGCCGCCGGTGTCGCGCACCACGCCCTTGGGCTTACCGGTCGTGCCGGAGGTATAGAGGATGTAGAGCGGGTCGGTGTCCTCGACCGGTGTGCAGTCGGCGACGGTTCCGGTGGCGAGGGCCTCTTCCCGCGCGCGTCCCCAGTCGATGTCGCGGCCGGGCACGAGCTTGGCCTCGGCCTGCGGGCGCTGGAAGATCAGGCAGGTCTGCGGCTTGTGCTTCGCCATGGTCAGCGCCAGGTCGAGCAGCGGCTTGTATTGGACGATGCGGCTCGGCTCGATGCCGCAGGAGGCGGAGAGCACGACCTTGGGCTCGGCGTCGTCGATGCGGCTCGCCAGCTCCGCCGCCGCGAAGCCGCCGAACACCACCGAATGGATAGCGCCGATGCGCGCGCAGGCGAGCATGGCGAACACCGCTTCCGGGATCATAGGCATGTAGATTACGACGCGGTCGCCCTTCTCCACGCCGAGACTGCGCAACATGCCGGCGAGCGTCGCCACCTCGGTTTGCAGCTCGGCATAGGTGACGGTGCGCTTCGCGCCGGCCACCGGGCTGTCGTAGTAGATCGCCGGCTGCGGGCCGCGGCCGGCGGCGACATGGCGGTCGACGGCGTTGTGGCAGACATTGGTGACGCCGCCGGGGAACCAGCGGCCATAGACGCCGAGAGCGGGATCAAAGGCCCGGGCCGGCGGCTCGAACCAGTCGATGGCGCGGGCGGCTTCCAGCCAGAAGCCTTCCGGGTCGCGGATCGAACGCGCATGGATGGCAGGATAGCGGCTCTCGGCGGTCATCTCGGCGTCCCCTCGCGAAATCTTTCTTGTTGTGCGGAGATTCCGGCGGCGGTGCCTCGATTGCAAGAACGCTGAAATGCTTACGTCCTTCGTCGGGAGGCCCTGAAAGCACAAACCGCCGGCGTGGAAGCCGGCGGCCGAGTGTCGTCCCCGAATTGTGCTGGACGGCGAGGGCCGCAACCCCCGCCGGGCCTAGTGGAGCGTTGCTCCCTTAAGCCGGGCGATCTCGTCCTTCAAGTGAAGCTTGCGTCGCTTGAGGTCCGCGATACGCGAGTCGTTAGCGGCAGGTCGGGCGACCTCTTCCCGCAGTTCCTTCTCCAATGCCTGGTGGCGTCGTTCCAACTCCGCAACATGCGCCTGCATGGACATGGACAGCATCTCCCTGTCTTCCGGAATGAACGTCATCAGTCTGTCACGGGCTGGCTGGTCTGTCGACGAATCGATGCGCTGCGACGCAATAAGGTAGCCTGCGGTGGAGGCAGTTCCGGCGGCGGTTGCAGCGGGGCGCGCGGGCGGCGATACTGGGCCTCCGCCCCGCGATCGCCGGGGGCGAATCGGGTTTCGGGTCGAGCGTTTGACACAGATGATGGCGGATGAGGAACGCGAGCTCCGGGCTCTCCTCGAGCGCTTGCGGCAGGAACATCGCGATCTCGACGTGGCGATCGAAGCGCTGCAGGAAATGCCCGGCAGCGACCAGCTGCAACTGGCGCGCTTCAAGAAGCGCAAGCTGATGCTGAAGGACCGCATCGGCTTCATCGAAGACCAGATTTGCCCCGACATTATTGCTTGAAAACGCAAATGGCCGGGACGAGCCCGGCCATGACGTCTTCTCGGATCGAGCTTCGCTCAGAACTGCGTGAGCAGCACGTCGGCGTTGGTCTTGTCGGCCTTGCTCGGCACGTCCTCGACGTTGAGGATCAGCACCTCGCCGTCGTCGACCAGCATGGAATAGCGCTTGGAGCGGGTGCCGAGGCCGGCCGCCGAGGCGTCGAAATCCATGCCGATCGCCTTGGCGAAATCGGCGTTGCCGTCGGACAGGAACAGGATCTTGCCCTCGGCGTTCGACGCCTTCTCCCAGGCCGCCAGCACGAAGGGATCGTTCACCGCGGTCACCGCGATCACGCTCACGCCCTTGGCGAAGAGCTCATCGGCGCGGGCGATGAAGCTCGGCAGATGGTTCTTGTGGCAGGTGGGCGTGAAGGCGCCCGGCACGGCGAACAGGACGACCTTCTTGTTCTTGAAGATCTCCTCGGAGGACTTCGGCACCGGGCCGTCCGCGGTGGCGACGCGGAAGGTGGCGCTCGGCAGCTGGTCGCCGACCTTGATCGTCATGGAATGCTTCCTTTCATGCGCTGGACGGGGCATTGGGACGGTCCCGCCGCGGCGACGCGCGCGGATGCGCCCGCCCCGACCGGCGGGCCCGATCGCGAGGTAGCATAGCCATTTCCCGCGTGCCGGGAAGCGTCTTCAGTGCGTGGAAAGAGGGGCGTCCACCTCGACGGCGCGGTTGCCGTCGACCAGGGTGAAGCGCAGCTTGGTCGCCGCGATGTCGGCGCCCTTCGGCACCCCGTCGACCGGCAGCACGAAGACCGTGCGCCCGTCCGGCCCGGCCTCGCGGCTCGGCAGCGGCAGCGCCCAATCCTCGTTCGGCCCCTCGACGAAGAGGTCGGCCTTCTCGCCATTGGCCACCTGCGCCTCGATGCGGATGGAGTCGCCCTCCAGCACCGCCTTCTCGATGGCTGGTGCGCCCGGCGCGCCGATTTCGGTGTTGCGCGGGATGCTGGCGAGCGCCGCGGCGAGCGGGGCGGGGGAGGAACCGGCGCCCTCGGCCGGCACGTCGAGGCCGAGCGAGGCGGTGGCCGGCTGGCAGATCTTCTCGCACACGGCGAAGTCGAGGTTGAGCCTGAGCGCGACCGGCTTGCCGGCCTCCTTCGGCGTGACGCGGAAGGGTATCACCACGTCCTTCTTGTAGCCGATGGAGAAGGAGCCGCCATCGTCGAAGCGCACCGGCGCCGGCCAAAGGACGTCGACCGCGCCGACATTCTGCGAGCCCGACCAGTCGAAGCGCGGCGGCACGCCGCTGTCGCCCGGGTAGCGCCAATAGGTCTTCCAGCCGGGGGTGAGGCGGATCTCGATGCCGCCGGTGACCGTGCCGGCATCCGCCTCGCCGGCGAGCAGGCGTACTGCCGTGCCGCTCGGCGCTGACCAGCCGGACATCATCTCGGCACGCGCTCCCCCCACACCGAGGAGAGGCGTGGCGAGGGCGCAGAAGGTGACAAAGCGCAAGCCAGAAACCATGGCCATGGCGATAGCCTTTCCCCGCCCCCGGCGAAAGCGGCAGCGGGCGCACTTTCATGTGAGGCGGCATGGCCGGCCGTCACGCGGGGACGGCGGCGGGCTTGAAAATGCGCCTGTGGGGTTTACGCTTTCTTGCATGTGGATCGGACGCGAACGCCAGACGGGTTCCGGCGGCCAATCGGGCGGGACCTTCCTCGACGGCCAGATGCTGGTCGCCATGCCCGGCATGCGCGACGAGCGCTTCGCCCGTGCGGTGATCTATCTGTGCGCGCATTCCTCGGAAGGGGCGATGGGCATCATCGTCAACCAGCCGGCGCAGCACATCAATTTCACCGACCTGCTGATCCAGCTCGACGTCATCCCGCAGGATGAGCGCATTCACCTGCCGTCGAGCGCCGGCGGCGTGAAGGTGCTGCGCGGCGGGCCGGTGGAGACCGGGCGCGGCTTCGTGCTGCACAGCGCCGATTTCTTCATCCAGGATTCGACACTGCCGATCGACGACGGCATCTGCCTGACCGCGACGCTCGACATATTGAAGGCGATCGCCGCCGGCGGCGGACCGGCGAGCGCCGTGCTGGCGCTGGGCTATGCCGGCTGGGCGCCGGGGCAGCTGGAGAACGAGATCCAGCAGAATGGCTGGCTGCATTGCCCGGCCGACCGGACGCTGGTGTTCGACGCTGAGGCGGGAGCGAAATACGACCTCGCCCTGCGCAAGATCGGCATCGATCCCGGCATGCTCTCGACGGATGCCGGGCACGCCTGAAGGCGCGTTCTGAGCGACTGGCGGCTTTCACTCCAAGCATCGTCATGGCCGGGCTTGTCCTGGCCGTCCACGTCTTCCCGCCTCGGCGATAGCCATCCTCTCGCCCTCATGGCCCGGGCTTGACCCGGCCACCCAGTGACTAGGCGCACCCGGTCCCCCTAGGTCCCCGGGTCAAGCCCGGGGATGAGGGAAAGGAGAGTTCCCGGTCATACTTCGGGAATGCACGCGATCCCGGCTCTCGCTCCACTCGGCCGGGATGACGACTTCAGGTGGACAGAAGGCGCGTGTCAGCTCGACGTCGCCGCCTTCGACGGTTCGGCATCCGCCGCAGCTGCGGGCGGGCGCTTCGCCTGAGGGGCCGGCTTGGCCTGGGCCGCCTGCTGCGCGGCCTGCTGGGCGAGCTGGGGCGCGGGGGCCCCCTTTGCGGCCGGCGCGGAGGCCGGGCGGGCCTCGCCATTGCCGTTCGCGGCCTTCGCGGCACCGTTGGTGGCCGTCTCGGCGGTGCCATTCGCTTCCACCGGCGGGGCATCGGGCTTGGCCTCGCCGCCCGAGCGGGCGCCGCGGGCGAGCTGGCGGCCGCGCTCCAGAAGCGAGGTCGGCGCCGTCTCTGGCTGGAGGCGCTTGCGCGCATCCTCGGCCGTCATCGGTTCGCCGTACAGCCGGCCCTGGCCGTAGCGGCAGCCGAGCTTGGCCAGCGCCGCCGCGACCTGCTCGGTCTCGATGCCCTCGGCCACGATGTCCATGCCGAGGTCGTGCGCCATGTTGATGATGGTGCGCAGGATGATCGGCCGCTGCGCCTTGTTGCCGCTGCGCCCCAGCGCCTTCATGAAGGTGCGGTCGACCTTGATGCTGTCGAAGGGGAAGCGCTGGAGATAGGCGAGCGAGGAATAGCCGGTGCCGAAATCGTCCAGCGTCAGCCCAGCGCCCAACTCGCGCATGCGCAGGAGTATCTGCGAGGCGTATTCCGGGTTCTCCATGGCGAGCGATTCGGCCAGCTCCAGCTTGAGCGTGCCCGGCGCCACCACGTTGCGCGCCAGAACCGCCTTGAGGTCCTGAAGCAGGTCGTGGCGCAGCATGTGCCGCGAGGAGATGTTGACGCAGACGAAGATCGGCTCGCCGCGCAGGCTGCGCTGCCAGACGCCGAGCTGGCGGGCGGCGGTGTCGAGCACGAACAGGCCGAGATCGACGATGAGGCCGGTGTCCTCGGCAAGGCCGAGGAAGTCGTCCGGGCCGAGTGTGCCGAGGCTCGGGTGCTGCCAGCGCACCATCGCCTCGAAGCCGGCCACCGCGCGGGTCGAGAGGTCGACCACCGGCTGGTAGACGACGCTGATCTCGTTGCGCTCCAGCGCCTGGCGCAGGTCCGCCTCCATGGTGAGGCGGTCGAGCTTGTGGGTGCGCATGGAGGGGCGGAACACCTCGATGCGGTCGCCGCCGACGCGCTTGGCAAAGTACATCGCCAGCTCGGCGTCCTTGAGCATCTCGGTCGGGGCGCGCTTCTGCCCGTCGGCGAGCAGCAGGCCGATCGAGGCGGTGATGAAGATCTCGCGGTCGCCGAAGGTGATGGGCGCGCGCAAGGTCCGGCGCAGCGTGTCGGCGAAGGCGGTGATGCGCTCGGGGTCGCGCTCGGAGAGCAGGATCAGCGCGAAATGGTCGGAGCCGAGGCGGGCCAGCGTGTCCTGCTGCTTGGCGAGGCGCATCAGCCGGCGGGCGACGGTGAGCAGGATGGAATCGCCGGCCGGCATGCCGAGGCTGGCGTTCACCTGCTTGAAGCGGTCGAGGTCGATCAGCATCACCGTCGGGCGGATCTGCTCGTCGGTGCGCGAGAGCCCGTTGGCGGCGGAGAGGCGGTCGAGGAAGAGCTCGCGGTTGGGCAGGCCGGTGAGGTTGTCGTGCACGGCGTCGTGCAGCATGCGCTCCTCGGCCGTGCGCGAATCCGTCACGTCGGAGAGCGTGCCGATGCAGCGCACCACCTCGCCATCGGTGCCGACCACCGGCCGGGCGCGCAGGTTGAACCAGAGATAATGGCCGTCATGCGCGCGCAGGCGGAAATCCTGGTCGATGCGCCCGCGGCGCTGGTCGAGTAGGCCGTCCAGCGTGGCGCGGAAGCGGTCGCGGTCGCCGGGATGGATGATGTCGAGCCAGCCGGCGGCCTCGGTCTCCAGCGTGCCCTGCTTGAGGCCCAGCATGTGCTCGGCCTCGGGGCTTACATGGATGCGGTCGGTGTCGACGTCCCAGTCCCACACGATGTCGCCGGAGCCGGCCACGGCGAGCGCGCGGCGCTCCAGCTCCTGCGCGCTGCCGGCCACCGAGCCGATGCCGGCGAAGGCGTGCTGCATCACCGTGAAGCCGATCAGCATGACGATGAGCACGAGGCCGCCGAGCAAGGCGGGGGCGACGAGATCGTTGCCGATGCGCCCGGACACAGCCATACCGGCGGTGATGACCCAGACGACCAAGAGGAACAGGGTCGGGATGATCAGCACGGCGCGGTCGTAGCGGTGCAAAGCGAGCCACATCACCACGCCGAAGCCCATGAGCGAGACCACGAGCAGCGAGGGCCGGGCGATGCCGGCGGCGGCCGAGGGGTCGAGCAGGGCAAGGCCGACGATGGCGGCGAGGAAGACCAGCCAGCCAGCGGTGACATGCGCGTAGCGCACATGCCAGCGGTTGAGGTTGAGATAGGCGAAGAGGAAGACGACGAGCGTTGCGGCGAGGATGGCCTCGCCTGCGGCGCGCCAGAATTGCTGGGCCAGCGGCGAGATGCCGAACACCTTCGACCAGAAGCCGAAATCGAGGCCGATATAGCCCAGCACCGCCCAGGCGAGCGCAGCGGCGGCCGGGAACATGGCGCTGCCCTTCACCACGAACAGGATGGTCAGGAACAGTGCCAAGAGGCCGGCGATGCCGATGACGATGCCGTTGTAGAGGGTGAAGGAGTTGACCTTGTCCTTGTAGGCCTCCGGCTCCCACAGATAGAGCTGTGGCAGCCCGCCATCGCCCAGCTCGGCCACCAGCGTCACCGTGGTGCCGGGATCGAGCGTGATGAGGAAGACGTCGGCGTCGGGGGCGTTCTGCCGCTCGGGGCGGAAGCCCTGGCTGGCGGTGACGTTGAGGATGCGGCGATTGCCGAGGTCGGGCCAGAACACGCCGGAGCCGACCATGCGGTAATGCGGCGCGACGATCAGCCGGTCGACCTGCTCGTCGGTGTTGTTGGCGAGGGCGAAGATCGCCCATTTGCTGCCGTTCGGGCCCGGCGCCACCGAGCGCACCTCGATGCGGCGGACGATGCCGTCGGCGCCGGGCACGGTGGAGACCTGGATGCGGTCGGTCTCGCTGGTGCGGCGCTCGACCGCCGGGGCGAGGTCGACCACCAGCGCCTCGAGCCTTATCGCCACCGCCTCCAGCGCCATCGCCTTGGGCGCGCCCAGCAGCACCCCCAGCGCCAGCATCGCCAGCGCCGCCACGAGCCGGGCATGCGCCGGCCGGAAGGACGGGAGACGCGGCAGGAGGTCCTGCGGCGAGACTCTACGGACGATGGCCAAACGGATTCCTCTGATTTGCCACTGATGCTGCCACCACGGCCGCGCTGCCGGCTCCCAACGGCGACGCGCCACGATGAGTAGCGGCGGGACGCGGCCGGAGCAAGGCGTGCCGCACGGCGCGACCACGCGCCGCTACCGCCGCCTCATGGCCGGCAAACACGCTAATCGGCTGAAATTGGGTCGTTATTTGGACGCTTCCGTTCCGCTCGGCAGCATCTTGTCCGGCTGCCAGATTTTGAGCTTGCCCTGCGCCTGCGTCCGCTGCTCGGGTGTCAGCCCCTCGACCAGCTTGTCGAGCAGCGGATCGTCGAGTCCCTGCGCCTTGGCGGCGAGGTGCCAGGCGGCGGCTGCCACCACGTCCTTCGGCACGCCGCGGCCGGCCGAGAGGATGCGGGCATAGCGGTTCTGGGCGATGGCGTTGCCGGCCAGCGCCGCCTCCTTGAACAGGCCGGCCGCGCGCTCTTCGTCCTTGGGCACGCCGATGCCGTTGAACACGGCGATGCCGAACTCGGTGGTGGCGACCGGATTGCCGAGCTCGCTGGCGCGCTGCAGCAGCCGCGCCGCCTCGATCGGGTCGCGCGGCACGCCGTTGCCGTCGCGGTAGAGCGTCGCCAGCGCATAGAGCGCATCCGGCTGGTCGCGGTCGGCCGCCTTCTGGAACCACTCGGCGGCGATCGCCGGCTCCTTCGGCGCCACCTGGCCCTGCAGATAGGTGAGGCCAAGATTGTAGGCGGCGCGGGAGCTGCCGTTCTCCGCCGCCTTGCGGAAGAAGTCGACGGCGTTGTCCTTGTTGGCCACATGCGGCGAGGCCATCAGCACCGAGCCGAGGACGAACAGCGCGTCCGCATTGCCCTTGGCGGCGGCGGCTTCGTACCATTTCTGCGCCGCGCCGGCGTCCTGCCGCACGCCGTAGCCCAGCGACAGCAACTCGCCCGCCAGCACCATCGAGACCGGGTCGCCCTCCTTGTTGGCGCGGGCGACGGCTAGGTCGAGGGCGGTCTTGTACTTGCCGAGCTGGTAGGCGGCATAGGCGTCGTCGGGCACTGGCGCGGCCGGCTTGGCGGGGGCGCTCTGCGCCGCAGGTTTCTGCGCCGCGGGCTTCGCCGGAGCGGGTTTTTCCGGCGCTGGCTTGGCCGGCGCAGGGTTGGCGGGAGCCTGCGCGGTTGCGGGCAGGACAAGCGCCGGCAAGGCCAGCGCCGCCAGCACGAGGCTGGCCGCGAAGGTGAGCGCGGGCGCGCGCATCAGGCCGCCCCGCCGGCGGCGAGCCGCTGCGCCAGCGCGCGGACACCCTCACTCGGGGCGTCGAGCACGAGGCCGTCCACGGCGACGAAGTCGGCGCCCGCCTCGATGAGCGCGTCGACCTCCTCCAGCGTGCGCGCATAGGCGACGCAGGGCGGCTCGAAGAGCTGCGCCCACCATTCGGTGCGTTCCAGCGTGGCGTCGAAGGGCGGACGGCGCCCGGCGGCGTCGGGCTCGCCGAACATGACGTAGTCCGCGCCGGTCTCGGCCGCCGACATGGCGTCGTGCTTGGTGCGCAGGCCGCCGGCACCGGCGATGCCGTGCGGGCGCAGCACGGCGATCGCACCTTTGAGCGCGACGACGCCGTCGAGATGCGCACCGTCGGCGCCGATGGCGGTGGCGAGCGTGGCGTTGCCGTCGACGAGGCAGGCAGCGCCGATGGCGTGGCAGGCGGCGACCAGCGGCTGCAGCGCCTCGGCGGCGCGCCCTTCCGTCGCCTTGCCGGGACGCACCAGCACAGCGGCGATGTCGGCCTCGGTGCCGGCCGCGCGCAACGCCTCGGCGTGTGCGGCGATCTCGCCCTCCGCCTCGAGCGGCGGCACCAGCACATAGAGCCGTGGAACGGGCCGCGCGGGTTCTGGGGTGGGTCGGGCCATGGAACGAGCCTAGGGGGTGGCCGTGGGAACGGCTGGATTGATGAACTCCCGGAGCCATTCCGCAGGATGGCGGCGAAAGCGCGGCACGCCGCGCCTGTCTAGCGCGTCCGGCCGGCGCGGGTCCAGCCTCGCTGCCGCAAGGACGGGCCACGCCTCGGGTTCCGGGCTGCCGGAATACGGTAATATTCCGCTGCTAGGAAAGTCGAGTGATCGCGCTTTCGCGAACGGGCGTCGGCTTACCGGGGCGAAGCGTCGATGATATTGCTCGCACGGCGCCGGGAATCGACGGCGCAAACCTGGCCGGCCCATCGACGGGCCATCGCCTGTTGGGGGAAACATGCTCCTTCGTCCTGCCCGCCTCGCTCTCCTCGTTGCCGCCGCCTCCCTCGCCGCAATCCCGGCACTCGCGCAGCAGCCCGCCGCCCCGGCGCCGGCCGCACCGTCTGCTGGCACCTCGTCCGCCATTCCGCCGGCGCTCGCCTGGCCGCGCCAGTTCGATCTCGGCGACAAGCAGCTCGAGGTCTACCAGCCGCTGATCGAGCAGTGGAACGGCGACGAGCTCTCCGGCCGCGCCGCCGTCGCCATCGGCCCGAAGCCCACCAGCTCCGCCCCGACGACGCCGACCTATGGCATCGCCCGCTTCACCGCCCGCGTCGTCGTCGACAAGCCGGCCAAGCTTGCCCAGCTGAGCAACATCGTCATCACCTCGGTCGACGTGCCGACCGACAAGTCGCAGGACACCGCGGTGCTGAGCGCGCTGCAGTCGCGCATCACGCCGCAGGGCATGACCTTCGCTCTGGACAACCTGCTGACCAGCTTCGCGGCGAGCAAACAGCTCGACAAGGAGATGACGCAGCCGGTCGAGAACACCCCGCCGCGCATCGTCTTCGCCGACAAGCCGACGCTGCTCGTGCTGGTCGCCGGCGAGCCGGCACCGCGCGCGATCAACGGCGTCACTGGCTTCCAGCGTGTCATCAACACGCAAGTGCTGATGCTGGTCGATGGCTCGGGCGTCTATCATCTCCAGGCCGCCGGCTCCTGGTATCAGGCGCCCAAGATCGACGGGCCGTGGACGGTCACAGCGCAGCCCGATCCCTCGCTCGAGGCCGCCGGCACCATGGCGACCTATGGCGATCCGGCCCAGACCATGTTGCCGGCCAACGGGCAGAAGCCGCAGACCCCGCCCGTCATCGTTGTCTCGACGGTGCCGACCGAGCTCGTCATTACCGCCGGCCAGCCCGAGATGGTGCCGGTGGGCGGCACGAGCCTGCTGCGCGTCTCAAATGCCGACCACGCCATCATTCTCGACCCGGCCGGCAACCAGTACTACGTGCTGATCTCCGGCCGCTGGTTCCGCGGCCCCGGCTTTGCTGGCCCATGGGCCTTCGTGCCCGGCTCCAGCCTGCCGGCCGACTTCAAGAAGATCTCGACGACCGATCCGGCCGCCAACGCGCTCACCGCCGTGCCCGGCACGCCGCAGGCGAAGGAGGCGGCCATCGCCGCCACCGTGCCGCAGACCGCGACCATCAAGCGCGATACCGAGCTCACCATTCAGTATGACGGCGGCACGCCGAAGTTCGAGCCGATCAAGGGCACCATCCTCAGCTATGCGGTGAATACCCGCACCCCGGTGATCCAGCTCGATCCGGCGCGCTACTACGCACTGTTCCGCGGCGCCTGGTTCGTCTCCAACTCGCCGTCCGGCCCGTGGCTCGTCACCGACGTGGTGCCGGCGGCGATCTACACCATCCCCGTGTCCTCGCCGCTGCACTACGTCACCTATGTGCGGGTCTACGCCTCGACCGCCGACGCGGTCACCGTCGGCTACACGCCCGGCTATTTCGGCGTGGTGCTCGAGCCCGGCGGCACGGTGGTCTACGGCACCGGCTACAATTGCGTCGGCTATATCGGCGCCTCCTGGTACGGCTGCCCGTGGACCTATGGCTATGACGCCGCCTTCGCCTGGGCCGACGGCTTCGGCTTCGGCTACGACGCCGCCTTCGGCTGGGGCGCCATGTATCCCTGGTGGGGCCCCTATTGGGGCGTCGGCCCGTGGTACGGCCCCTGGGCGGGCGTGAACATCAACCAGGTCAACATCTACGGCGCCTGGGGCGCCGCGGCGGCCTGGGACCATGCCTGGGGCGTCGGCCCGTGGGGCACCGCCTGGGGCGCCAATGCCGCGCACGGCGTGACCGCCTGGGGCACGGGCTTTGCCGGCCGCTCCGCCGCCGCCTTCAACCCGTGGACCGGCAATTTCGCCGCCGGCCGCTCGGCTGCCTTCTTCAACCCCTATACGGGCGCCCGGGGCGCGGCACGCGCGGGCGAGGTCGGCAACGCCTATACCGGCAACTTCGCCGCCGGCCGGCAGTCGGCGGGCTTCAACCCGACCACCGGCTTCGGCCATGCGTCGGAGAGCGGTGTCACCGACGTCAACGGCCACGTCACCTCGGACAGCCGCGGGGTCGCCGGCAACGTCAAGACCGGCAATGGGGTGGCGTGGAACAACGGCCACGTCTACACCGACCATGACGGCTCCATCCACCAGTACGACGCCAACAATGGCTGGCAGCATCAGACGCTGGACGGCTGGAAGGGCGACACCGATGCCGACCAGATCGGCCGGCTCGACCAGCAGCGCCAGTTCCAGGACTGGGGCAACCAGCGCGTGGACAATTTCGCCCGCGCCGGCGGCTATGGTGGCTTCGGCGGCTATGGCGGCGGGTTCCACGACGATTTCGGTGGGGGCGGCGGCTTCCACGATTTCGGTGGTGGCGGGTTCGGGGGCGGTGGCTTCCACGGCGGTGGCGGGTTCGGGGGCGGCTTCGGCCGCCGCTGACCGGCCCTCTCGGAACAGGACGATCCGAACATCATCATCCCCGGCCGCGTGCCGGGGATTTTCTTTTCGGCTCAGCCCATCCGGCCGGTGACATAGCGCGAAGTGCGCTCGTCCACCGAGTTCTCGAACACCTGCTCCGTCGGGCCGAACTCGATCAGCGATCCGAGATAGAGGAAGGCGGTGTAGTCGGCGATGCGCGCCGCCTGCTGGAGGTTGTGGGTGACGATGACGATGGTGCTGACCGGCTTCAGCCCCTCGATGGTCGCCTCGATCTTGGCGGTGGAGATCGGGTCGAGCGCCGAGCACGGCTCGTCGAGCAGGATCACCTCCGGCCGCACCGCCATGGTGCGGGCGAGGCAGAGGCGTTGCTGCTGGCCGCCGGAGAGGCTCTGCGCGTCGTCCTTGAGGATGTCGCGCACCTCCTCCCACAGCGCCGCGCGGCGCAGCGCATCCTCGACGCGGGCGTCGAGCTCGGTAGGGGTAAGTTCCTCGTTGAGGCGCATGCCGATCGCCACATTGTCGTAGATCGACATCGGGAAGGGCGAGGGCTTCTGCGTGACCATGCCGACGCGCCGGCGCAGGGTGAGCACGTCGATGTCGTGGCCGAGTATGTCGACGCCGTCGAGCAGCACCTCGCCCTCGACATGCTGGTCCTCGTAGAGGTCCGGCATGCGGTTGAGCACGCGCAGCAGCGTGGACTTGCCGCAGCCGGAGGGGCCGATCAGCGCCGTCACCTTGTTGGCGTAGATCGGCAGCGAGACGTCGGTCAGCGCCGGCTCGTCGCCATAGCGGAAGCTGACATGGCGGATGTCGAGCTTCACCGGCGGTGTGAAGGCTTGGCCGTCGCGAGGCTGATCGTCGCCGTGCCTGACGTCGAAGCCGGGGAGGGGAACGCTGCTCTTGATGTCCTGCCGCATGGCCCGCATCCCTGCTGACGTTGGGTCAACGTTAAGAGGGCGGTGGCCGTTCCGGCGTTGCGTGAGATCAAGCCAAGTAAAGCCACGTACCCCGCAAATATAAGTCGGCAAAATGAAAACGCCGCCCGTGGGGGCGGCGCTTCGTTTCTTATCGGGGCGAAGAACCTCAGGCGGCCTTCTTCTGCTCGACCTCGGGGGTCCACTGGCCGAGCGCGGCGAGGTAGTTCATCTTCGCCCGGTGGGTGAAGGCGGCCTGGCCGGCAGCAATGTTCTCGGTCTTGCCGGACCACGCCTTCTGCGGCGCGGCCTGCAGCGCGCGGCCATAGGAGAAGGTGAGGTTCCACGGCAGCCCGCCGGCGCGGATCATCGCGTCGAGATGGGCCGTGGCTTCCTCGTCCGACTGGCCGCCGGACAGGAAGGCGACGGACGGGATCGCCGTCGGCACGCAGTTCTTCAGGCAGCGCACGGTCTTCTCGGCGACCTCGGCGACGGAGGCCTGCTTCGACGACTTCTTGCCGGCGATGACCATGTTCGGCTTGAGGACGGTGCCTTCCAGCTTCACGCGGCCGTAGAAGAGCTGCTGGAAGACTTCCTTCAGCACCCACTCGGTCACGTCGTAGCAGCGGTCGATGTCGTGGTCGCCATCCATCAGCACTTCCGGCTCGACGATCGGCACGATGCCCGCCGCCTGCGCCAGCGCCGCGTAGCGGGCGAGTGCCTGGGCGTTGGCGAGGATCGAGGTGTAGCTCGGGATGTGCTGGCCGATGTCGATCACCGCGCGCCACTTCGCGAAGCGCGCGCCGAGATCGTAATATTCCTTGAAGCGCTCGCCGAGGCCGTCGAGGCCCTCGGTGATGGTCTCGCCGGGGCAGCCCGGCTGCGGCTTGGCGCCGAGGTCGACCTTGATGCCGGGGATGGAGCCGGCATCCTCGATCAGCTTGACCAGCGGCGTGCCGTCCTTGGCATTCTGGCGGATGGTCTCGTCGAAGAGGATGACGCCGGAGATGTACTGCGACATCGCCTCGGACCGGAACAGCATCTCGCGATAGTCGCGCCGGTTGTCGAAGGTGGATTCGACGCCGATGGCATCGAAGCGCTTCTTGATGGTGCTCGCACTCTCGTCGGCGGCCAGGATACCCTTGCCGCCCGCCGCCAATTTGTACGCAACCTCTTCGAGGCTAGCCGTCATTTCTCTCTCCCGCGCGAAACAGACAGAACAACCGCGCGGCCGGATCGACCGCGGGGCCGGACCAGTCGGATTTATAGCACCCGGCGCCGAAGTCCCGAAGATCGGGACAATTTGACGCCGGGCGCGGTTGTCAACGCCTGAGCGCCTCGACGCCCGGCAGCGCCTTGCCTTCCAGCCACTCCAGGAAGGCGCCGCCCGCCGTCGACACATAGGTGAAGCGCGCCGCGACGCCGGCATGGTTGAGCGCCGCCACCGTGTCGCCGCCGCCGGCGACCGAGAGCAGCTTGCCCGCGTCGGTCAGCTCCGCCGCCGCCTTGGCGACCGCCACCGTGGCGGTGTCGAAGGGCGGCAGCTCAAAGGCGCCGAACGGGCCGTTCCACACCACTGTCTTTGCCGTCTTCAACCTGGCGATGACATTGTCGATCGAGGCCGGACCGGCATCGAGCATCATCTCGTCGGCCTTGATGTCGTCGACCGAGGCGACGCGGTGGGCCGCATGCGCCTTGAATTCGGTCGCCGCCAGCGCGTCGACCGGCAGCACGATCTCGCAGCCGGCCGCCTTGGCCTTCTCAAGGATCTCGCGGGCGGTGTCGGCGAGGTCGTGCTCGCACAGCGACTTGCCGACCGCCTTGCCCTGGGCGGCGAGGAAGGTGTTGGCCATGCCGCCGCCGATGACGAGAATGTCGACCTTGGCGACGAGGTTGCCGAGCAGTTCCAGCTTCGACGACACCTTGGCGCCGCCGACGACGGCCATCACCGGCCGCTCCGGCTTCTCCAGCGCCTTGGCCAGCGCCTCGATCTCCTCCTGCATGCAGCGGCCGGCATAGGCCGGCAGCCGGTGCGCGAGGCCCTCGGTCGAGGCATGGGCGCGGTGGGCGGTGGCGAAGGCGTCGTTGACGTAGATGTCGCCGAGGCCGGCGAGCGCGGCGACGAAGTCCGGCTCGTTCTTCTCCTCGCGCTTGTCGAAGCGGGTGTTCTCGAGCAGCAGCACGTCGCCGGGCTGCAGCTTGGCGACGGCAGCTTCCGCGACCGGTCCGATCGTCGCCGGCGCGAAAGCGACGGGCTTGCCGAGGCGGCTCGCCACCTCGCCGGCGATGGGCGCCAGCGAGAGGGCGGGGTCCTCGCCCTTGGGCCGGCCGAAATGGGCCAGCAGGATGACCTTGCCGCCCTTGTCGGCGATCTCGGAAATGGTGGGCAGCACGGCCCGGATACGGGTGTCGTCGGTGACCTTGCCGGCCTCGACCGGCACGTTGAGGTCGACGCGCACGAGCACGCGCTTGCCGGCGACATCGGCGTCGTCGAGCGTGCGGAAGGCGGAGTCCTCGCTCATGTGGCTTTCTCCCTGGTTGCTGGACCTGAAACGAAACGGCCGGGCTCCATGGGGGAGGCCCGGCCGGGAACGGCTCAGATCAGCTTGCCGAGGGCCACCGCCGTGTCGGACATGCGGTTGGAGAAGCCCCATTCATTATCGTACCAGGACAGCACGCGGACGAAATTGCCTTCCAGCACCTTGGTCTGGTCCAGATGGAAGATCGAGGAGTGCGGGTCGTGGTTGAAGTCGGAGGAGACGTTCGGCTGGTCAGTGGTGCCGAGGATGCCCTTCAGCTCCTGCGCCGCCGCGCGCTTGATCGCCTCGTTGATCTCGTCCTTCGTCACCTTCTTCTTGGCGACGAACTTGAAGTCGACCACGGAGACGTTCGGGGTCGGCACGCGGATCGACGTGCCGTCCAGCTTGCCGGCGAGCTCCGGCAGCACGAGGCCGACCGCCTTGGCGGCGCCGGTGGTGGTCGGGATCATCGACAGCGCCGCGGCGCGGGCGCGGTAGAGATCCTTGTGCATGGTGTCCAGCGTCGGCTGGTCGCCGGTGTAGGAGTGGATCGTCGTCATGAAGCCGTGGTCGATGCCGACGGCGTCGTTGAGCACCTTGACCACCGGCGCGAGGCAGTTGGTGGTGCACGAGGCGTTGGAGACGACGAGATGGTCCTTGGTCAGCTTGTCGTGGTTCACGCCGTAGACGACCGTGAGGTCGGCGCCTTCCGCCGGGGCGGAGACGATCACGCGCTTGGCGCCGGCGGTCAGGTGCGCCGAGGCCTTCTCCTTCGAGGTGAACAGGCCGGTGCATTCCAGCGCGATGTCGACGCCGAGGGCCGTGTGCGGCAGCTCGGCCGGATTGCGCACGGCGGTGACCTTGATCGGCCCGCGGCCCACGTCGATGGTGTCGCCGTCGACCCTCACCTCGCCGGGAAAGCGGCCATGCACGCTGTCGAAGCGGAACAGGTGCGCATTGGTCTCGACCGGGCCGAGATCGTTGATGGCGACGACTTCGATGTCGGTGCGCCCCGACTCGATGATGGCACGCAGCACGTTGCGGCCGATGCGTCCGAAGCCGTTGATGGCAACCTTGAGCGTCATGTTCTCTATCCCCAGGTGACTATACGAGCGTTCTCTTCACATCCGCGCGATTGGCCTCATAGCGCGGCGGACGTTAGGAGACCAGTCGCTCTTTTGCCGCTGTTACCCTGGGGGCAGAGCTGGCGCATGATGCATGCGCCAGCTGCATGGCTGCGGGCGGAACTTTTCCGCGTTCAGCGCTTCAGGCGGCTCAGAGCCGTCGCCACCACGCCTTCCGGCGTGATGCCGAAATGCGCGAAGACTTCCGGCGCAGGGCCGGAGGCGCCGAAGCCGGTCATGCCGACGAAGGCGGCGTCCGAACCGACGATGTCGGACCAGCCCTGGCGGATGGCGGCCTCGATGGCGATCTTCACCGGCGCCTTGCCCACGACCTGCCGGCGGGTCTCCTCTGGCTGGTTGAGGAACAGTTCGAAGCACGGCACCGAGACGACGCGGGTGGGAATGCCCTGCGCCTGCAGCGTCTCGCGCGCCTTCATGGCAAGCGAGACCTCCGAGCCGGAGGCGAAGAGCGAGACCTGCGCCTCGTCGGATGCCGGCGCCAGCTCATAGGCCCCGCGCGCGGTGAGGCAGCGATCGCTGGAATCGGTGCGCAGCAGCGGCAGGTTCTGGCGGGTGAGCGCCAGCACGCTCGGGCCGGTCTTGTGCTCCAGCGCCAGCTTCCAGGCTTCCGCCGTCTCCACCGTGTCGCAGGGACGGAAGACGGTGAGGTTCGGGATGGCGCGCAGCGCGGCGAGGTGCTCCACCGGCTGGTGGGTCGGCCCGTCCTCGCCCACGCCGATCGAATCGTGGGTGAAGACATAGACCACCCGAACGCCCATCAGCGCGGCGAGGCGGATGGAGCCGCGGGCATAGTCGGAGAACACCAGGAAGGTGCCGCCATAGGGGATGAAGCCGCCATGCAGGGCGATGCCGTTCATCGCCGCCGCCATGCCGTGCTCGCGGATGCCGTAATTGATGTAGCGGCCGTCATATTTCGGCGGCTCGACATAGACCGAGGTGGCCTTGGTCTTGGTGTTGTTGGAATGGGTGAGGTCGGCCGAGCCGCCCACCATCTCCGGCAGCGCCGCGGTGAGGGCCTCCAGCGCGATCTCGGAGGATTTGCGGGTGGCGACAGCGCCGCCGTCGGCGCGCGCCTTGGCGATCACGCCGGTGACGGTCTCGCCGAACTTCGAGGGCAGTTCGCCGCGGATGCGGCGCTCGAACTCGGCGCGCTGGCCGACTTCGGTGTCCTTCAGCCGCTGCGACCAGCTCTTGTGCGCCTGGCGCGAGCGCAGGCCGGCGAGGCGCCAGGCGTCGAGCACGTCGCTCGGGATCTCGAACGGGCCGTACTCCCAGTTGAGGAAGGCGCGGGCGGCGGCGATCTCGGCGGCGCCGAGCGGCGCGCCGTGCACCGCATTGGTGCCGCCCTTGTTGGGGGCGCCGTAGCCGATGGTGGTGCGGCAGGCGATCAGCGAGGGCTTGTCGGTGGTCTTGGCGTGCTCGATGGCGGCGAGGATGGCGTCGGGATCGTGCCCGTCGATGCGGGTCGCCTCCCAGCCGGAGGCCTCGAAGCGGGCGAGCTGGTCGGTGGCGACGGAGAGCGCGGTCGAGCCGTCGATCGTGATGTGGTTGTCGTCCCAAAGCACGATCAGCTTGCCGAGCTTCTGCCGGCCGGCGAGCTCGATCGCCTCTTCCGAGATGCCTTCCATCAGGCAGCCGTCGCCGCAGATCACATAGGTGTGGTGATCGACGAGGTCGTCGCCGAACTGGGCGTTCAGCATGCGTTCGGCGAGGGCGAAGCCGACCGAGTTGGCGAGACCCTGGCCAAGCGGGCCGGTGGTGGTCTCGATGCCGACCGTGTGGCCGTATTCCGGATGGCCCGGGGTGCGCGAGCCGAGCTGGCGGAAATGCTTGATGTCGTCGAGCGTCATTCCCTCATAGCCGGTGAGGTAGAGCAGCGAGTAGATCAGCATCGAGCCGTGGCCGGCCGAGAGGATGAAGCGGTCGCGATCCGGCCATTGCGGGTCGGTTGGGTCGAATTTCAGCACCTTGCCGAAAAGGACCGTCGCCACGTCGGCCATGCCCATGGGCATGCCGGGATGGCCGGAATTGGCGGCTTCGACGGCATCCATGGCCAGGGCCCGGATGGCATTGGCCATGCGATCGTGCTTCTCGCGGTTCGACATGAGGACGGCTGTCTCCGAGGGGAACGGGTTGACGGTTGAGGCGGCGTCTTCGACAGGCCGCGATGCTCCCGAGCTGGCCGTCCGAGCAGGCCCTCTCGGCATGCGGGATAAGGGGCGCGCGAGTGATAGCATCACCCGCCGCCCTGTCAAAGGCGCCGTTGGGCGGAGACGGCGTCATTCTGGCCCATCGGGCCCCTTGGTTGACGCTCCGTTCCGCCGCAGGCTCAATATCGCCGGAATCACTTGTCCAGAATCATCTGGCGGGATCGTGCCTTAGCGATCCGGGGTGGAGCGGAGAGACCATGAGCGCGCCGGCAGGGGGCGAACCGACGGCCCTGGAATCCGCGCTCCGGCGCTTCAACGGCGCCGTCGACGCGCTGGAGGCGGCGATCGAGCGCCGGCTCGAGGTGGAGCGGCAGGAAGCCGCGCTCGCCCAGCAACTGCATGTGCTCGGCGCCGACCGCTCGCGCCTCGCCGATGCGCTCGACAATGCCGAGGCCCGGGCCGACCGGCTGGAGAGCGCCAATGAGGAGGTCGCGCGCCGGCTCGGCGGCGCCATGGAAACCATCCGCGCGGTGCTCGCCGCGCATGAGCGCTGATCGCGCGGACGGGAGGGGCGCATGGCCTATGTGACCATCAGCATCGGCGGGCGCGCCTACCGCATGGCCTGCGACGACGGCCAGGAGGAGCACCTCGCCGGCCTCGGCGAGGAGGTGGATGCGCGCATCGACCAGATGCGCGCCGCCTTCGGCGAGATCGGCGACCAGCGGCTCTCCATCATGGCGGCCATCACCATCGCCGACGAGCTCAGCGAGGCGCGCCGACGCATCCGGGCGCTGGAGCAGGAGGTGGGGACCGAGCGCGCCGCCCGCAGCGCGGCGGTGCAGAAGCTCGGCGAGACGGAGAGCCAGCTCGCCGGCACTGTGGTCGCCGCCGCCGAACGGCTGGAGAAGCTCGCCCGCGAGCTCGGGCCAAGCCCTTCGGGTGGCGTGGGGATGGGCTGAAAGCCCGCGCCCTGCATCGAGCGGCCGCGGTGCCGCGGGCTTGACGCCGCCAGCCCGGGAGCGCAGAGGAGCACTCCGTTTCCCGCCCGCCCGCATCTGGAAGAAGCAATGATCCGCACCGCCCTGATGACCGTGATGGTCCAGGCCGTCCGCAAGGCCGGCCGTTCCCTGATCCGCGATTTCGGCGAGGTGGAGAACCTGCAGGTCTCGCTCAAGGGGCCGGCCGACTTCGTCTCCGCCGCCGACCGCAAGGCCGAGCGCATCCTGCAGGAAGAGCTCACCAAGGCGCGGCCGAACTTCGGCTTCATCATGGAGGAGAGCGGCGAGATCGACGGCGCCGACGAGAGCCACCGCTGGATCATCGACCCGCTCGACGGCACCACCAACTTCCTGCACGGCATCCCGCTGTTCTGCGTCTCGCTGGCGCTGGCGCGCGACGGCGTGCCGATCGCGGGCGTGATCTTCAACCCCATCACCGACGAGCTTTTCATCGCCGAGAAGGGTGCCGGCGCCTTCATGAACGACCGCCGCATCCGCGTCGCGGCGCGCCGCAACCTGGCCGACAGCGTGGTGTGCTGCGGCATCCCGCATATGGGACGTGGGGATTTCGCCCGGTTCTCGCGCGAATATGCCGCCGTGGGGCCGAAGGTGGCGGGCGTGCGCCGCACCGGCTCGGCGGCGCTCGATCTCGCCTGGGTGGCGGCAGGCCGCTTCGACGCCTTCTGGGAGCGGGGCCTGAGCCCCTGGGACATGGCGGCCGGCATCGTGCTGGTGCGCGAGGCCGGCGGCTATGTCAGCGATCTCGACGACGCCGACAAGATGCTGGCCAAGGGCGACATCATCGTCGGCAACGAGATTGTGCGCCGCGACCTGCTGTCGCTGGTGCGCAAAGCCGGCAGTGGTGGTTAGGTAGGGCCGGCGAAAGCCGGAGCGTCGCGCGTTCCATTTCCTACGGGGTGTGGCATAGTCCGGCCCGACGGGTGGTCATCTCGGGCGAGGCCGCCGTTGCAGGGGGACAGCCACGGGCATGGACGGGTCGGAATCGTTTCACAAGCTCTCATCTCCCCGCATCTTCCTGGTGCGGATGGTGGTCTTCGTGCTGCTCTGCGTGGCGCTCGCCTCGGTCCTGCATGAGCAGATCTGGCGTGCCTTCCTGAACAATCCCGGCCTCAACGGCGTCATTTTCGGCGTGCTGTTCGTCGGCACCATCTTCGCCTTCCGGCAGGTGGTGCGGCTGCTGCCCGAAGTCGCGTGGGTGAACAGCTTCCGCGTCGCCGACCCCGGGCTGGAGGTGCCGCGCGCGCCGGTGCTGCTGGCGCCCATGGCGTCGCTGCTCGGCGACCGTGTCGGGCGGATGACGATCTCGCAGGCGACGATGCGCGGCATCCTCGACTCGATCGGCACCCGCCTCGACGAGGCGCGCGATCTGCTGCGCTACCTCACGGGCCTGCTCATCTTCCTCGGCCTGCTCGGCACCTTCTGGGGCCTGCTCGACACGGTGTCGTCGATCGGCCGGGTCATCGGCTCGCTCAATGTCGGGCCGGAATCGGCTTCCGTGCTCGACGCCATGAAGACCGGCCTCGCCGCGCCGCTGGGCGGCATGGGCATCGCCTTCTCGTCCTCGCTGTTCGGCCTCGCCGGCTCGCTGGTGCTCGGCTTCCTCGACCTGCAGGCCGGGCAGGCGCAGAACCGCTTCTACATCGACCTCGAAGACTGGCTGTCGACGACGGTGGAGGATCTCGGCATCGAGGCGGCGCGGGCGCGCAACCCGCGCACGGCGGCTTCCGGAACCACCACCACCGCCCCTGCCGGCGCGGCGGCCGGCCTGCCGCCGCTGGCGAGCGGTGGTCCCGACCTTGGCGAGCTGACACAGGCCATCGCCAAGCTCGACCGCACCATGACCGAGGCCGGCTCGCAGCGTGTCACCACCGCCATGGCCCATCTTGCCGAGAGCCTGCAGGGCCTCGTCCAGCACATGCGCTCGGAGCAGCAGATGGTGCGTGACTGGGTCGAGGCGCAGGCCGAGCAGCAGCGCGACATCAAGCGCCTGCTCGAACGCATCGCCGAGGGCCAGTCCGACCGCGAGCGTGCGTGATGGCACTGGGACGCGCCCGCCGCGGCGAACGGCAAATCGACTACTGGCCTGGCTTCGTCGACGCCCTGTCGACGCTGCTGCTGGTCTTCGTCTTCCTACTCTCGGTCTTCGTGCTCGCCCAGTTCGTACTGACGCAGGAGATCGGCTCGAAGGACGATGCGATGGCGCGGCTGCAGGCGCAGATCCGCGAATTGACCGACCTTTTGGCGCTGGAACGCGCCAACGATTCCGAATCCGAGAGCCAGATGGGCGCGCTGCGCGCCAGTCTGCTGCGGCTCGAGCAGGAGCGCGACGCGCTGCAGGCGGCGGCCACCGCTGTCGCGTCGCCCGAGGAGATCGCCGCCGCGCAGGCCCGCAGCGCCGATCTCGCCCGCGAACTCGGGCAGGAGAAGGACGCCGCCGCCCAGGCCGCGGCGCAGATCGCCATCCTCAACCAACAGATCGCCGCGTTGCGCCGGCAGATCGCGGCGCTGGAGCAGGCTCTCGACATTTCCGAGCAGAAGGACAAGGAGAGCCAGTCGCGCCTCGCCGACCTCGGCCGCCGGCTCAACGTGGCGCTGGCCCAGCGGGTGCAGGAGCTCACGCGCTACCGCTCGGAGTTCTTCGGCCGGCTGCGCGCCATCCTCGGCGACCGGCCTGACGTGCGCATCGTCGGCGACCGCTTCGTGTTCCAGTCGGAGATCTTCTTCGACCGCGCCTCGGCGGATTTGCGCCCCGACGCCATGCCGGCGCTGGACAAGCTGGCGGAGGCGCTGGTGGCGCTGGAGAAGGAGATCCCCTCCGACATCTCCTGGGTGCTGCGCGTCGACGGCCACACCGACAACCGGCCGATCGCGACGCCGCTCTTTCCCTCCAACTGGCAGCTCTCGGCGGCGCGCTCCATCGCGGTGGTGCAGTATCTCGCCGGCAAGGGGGTGTCGCCGCAGCATCTGGTCGCCGCCGGCTTCGGCGAGTACCAGCCGATCGACGACGCCGACAGCGACGACGCGCGCGCCCGCAACCGGCGCATCGAACTGAAGCTTACCGAGAGATGACACGACGGCGATGACCCAACGCCTTTCCGCCGCGCTCGCGCCCTTCGACTGGGGCCGCATGCCGGCCATGGCGGCACTGTGGGTCGAAGCCTGGCTGGAAGCGATCCCCGAGATCGACTTCGCCGCCCGCCGCGGCTGGCTGATCCACCGCATCGGCACGCTGCTGGACGACGGCGCGGTGATCGAATTGGCGGTGGCGGGCGCAGGCGAGCATCCCTGCGGCCGGCTGCTGGGCTTCGTCACCGTGCAGCCCTCGACCGGCTATGTCGACCAGCTCGTCGTGCATCCCGACCATTGGGGCACCGGCATCGCCAGCCTGCTGGTGGAGGCCGCCGCCGCGCGCTCGAAGAAGCCACTGTCGCTCGACGTGAACGAAGAGAACCCGCGCGCCGTGCGCTTCTACGAGAAGGCCGGCTTCGCGGTCGTCGGGCACGGCGTCAACCCCACCTCCGGCCGCCCGACGCTGCGGATGGAGCGCGTCGATCAGAATGGCCCTCACGCCCGGGCTTGACCCGGCACCCAGACCTTCTGTCCCTTCATCCGCGGGTCAAGCCCGCGGATGAGGGCTCTTCCCTAGACTCACTTCCCGGCGGTGGCGTCGCCGAACTGCAGCGCGGCCAGGCGCGCATAGAGGCCGCCCTGGGCGACGAGGCTGGTGTGGGTGCCTTCCTCCACTACGCGGCCCTGCTCCATCACCAATATGCGGTCGGCGGAGAGCACTGTGGCGAGGCGGTGGGCGATGACCAGCGTGGTGCGGCCCTGCATGGAGCGGTCGAGCGCTCGCTGCACCAGCGTCTCGCTCTCGGCGTCGAGCGCCGAGGTGGCTTCGTCCAGCAAGAGGATCGGCGCCCGACGCAGGATCGCGCGGGCGATGGCGAGGCGCTGGCGCTGGCCGCCGGACAGCGTGACGCCGCGTTCGCCGACCGGCGTGTCCCAGCCTTCCGGCAGGCGGGCGACGAACTCGTCGGCCAAAGCGAGGCGGCCGGCCTCCTCGACCTCTTCGTCGGTGGCGTCGGGCCGGCCGAGGCGGATGTTCTCGCGGATCGAGGTGGCGAAGATGGCGACATCCTGCGGCACCAGCGCGATGCGCGCGCGCACCGCCTCCGGATCGGCCTTGGCGATGTTGACGCCGTCGATCTCCACCCGGCCGGAGACGGGATCGTAGAAGCGCAGCAGCAGCTGGAACAGCGTGCTCTTGCCGGCACCTGACGGGCCGACCACGGCGACCCGCTCGCCCGGCTGGACAGTGAAGCTCACGTCAGAAAGCGCCGGCAGGTCCGGCCGGGTCGGGTAGGCGAAGGCCACATTCGCGAACGTGACGGAACCCTGCGGCGGCTCCGGCAGCGGCAGCGGATCGGCGGGGCGGGCGACCTTGGGGCGCTCGGCGAGCAGCTCGGCGATGCGCTCGGTGGCGCCGGCGGCCTGCGAGATCTCGCCCCAGACCTCGCCGAGCTGGCCGAGCCCGCTCGCCGCCAGCACGGCATAGAGCACGAACTGGCCGAGCGTGCCGGCGGTCATGGTGCCGGCCAGCACCGCATTGGCACCGGCCCAGAGGATGCCGACGACGCTGGCGAAGATCAGGAAGATGGCAAAGCCGGTGAGCCAGGCGCGCGCCCGCACCGCGTCGCTCGCGGCGTTGAAGGAATGTTCCACCTCGCCGGCGAAATGCCGGGACGCCGCCCCTTCGGCGGTGTTGGCCTGCAGCGAGCGCACCGCGCCGATGGCCTCAACGGCATAGGCGGAGGCCTCGGCCAGCGTGTCCTGCGCGCTGCGCGAGCGCTTGCGCACGCCGCGTCCAGCGCCGAGCAGCACGGCGACGATGGCGGGAATGGCGATGAGCAGCGTCGCCGACAGCCAGGGGCTGGTGATGACCATCATCACCGCCGCGCCGAAGAACAGCACGAGGTTGCGCAGGGCGATGGAGGCGGAGGCGCCGACCGCGGACTTGATCTGCGTGGTGTCGGCGGTGAGGCGCGAGATCAGCTCGCCCGACTTGGCGCTGTCGTAGAAGCCGCCGTCGAGGGTGAGCACATGGGCGAAGACCTGCGAGCGCAGATCCGCGACGATGCGCTCGCCGAGCGTCATGACGAGGTAGTAGCGCGCGGCGGAGGCGACCGCGAGCACCGCCACCACGCCGATCATCACCCCGAAATAGCGGTCGATGAAGCCGGCATGCCGCTCGTCGAAGCCGAAATCGATCATCCGCCGCACGGCGATCGGCACCACCAGCGTGGCGACGGCGGCGACCACCAGCGCGACCAGCGCCGCGCCGGCGCGGCCCCGATAGCGGCGTATGTGCGGCCACAGCGCCATCAACGGCGAGAGGCGGGGACGGCGTGAGGTCGTTGCGGTCGGTGTGGCGTCGGCGGCTTGTGTCACAGTCATGTCTCGGTTATAGAGCCGCTCGGATTTCCGGCAGGATCGTTTTGTAGATCGCCGCGTGGTTCCCGCGAGGGACCTGCCATGCGGCGGCGAGGATGCTACCCATGAAGAGCGACATCCATCCCGACTACCACTTCGTCAAGGTGGTGATGACGGACGGCACCGAGTACACGACCCGGACGACCTGGGGCAAGGAGGGCGATGTCCTCCAGCTCGACATCGATTCGACGTCGCACCCGGCCTGGACCGGCGGTTCGCAGCAGCTGCTCGACCGCGCTGGCCGCGTGTCCAAGTTCCAGAAGAAGTTCGCGGGTTTCCTCAAGGCCTGACAAGGTCTTAAGGACGCATTTCGCGGCTTGGGGGATTGCGAGCCCTCGCGTCGGCAGCGGCCGGCGCGGGGGTTTTCGTTTGCGCGAATAGGCGGTTTTCAGTGCCGCTCGAAGGCGCTGCGCAGCTTGCCGATTTGCCCGGCGACGTCATTCGGCCGCAGCCCGGCGGTCTCCGCCGGCGCTCTCAGCGCGGCGTCGAGCTTGACGATCTGCCGCTGCAATTCGTGGCTGCGGCGCACCAGCGCGGCGAGCTGGGCCGGCAACTCCGCCTCCTGGTCGAGGTCGCGACGGGGTCCGTCGAGATCGATCCGCGCGCTCTCGCGCAGCGCGCTCTCTTCCGACATGTCGCCTTCCAGCACCGCGCGGCGCAGCAGCAGCCAGGAGGCGAGCTGCATCAGCCGGGTGGAGAGCTGCAGGCTCTGCTGGGCATAGGCGGCGAGCACGCCGCGCGCCAGGCCACGGCTTGCCGTGCGGCCCTCGCCGTCGAGATAGGCGGCGGTCTCGTCGATCAGCGCCATGCCCTGCCGGAACAGGCTGGTGAAGGCGGGCGAGGCGAGCCGGCGCGCGGCGAGGCTGATCGTCTCCGCGACGCCGTCCTCGTCCATCTGCTTCCGCGAACTGCCCATGATCCCGACCCAAGCCTCCTGCGCGCCATGCGCAGGGATGCCTGTCGCGCGCCGCGCCGGCGCTGTCCAGTCCGGAGGGCCGATTGCGACGGGGGATTATGGGGATGAAAAAAGAGCCGCCCGTAAGGCGGCTCGATGAGTCATAGACAGGGATGCGTCAAACAGAGTGGACAGAAGCCACTCGCGGCCAAAACTGGACCGTCCCCAGTAATAGATCGGAAAGCTTAATGCGGGGTTAAGCCTGCCCAGCCGGCTTGCGTGCTTCGAGGCCGGCCTGACGGCCGGCACCTCAGCATGACGAGCCTTGTCTTCCTTGGTTCTTCAGAACCTCGTCATCCTGAGGTGCTCGGCGGAGCCGAGCCTCGAAGGACGCAGGCCGGTTCCGCCCGCCGATCTATGCCCTAACGCTT
Organism: Ancylobacter novellus DSM 506; assembly: GCF_000092925.1. Classification (NCBI taxonomy): domain Bacteria; kingdom Pseudomonadati; phylum Pseudomonadota; class Alphaproteobacteria; order Hyphomicrobiales; family Xanthobacteraceae; genus Ancylobacter; species Ancylobacter novellus. The sequence goes on along the minus strand of NC_014217.1, from coordinate 3,196,362 downwards.
GAAGAAATTCTCCGCCGCGGCGCGCGAGGCGCGCTTCTTCTCCAGCGCCGCCTTCAGCCGCTCGGCCTCGGCGAGGAGCTGGGCGATGCGCTCCTCAAGCTCGGTCTCGGACAGGAGCGAGAGGTCGGCGCCGAGCTCATGCGTGCCGGGCTTCCTGACCGGCGCGGAGGGGAAGAGGTCGTCGTCGATCGCCATGGCGTCACTCCTACTCGGCTCCTGAACACCCTCTAGAGTTTAGTGCCCGAGCCCGCCGGTTGCCAGTCGCGGCCGGTTCACCTACGAAACGGCGAGCCTTTCCAAGCCGATGAGGACATCCGTGACCGAACTGCCCGCCACCATGACCGCCATCGGCCTGCCGACCCCCGGCGGCCCGGAAGCCCTGGTTCCCGAGCAGCGCCCGGTGCCGCAGCCGGGCGCCGGTGAGATCCTGGTCAAGGTGGCCGCCGCTGGCGTCAACCGGCCGGACGTGATGCAGCGCAAGGGTCTCTATCCGCCGCCGCCCGGCGCCTCCGACATTCCGGGCCTCGAGATCGCCGGCGAGGTGGTGGCGCTCGGCGCGGGTGTCACCAGGTGGCAGGTAGGTGACAAGGTGTGTGCGCTGGTCTCCGGCGGCGGCTATGCCCAATACTGCCTCGCCGACGAGGGCGCGGCGCTCCCCGTGCCGGCCGGGCTCTCCATGGTCGAGGCGGCGGCGCTGCCCGAGACCTTCTTCACGGTCTGGACCAATGTGTTCGACCTCGCCGGGCTGAAGTCGGGGGAGAGCTTCCTCGTGCATGGCGGCACGTCGGGCATCGGCACCACGGCGATCCAGCTGGCCAAGGCCTTCGGCGCCACGGTGTTCACGACCGCCGGCAGCGCCGAGAAGTGCGAGGTGTGCCGTAAGCTCGGGGCGGATGTCGCCATCGACTACAAGGCCGAGGACTTCGTCGCCGTCATCAAGGAGAAGACCGGCAAGGGGGTGAACGTCATCCTCGACATGGTCGGCGGCTCCTACATCGCCCGCAATTACGAGGCCGCCGCACCGCAGGGGCGCATCGTGCAGATCGCCTTCATGGAAGGCTCCAAGGTGCAGATCGACTATATGCGGCTGATGCTGAAGCGGCTGTCGCATATGGGCTCGACGCTGCGCTCGCGGCCGAAGGCCGAGAAGGCGGTGATCGCCGCCTCGCTGAGGGAGAAGGTCTGGCCGCTGATCGAGGCCGGCAAGGTGAAGCCGGTGCTGGACCAGACCTTCCCGCTGGAGAAGGCGAGCGAGGCGCATGCGCGCATGGAGACCAGCGCCCATATCGGCAAGATCATGCTGAAGGTGGGGTGAGGGCGCTCGCGGAAAGCTGTTCGCGGCCTCCAAACCCCCTCTGGCAATCCGGCCCGCGGCGTCCTAGATTTGTCACGCGGGGCTGCGAGGTTCGTCAGGAGAACATATTCCCCGGGGCCTTATCGATCTCAAAGGGAGCTGTCCCTGACCTTGCCCCTGGGCTCGGACACACGGCGCCCACCTACGTTGTAGGTTCCCGGGATCGATCCTCCAACGGCCATTGTGGCTCCGCACTCATTTTCATCATGCCCCATTGTCCCGACGCCCATCTCGACAAGGCCAGCCTCCGCTCCGAGGCCCTCGCACGGCGTGCGGCGCTGAGCCCCGAGGCGCGCGAGACCGCCGCCGAGGCCGCCGCTGCCCATGCGCTGGAATGGCTCGGCGACGTGAAGGGCGAGATGGTCTCCGTCTTCGCCTCCTTCGGTCATGAGATCCCGACCCATCCGCTGGTGCGCCGCCTGCGCGCCGCCGGTGCCGAGATCGCGCTCCCTGTGGTGCTGGAGCCCGGCAAGCCGCTGATCTTCCGCCTCTGGGAGCCGGGCGAGGAGCTGGTGTCCTCGCGCGGGCCGGGGCGCTTCGTCATTCCCGCGCCGCCGGAGACGGCCCCCGCCGTCTCGCCCGACGTGCTGGTGGTGCCGCTCGCCGGCTTCGACGCACGCGGCAATCGGCTCGGCTACGGCGCCGGCTTTTACGACCGCACCCTCGCCCTGCTGCGCTCCGCCAAGCGGATCGAGGCCATCGGCTACGCCTTCGCCGTGCAGGAGCTCCCCGCCGTGCCGGCCGAGGCGCATGACGAGCGGCTCGACGCTATCGCGACGGATGCGGGCATCGTCCGCCCGGCCGAGGAGTAATCCATGCGCCTGCTCTTTCTCGGCGACGTGGTCGGCCGCGTCGGGCGGCAGGTGGTGTTGCAGCACCTGCCACGCCTGCGCGAGGCCTGGGCGCTCGATTTCGTGGTGGTGAACGGCGAGAACGCCGCCGGCGGCTTCGGCATCACCGAGGCGATCCACGAGGAGTTCCTCGAGGCCGGCGCCGATGCGGTCACGCTCGGCAACCATTCCTTCGACCAGCGCGAGGCGCTGGTGTTCATCGAGCGCGCCCCGCGGCTCATCCGCCCCGCCAACTATCCGCCCGGCACGCCCGGCCGCGGCGCAGCGCTGATCGAGGCGCGGAACGGGGCGCAGGTGCTGGTCGTCAACATGATGGGCCGCGTCTTCATGGACCCGCTGGACGATCCCTTCGCCGCCATCGACCGCGAGCTCGACGCCGCCCCGCTCGGCATGGTGGCGGATGCGGTGATCGTCGATTTCCACGCCGAGACCACCAGCGAGAAGCAGGCCTTCGGCCATTGGTGCGATGGGCGCGCCAGCCTCGTCATCGGCACCCACACCCATGTGCCAACCTCCGATCATCGCATCCTGCCCGGCGGCACGGCCTTCATGACCGATGTCGGCATGTGCGGCTCCTATGAGGGAGTGATCGGCATGGACAAGGAGGAGCCGCTGCGCCGTTTCACCCGCCGGATCGGGGCGAGCCGCTTCGAGCCGGCGACAGGCGAGGGCACGCTGTCCGGCCTCGCGGTGGAGACGGACGGCACGGGCCACGCGGTGCGCGTCGCCCCTGTGCGCCTCGGCGGCGTGCTGGAGGATGTGGTGCCGGCGTTCTGGTGAGCCGGATCCTACAAGAGATGCCCTCATCCGCGGGCTCGACCCGCGGATCCAGAGACCGAAAGTCTGGGTGCCCGGGTCGAGCCCGGGTATGAGGGTGTGACGGGGGCGGCTTTACGCGCGGCCACCCTCTCGCCTATAAGCCGCGCACCTTTTCTTTCAGTCATTCGGAATATCCCGGCGGCGACGCCGGCGTGACGTGGAGGCGGCCATGGCCGGGCATTCGCAGTTCAAGAACATCATGCACCGCAAGGGCAAGCAGGACGCGGTGCGCTCCAAGCTGTTCTCCAAGCTGGCGCGCGAGATCACCGTCTCCGCCAAGCTCGGCATGCCCGACCCGAACATGAACCCGCGCCTGCGCGCCGCCATCCTCGCGGCCCGCGCCGAGAACATGCCCAAGGACAATATCGACCGCGCCATCAAGAAGGCGCAGGGCGGCGACGCGGAGAACTATGACGAGATCCGCTATGAGGGCTACGGCCCCGGCGGCGTCGCCGTCATCGTCGAGGCGCTGACCGACAACCGCAACCGCACCGCTTCGGAAGTGCGCTCCTATTTCACCAAGTCCGGCGGCTCGCTGGCGGAGACGGGCGCGGTGTCCTTCATGTTCGATCGCATCGGCGTGGTCGAGTTCGATGCCGCCAAGGCGTCGGAGGACGCGATGATGGAGGCGGCCATCGAGGCCGGCGCGGACGACGTGTCCTCCTCCGAGGACGGCCACGAGGTGGTGTGCTCGGTCGAGAACCTGCACGAGGTGGCCCGTGCGCTGGAAGCCAAGTTCGGCGAGCCGCGCAAGTCCGGCCTCGTCTGGCGGCCACAGAACACGGTGGCGGTCGACGACGAGGTGGCCGAGAAGCTGATCCGCCTCGTCGACACGCTCAACGACAATGACGACGTGCAGAACGTCTATGCCAATTTCGAGCTGTCCGACGCCTTCGTCGCCAAGATGAGCGCGTGAGCGGTCATCTCCCCAGCAGCGCGTCGAGCACCGGCAGGCTGAGCAGCGCGGCCAACGCGATGATCCAGTAGGCGGCGACGCGGAAGTGCCGGTCGGAGGCGCCGTGGAAGGCCTTCGCCCCGGCATAGAGCCCGATCCCATAGGCCGGGCCGAGCAGCAGCACCAGCCGGCCGACCTCGAGCGTCATCAGCCCGTGCGCGGCATAGGCGGTGCCGCTCGCCAGCGTCGCCAGCGCGAAGAAGCCGAACAGGTTGGCCCGCACCAGCGCCGAGGGCTGGCCGCTGCCGAGCCAGTAGGCCACCACCGGCGGGCCGGACATCTGCGCTGCGCCGCCGAGCACGCCGGCGATGGCGCCGACCCCGAGCGTGGTAGGCAGATTGTGCCGACCGGAATGCTTCCAGCCGGACACCAGCAGCGCCAGCATGCCGAGGCTGAGCAAAGCGAGCGTCCAGCGCAGCGCCAGCGCGTCGACATGCTCCAGCACCCAAACGCCCGCCGGCACGGCGACGACGGCGCCGACCGCCAGCGGCGTCACCTGCCGCCAGATGCAGGCGCGCAGCGCCGGGATGAGGAAGGGCAGGGTCAGCACCGTGTCGATGACCAGCAGCGCCGGGGCCGCCACCTTCGGCCCGAACGCCGCGCTCACCAGCGGGATGAAGATCAGCGCCCCGCCGAAGCCGGAGAAGCCACGGGTGACGCCGGCGACGAGCGCGGTGACGAGAGCCCAGACGAGGGCGGAATCGAAGGACATGCGAGGAAAACCGGGGCAGGGCGCACGTCGCCGGCGGCGCGTGCGTGAGAGGTAGAGCCCGTCGCGCGCGCCGCGTCAACGGCCGCGGCTCCCATCGTTTGCGTTGAAGCGATCATCGCCAAAACTCATTTGCGCGCAAAGAAACCATCGCGCAAAATCTGTCTCCAAATGCCGCCTCGCGGCCATCTCGTTCGAGCGCCAACGCGGCGCCTAGGTCTCCGATGGAAAAGCCGATCCACCCCGCTGCGGCCGGTGCCGCGCTGGAGCCTTCGTTCCGCGACCGCCTGGTCGGCATAGGCTGCGCCCTGCTCGCCGTATCGATCTGGGGCGCCTGGATCGTCTCCACCCGCCATGCCGTGCACGGCCATCTGCCGCCGGCGACGGTGGGCTGGTTGCGCTTCGTGGTGCCGGCGGTAATGCTGGCGCCGGCATGGTGGCGTGTCGGGCTGTGGCCGAAGCGCGGGCTCGGCCCTTTCGCGCTCTGCTTCCTGGGCGCCGGCGGCATCTTCTTCCTCGTCGTCGCCAACGCTATGCGCTTCGTGCCGGCGGCCGATGTCGGCCCGCTGCTGCCTGGCACCATGCCGCTGATCGTGGCGCTGATCTCGGTCTTCGTCTTCCGCGAGCGGCTGGGGCGGCTGCGGGCCATAGGCTTTATCTGCATCGCGCTGGGCGTGCTCACGTTGGGCGGGCGCGGCGTGCTGGCGCATGAGGATGGCGCCTGGCGCGGCCATGCGCTGCTGCTCACCGGCGCGTTGATGTGGTCGGGCTATACGCTCGCCTTCCGCCGCACCGGCATGAAGCCGACGGAGATCGTCGGGCTCACCGGCGTGTGGTCGATCGCGATCCTCACCCCCTTCGGCCTGCCGGGGGTGATCGACGCTCTGCAGCAGGGCTATGGGCGCGAGGTGCTGTTCCAACTGCTCATGCAGGGCCTGCTGTCGGGCGTCGTCGCCCTTGTCGCCTTCGGCGTCGCCATCGAGCGCCTCGGCTCGACGCGCGCCGCCGCCTTCACCGGGCTGGTGCCGGCCCTCGCCGCCCTCATTGCCGTGCCGGCGCTCGGCGAGCATCCGGACCTGGCGGCGATCATCGGCGTGGTGGCGACCGGCATCGGCGTGACGCTGGCGAGCGGCGCCTTCAAGGCCGGACGCTAGCGTTCCGCGCACGCACGAAGTCGACGAAGGCGCGCAGCGCCGCCGGCATGTGGCGCCGGCTGGGATAATAGAGGAACGGTCCCTCGAAGGGCGGCAGCCAGTCCTCCAGCAGGGAGACCAGCCTGCCGTCGGCCACCATCGGGGCGGCGAAGTCGGTGAAGTTCATCGCCACGCCGATGCCATCGATGGCGGCGCGCATCTCCACGTCGACGCTGTTGCTGATGAGCGGCCCGCGCGGCTCGATCCGCAAGGTGCGCCCATCCTTCTCGAATTCCCAGGGCAGCACCGCGCCGCTGGCGAAGCGGTGACAGATGCAGCGGTGCTCCAGAAGGTCTTCCGGCACGCATGGCGTGCCGCGTCGGGCAAGATAGACGGGCGAGGCATAGACGCCGTAACGCTGCGGCGGGCCGAGCGGCACGGCGATCATGTCCTGCGCCAGGCTCTCGCCATAGCGCGCGCCGGCGTCGAAGCCGCCCTCGACCACATCGACGAAACGCTCGTCTATGTGCACCTCCACCGTCAGCTCCGGATAGGCGGCGAGGAAGTCCGGGAGCAAGGGCGCCAGCGCGCCGCGGGCCACGGGCGTCGGCACGTTGAGCCGCAGCGTGCCAATCGGGGTGTCGCGGAAATGATTGACCTCGTCGAGCGCCTCGCCGACGTCCGAAAGCGCCGGCACCAGCCGGTCGAACAGCCGGCGGCCGGCCTCGGTCAGCGTCACGCTTCGGGTCGTCCGGTTCATCAGCCGGACGCCGAGCTGCTCCTCCAGCCGGCGCATCGCCTCGCTCAACGTGGAAGCCGAAACCCCGCGCTCCTTGGCCGACTGACGGAAGCTGCGCTGGCGGGCCACGGCGACGAAGGCGTCGAGCAGCGAGAGGTCGGGCTTGGCCATTGTGCGGAAATCCGAACGGTCCATTTGGGAATGGCCATATTATCGAACAGGAACTTTGGCGCCATATCTCGCTTCATCCCGCCGGCCATGCTCCGGCGCCAGCGCAATGGAGAACCGCCATGACCAGTCTTTCGCGCACCCGCCTCGGCGCCACCGGCCCGGAGACCTCTGTCCTCGGCCTCGGCGCCATGGGCATGTCCGGCATGTACGGCCCGTCCGATCGCGAGGAGAGCCTCGCCACGCTGCATGCTGCGCTCAAGGCCGGCATGACGCTGATCGACACCGGCGACTTCTACGGCATGGGCCACAACGAGATACTGATCGGCGACGCGCTGGCTGGCGTGCCGCGCCAGGCCTACCAGCTCAGCGTCAAGTTCGGTGCGCTGCGCGACCCGGCCGGCGGCTGGGGCGGCTATGATCTGCGCCCGGCGGCGATCCGCAACGCGCTCGCCCAGTCGCTGCAGAAGCTACGGGTCGACTACATCGACATCTACCGCCCTTCGCGCCTGCCGGCCGGCTCCGACGTCGAGGAGGTGATCGGCACGCTCGCCGAGATGGTGAAGGCCGGCTATGTCCGGCACATCGGCCTCTCGGAAGTGGGCGCCGACACCATCCGCCGCGCGAGCGCCGTGCACCCGATCAGCGACCTGCAGATCGAATATTCGCTGATCTCACGCGGGCCGGAGGACGAGATATTCCCGGTGCTGCGCGAGCTCGGCATCGGCATGACCGCCTATGGCGTGCTCTCGCGCGGGCTGATCAGCGGCCATTTCAGTGGCACGCAGGCGCAGGGCGACTTCCGCGCCATGAGCCCGCGCTTCCAGGGCGAGAATGTCGAGGCCAACCTCGCGCTCGTCGAGGCGCTGCGGCAGGTGGCGAGCGCGCGCGGCATCTCGGTGGCGCAGACGGCGATCGCCTGGGTGGCCGCACAGGGCGTGAAGAACGGCATCGATATCGTGCCCCTCGTCGGCGCCCGCCGCCGCGACCGGCTCACCGAGGCGCTCGGCGCGGCGCAGGTGCAGCTAACGCCGGACGACCTTGCGGCCATCGAGCGCGCGGTGCCGAAGGGCGCGGCCGCCGGCGAGCGTTACCCGTCCTTCGCCATGGCTGACCTCGACAGCGAGAAGAAGGGGTGAGACTGCACACGTCCGCTATCGGCTGGCACCTCAGAGCCTGACCTGTAATCGCGACCGGGATGCTTGGAGGCTCGTCATGGCCGGGCTTGGCCCGGCCATCCACGCCTACGGTACGGCTTGGAGCGCCCGGCAGGTCGTGGATCCCCGGGCCAAGCCCGGGGATGACGGTGTGAGGGCGGCGCTGTCGTTCCGAGGAGGCGATTTCCGTCAGCCCGATCCCTTCACCCCTCGTTAACCATGTTCGCCCTCCGCCCCGATGTCGGGGTGGATCGGGGCGGTGCGGCCTAGGCGTTCGTCCTTTGTTCGGGTACGCACTGTACCCATGGCGCCGTCTCCGATTCGCATCGTCGGGCTCGATCCCGGCCTCCGCCGCACCGGCTGGGGGGTGATCGAGGCCATCGGCACGAAGCTGTCCTTCATCGCCTGCGGCACCGTGCTGCCGCCCGAGGACGATGATCTCGCCGCGCGGCTGGCCTATCTCCACACCGAGCTGGTCCGCGTGATCAGCGTCCATGCGCCGGACGAGGCGGCGGTGGAGGAGACCTTCGTCAACATGAACCCGGCCTCGACGCTGAAGCTCGGCCAGGCGCGCGGCGTGGTGATGCTCACCCCGGCGCTGGCGGGCGTGCCGGTCTCCGAATATGCGGCGCTGCTGGTGAAGAAGACCGTGGTCGGCGCCGGCCGCGCCGACAAGGCGCAGATCCGCATGATGATCAAGGTGCTGCTGCCCAAGGCGGACTTCACCACCGACGACGCGGCGGATGCGCTTGCGGTCGCGGTCACCCACGCCCAGCATCGCTGCATGGCGCAGGTGAAGGCGAGATTCGCGGAGAAGGTGGCGCTCAAGGTGGCGGCGCGATGATCGGCAAGCTCAAGGGCATCGTCGATAGCTACGTTGAGGACCATGTGATCCTCGACGTGCACGGCGTCGGCTATCTCGTGCACTGCTCCGCCCGCACGCTCCAGCAGTTGCCATCGCCCGGCGAGGCGGCGACGCTGTTCATCGAGACCTTCGTGCGCGAGGACATGATCCGCCTCTACGGTTTCGCCAGCCCGGCGGAGAAGGCGTGGTTCACCCTCTTGCAGAATGTGCAGGGCGTCGGCGCCAAGGTGGCGCTTTCCGTACTCTCCGTGCTCTCGCCCTCCGAGCTGGCCAACGCCGTGGCGCTGGGCGACCGGGCCATGGTGGCGCGCGCCAACGGCGTCGGTCCGAAGGTTGCCGCCCGCATCGTCGCCGAATTGAAGGACAAGGCGCCGGGCTTCGCCGACATCGATCCGGCGGTGGCGGGGCTCGCCGCGCAGATCGAGGAGCGCCATGCGCCCGCGCCGGTGGCGGATGCGGTCTCGGCGCTGGTCAATCTCGGCTATGCGCAGATTCAGGCCAGCGCGGCGGTGGCTGCCGCCATGCGCGAGGCGGGGGAGGGGGCGGATGCCGCCCGGCTGATCCGCCTCGGCCTGAAGGAGCTGGCGCGGTGAGCGGTTCACACTCCGCTTCGTCCGGCGTCGTCTGGCCGTGGCCGTCGCGCATCCCGCCGATCATCCTCGCCTATGGCGGAAGCGTGCTTGCCGCACTGGCCTTCGAGCGCTTCTTGCACAGCGCGATGTCGGCCGGTTATGCCGCCATCGTCGTGGTGCCGGGCGGGCTGGCGGCGGGGATCGCCGCCTTTGCGCTCTCCTTCACCCCGCGCCGGCGGCTGGTCGTGCTGGCGGCGACAGTGATCGTGGCGCTGCTGCCGCTTGGCGTCATCGCCCTCTCCTTCGACTTCCAGCAATATCGGTCGATCTTCGAGGAGCGCGCCTGGCGCCTCGGCCTCCTCTTCGCGGCGCTTGTCGTGCTCGCGACCAGCGTGCTCATCGCCGCCGGCGTGCTACCCGCACATCGCCGGGGTGCCCGGACATGAACACCAAGCGCCTCGTCACCCCGGACAAGCGCGAGGAGGACCTCGCCGAGGCCTCGCTGCGGCCGCAGACGCTCGCCGAATTCGTCGGGCAGGAGCAGGCGAGGGCCAATCTCGACGTCTTCATCAAGGCGGCGAAGACGCGGGGCGAGGCACTCGACCATGTGCTGTTCGTCGGCCCGCCGGGGTTGGGCAAGACCACGCTGGCGCAGATCGTGGCGCGTGAGCTCGGCGTCGGCTTCCGGGCGACGTCGGGGCCGGTGATCGCCAAGGCCGGCGACCTCGCCGCGCTGCTGACCAATCTCGAAGAGCGCGACGTGCTCTTCATCGACGAGATCCACCGCCTCAACCCGGCGGTGGAGGAAATCCTCTATCCGGCGATGGAGGATTACGAGCTCGACCTCATCATCGGCGAGGGGCCGGCGGCGCGCTCGGTGAAGATCCAGCTCTCCAAGTTCACGCTGGTGGGGGCGACGACCCGCTCGGGCCTGCTGACCACGCCGCTGCGCGACCGCTTCGGCATCCCGATCCGGCTGAACTTCTACACCGTCGACGAGCTGGAGCTGGTCGTCACCCGCGGCGCGCGGGTGCTGGGCATTCCGATCGCCAAGGACGGCGCGCGCGAGATCGCCCGTCGGGCGCGCGGCACGCCGCGCATCGCTGGCCGGCTGCTGCGCCGGGTGCGCGACTTCGCCCTCGTCGCCGGCAAGGATGTCATCGACCGGGCGGCGGCCGACCATGCGCTCGGCCATCTCGAGGTCGACGGCGCCGGCCTCGACCAGATGGACCGGCGCTACCTCTCGGTGATCGCCATGAATTATGGCGGCGGGCCGGTGGGGGTGGAGACCATCGCCGCTGCGCTCTCCGAGCCGCGCGACGCCATCGAGGAAATCATCGAGCCCTATCTGGTGCAGCAGGGCTTCCTCCAGCGCACGCCGCGCGGGCGTATGCTCACCGCCCACGCCTTCAAGCATCTCGGCCTCGCCGTGCCTTCCAGCACCAACCAGATGCCGCTGTTCGACCAGGGCGAGGAGTGATGCCAACGCTCCGGTCTGCGACCGGAGCGAGCGGGCAACGCTCAGGCGCCGCGCGGGCTTAGGGGGAAGTCAACAATGGTGTTGCTGTCCGAAGTGCCATCGACGCCGGCCTCCGCCTGATGTAAGTCCCCTTCACATGAGTTGGTCCCGCAACGGCGAATCCCGCGGCTATCATCACGGCAACCTGCGGGAAGCCCTGATGAAGGCGGCTCTCGACCTGATCGCCGAGAAGGGCACCGCCGGCGCCACCTTCGCCGAGGCGGCGCGTCGTGCCGGCGTCAGTCCTGCCGCGCCCTACCGGCATTTCCGCGATCGCGACGAACTCATCGCGGCGGTGGCGGCGGAAGGCTTCGAGCGCTTCACCAAGGCGCTGCAGGCCGGCTGGAACGACGGCAAGCCGGCGCCGGCCGAAGCTTTCGAGCGCATGGGCCGCGCCTATCTCGACTTCGCCCGGCAGCATTCGGCCGAATATGTCGCCATGTTCGAATCCGGCCTGCCGGTGGAGGCGCACCCGGCGCTCGACCAGGCCGGCCAGCGGGCCTTCGGCGTGCTGCGCGAGGCGGCGGAGGTGCTGGTCGCCACCATGCCGGCGGCCGGGCGCCCGCCGGCGCTGATGGTGGCGCTGCACACCTGGGCGCTGGCGCATGGCGTCGCATCGCTGTTCGGCCGCGCCGATGGCTCCCGCCGCAAGCTTCCCATGACGCCGGACGAACTCCTTGAGGCCGCATTCCTCGTCTATCTGAAGGGCCTCGGCGCGCCGACGAACTGAGCGCCTTTTCCGATTTCGATCCGACTCTCCTTGACAAGCCGGCGCCCTGTCCTTACCTATGTAAATGTGATTAACATTAACCCGTGTGGTCAGGTGGCCATGCGGTTTGACCCAGGAGCGGACGCCTATGGAGCTCGCGCAAAAGCTCGACAGTTACGGCAAGCCGGCCTGGATCGCGCTCACGGTCCTCGGCTTCATGGCCTGGTGGCCGCTGGGTCTGGCGATCCTGGCCTTTTCGATAGGGAGTGGACGGATGTTCTGTGGCTCGCGTCGCGGTTTCGGCCGCTGGCAGGAGGAAGGCGCGGAAGCCTTCCGCAACTTCGGCGGTCGCTTCGGCCGCGGCTTCGCGCCGAGCGGCAATCGCGCCTTCGACGAATATCGCGAGGAGACGCTGCGCCGCCTCGAGGATGAGCAGAAGGAATTCAAGGGCTTCCTCGACCGCCTGCGTCAGGCCAAGGACAAGGCCGAGTTCGACCAGTTCATGGCTGAGCGCCGCAATCGCCCGGCGCCTGCGCCGGAGGGCTCGGCGGACACCCGCCCCGACCCGCAGAACTGAGCCTTTCCATAGGTTTCCGGGCCGCGCCCTTCGCGAGAGGGGCGCGGTTCTTTTTTTGCGCCGCGCTCTCGTCTATGACGGGCGCCATGAACGACCGTCCCGATCCGCTCTCCCCCGATGTCCTGAAGTCCGATCCCTTCCTGCACCTCGCCGGAAGGCTGGTGCCGGGCGGGCATGTGCTGCCGGTGCGGGTCTATTACGAGGACACGGATTTCTCGGGCATCGTCTATCACGCCAACTACCTGAAGTTCATGGAGCGCGCCCGTTCCGACCATCTGCGCCTGATCGGCGTGGTTCAGGGCGAGCTCTTCGGCGAGGCGCTGGCCGAGGCGCCGGGCTTCGCCTTCGTCGTGCGCTCCATGGAGCTGCAATTCGTCAAGCCGGCGCGCATCGACGACGTGCTGGAGATCCATACGTCCCCCATCGAGGTCGCCGGCGCCTCCATCACCCTGTCGCAGAAGGTGAAGCGCGGCGACGAACTGCTCGTCGAAGGCAAGGTCAAGGTCGCCTTCGTCGCCCAGGGGCGGGCGCGGCGCATTCCCGACGCGCTGCGCAAGGCGATGAGCGCTGCCCTCGACGAAGCGCCGCAAGCCGGGTCCTGACCGATTCGCGTCACCCGTCATCCTGTTGCGATGCGGCAACGCTAACGCGGTATTAACCCTAATCGGGTGTTGTGTTTGGCGGCTGCGGGCGCGGACCGGCGCCGATCGCCCAAGTTTGGACAGGATCGGTCTGTTGATGACCGATGCGTCCCCACAGCAGCTGTGCAGGGCATTCGCTGCTATCGGCGGCTGATGCGCGGTAGCAGTGCGATCCATTGTGACTGGCAGGATTACGTAATGACGCTGAAGAAGCTCCTATTCGCGGCGGTACTGTTCCTCGCGGCCTCAGCGTCGTTCGCCTATGCCCAGACGTCGCCCGCGCCGACCGCCGCGCCCACGCCGCAGGTCGAGGCGCCCTCCGCCATGCCCGCGCCTCCCGGCATGACATCGACCGCCGCGCTGGGGGGAAGCTCCGACCTGTCGCTGATCGGCCTGTTCCTGCAGGCCCATCTGGTGGTCAAGATCGTCATGCTCGGCCTCGTGCTGGCCTCGATCTGGGTCTGGGCGATCATCATCGACAAGACCATCCTGTTCCAGCGCATGAAGCGCCAGATGGACAGGTTCGAGAGCACCTTCTGGTCTGGCCAGAGCCTCGAGGAGCTGTACCGCTCGCTGTCCTCGCGCCCCAACCATGCCATGGCCGCGATCTTCGTCGCCGCCATGCGCGAGTGGAAGCGCTCCTATGAGGGCGGGGCGCGCTCGCTCGCCGGGCTGACGCAGCGCCTCGACAAGGTTATGGACGTCACCATCGCCCGCGAGGTGGAGCGGCTCGAGAGCCGGCTGCTGGTGCTGGCGACCGTCGGCTCGGCCGGCCCCTTCATCGGCCTGTTCGGCACGGTGTGGGGCATCATGACCTCGTTCCAGTCGATCGCCGCCTCGAAGAACACCAGCCTCGCGGTGGTGGCGCCGGGCATCGCGGAAGCCCTTTTCGCGACGGCAATCGGCCTCATCGCCGCCATTCCGGCGACGATTTTCTATAACAAGTTCGTTTCCCAGGTGAACCGGCAGGCAGCCCGGCTCGAAGGCTTTGCCGACGAGTTCTCGGCCATCCTGTCCCGCCAGATCGACGAACGGGGCTGATCGAATGGGGATGTCCGCAGGAGGCAGCGGAGGCGGCTGGACGTCGCGGCGCTCACGCCGTCGCGGCGGCGGTGCCGTCATGTCCGAGATCAACGTCACGCCGATGGTCGACGTGATGCTCGTGCTGCTCATCATCTTCATGGTCGCCGCGCCGATGCTCACCGTCGGCGTGCCGCTGGACCTGCCGCAGACGCAGGCTCAGGCGGTCTCGCAGGACCATGAGCCGCTGGTCATCTCGATCAACACGCAGGGCCAGGTGTTCCTGCAGGACAGCGAGATCCCGGTCGAGGAACTGGTGCCGAAGCTGCAGGCCATCGCCAAGGCCGGCTATGACGAGCGCATCTTCGTGCGCGGCGACAAGGCCGTCGACTACGGCACCGTCATGAAGGTGATGGGCCGCCTGTCCGGCGCCGGCTTCAAGCGCGTCGCGCTGGTCTCCGAAGTCGAGCAGGGGGGCTGAGCGACATGCGCGCGGGTCTCGTCTCCTCGGCCGTCCTTCACGCCGGAATCCTCGGCTTCATGCTGGTTTCCTTCTCCTCGGCCGCTCCCTTCGAGCCGATGCAGGAATCCATGCCGGTCGACATCGTCTCCGATGCCGAGATGTCGAAGATGATGGCCGGCAAGAAGGATGCGCCGAAGAAAGAGGCTCCCAAGCCCATCGTCGAGAAGACCGCCGACACGCCCAAGCCGCCGGAGCAGATCGACGCCAAGGTCGACGACAAGAAGCCCGAGGTGAAGGCGGCCAACGAACAGACCGCGCCGCCGCCCCCGCCGGCCGAGAACACGCCGCCCGAGCCCAAGCCGCCGGCCGCGCAGGCACAGGCCAAGCCCGAGCCGGCGCCGCCCAAGCCCGCCGAATCGCTCGCTGCCAAGCCGCCGGAGCCCAAGCAGGACCAGCCCAAGCCCGAGCAGCAGGCGCAGGCGAAGCCGGCTCCCGCGCCGCCGAGGAAGCCGAAGGACATTCCGCCGAAGGTCGTGCAGCAGCCGCCCAAGGACCGCGAGTTCAAGCCGAACGAGATCGCTGCGCTGCTCGACAAGCGCACCGCGACCCGTCAGGCATCGATCGGCGACACGATCAACAACACCGCCTCGCTCGGCGCGCGCGTCGGCTCGTCGGCGACGCTGTCGCAGACCGAGATCGATGCTCTGCGCGCGCGGCTGATGCAGCTGTGGAACCCGCCGGCTGGCGCGGCCAACCCGGAAGAGCTGATCGTCACGGTGCGCATCCGCCTCAACGTCGACGGCACGCTCAACGGCCCGCCCATGGTGGTGACCTCGGGCTCCAGCCCGTTCTTCATGACGGCGCGCGACAGCGCGATCCGCGCGATCTTCCGCGGCCAGCCCTTCGACATGCTCCGGCCCGAGAAATACGAAGCCTGGAAGGACATCGAGGTGACGTTCGATCCGCGTGAGATGGTGCGCGGCTGAACCGCCAAAGTGATTTGCTCATCGAGACATTGGTCATGACGCATCGTTTCCGTAATGCTTTCGCCGGTCCCCTCATCGGCCGCCGCGGCCTCATCACCGGAGCCGGCGCTCTCGCAGGCGCGGGGCTCCTCGCCCACCCGGCGCAGGCGGTGCTCAAGCTCGACGTCACCCAGGGCACGGTGCAGCCGCTGCCCATCGCCATCACCGATTTCGTCGGCGGCGGCAGCCCGCAGGACGTCGAGGCCGGCAAGGGCGTGACGCAGATCATCTCCGCCGATCTCCGCCGCTCCGGCCTGTTCGCGCCGATCGATCCGGCCGCCTTCGTCGAGAAGATCTCCAACCCGGACGCCTCGCCGCGCTTCCAGGACTGGCGCGTGATCAACGCCCAGGCGCTGGTGACCGGTCGCATCACGCGCCAGTCCGACGGGCGCGTGAAGGCCGAGTTCCGCCTGTGGGACGTGTTCGCCGGCCAGCAGCTGATCGGCCAGCAGTACTTCACCCAGCCGGAGAACTGGCGCCGCGTCGCCCACATCATCGCCGACGCCATCTATGAGCGGCTGACCGGCGAGAAGGGCTATTTCGACACCCGTATCGTCTTCGTCGACGAGAGCGGCCCGAAGGAGAAGCGCGTCAAGCGCCTCGCCATCATGGACCAGGACGGCGCCAACGTGACCTATCTCACGCGCGGCGACGACCTCGTGCTGACCCCGCGCTTCTCGCCGACGAGCCAGGAAATCACCTATATGAGCTATGGCCGCGGCGAGCCCCGCGTCTATCTGCTCAATATCGAGAACGGCCAGCGCGAGGTGGTCGGCAACTTCCCGAATATGAGCTTCTCGCCACGCTTCGCGCCGGACGGCCAGCGGGTGATCCTGTCGCTGCAGCAGGGCGCCGATTCCAACATCTTCGTCATGGACCTGCGTTCCAAGGC
Source organism: Ancylobacter novellus DSM 506 (assembly GCF_000092925.1). Classification (NCBI taxonomy): domain Bacteria; kingdom Pseudomonadati; phylum Pseudomonadota; class Alphaproteobacteria; order Hyphomicrobiales; family Xanthobacteraceae; genus Ancylobacter; species Ancylobacter novellus. The sequence continues at coordinate 3,180,194 of NC_014217.1, read as the reverse complement.
GACGACGCGGCTCACCGACACGCCGGCCATCGACACCGCACCGTGCTACTCGCCGGACGGCTCGCAGATCTGCTTCGAGAGCGACCGCGGCGGCGGCTCGCAGATCTATGTGATGAACCCGGACGGCTCGAACCAGCACCGCATCTCCTTCGGCGAGGGGCGCTATTCGACGCCGGTCTGGTCGCCGCGCGGCGATGTGATCGCCTTCACCAAGCAGGCGCAGGGACGCTTCGCCATCGGCCTGATGCGCCCGGACGGGCAGGGCGAGCGTATCCTCACCGAGGGCTACCACAATGAGGGCCCGACCTTCGCCCCGAACGGCCGCGTGATCATGTTCTTCCGCGACCTCGGCGGGAATGGCGGGCCGCAGCTCTATACGGTCGACGTCACCGGTTACAACGAGCAGCGCGTGCCGACCCCGAGCTATGCCTCGGACCCGGCCTGGTCGCCGCTGCGCTCGTGAGCGGGCGGGGAGCTAGGGAACGGTTAACCATAAGAGACGGTTTAGGCGGCGGTCGCCAAATCGACGCAATGAAGCAAGGTTCCGTAAAGCATGACGGAACATTCATTACCCAATCACGCTGGATCGGGCGCGCCCGGTCGGGGAATCAGGAGTTAGCGGAATGATCCGTATGTTGCGGCAACTCGGCGGCGCGCGCGCTGCCTTCATCGTCGGCTTCGCCTTGCTGGCGGCCGCCTGCGCCAGGAACCCGATGGACGGCGCCGGCCAGGCGCTCGGCTCGGCGCCTCCCGGCAGCCCGCAGGAATTCGTCGTCTCGGTCGGCGACCGCGTCTTCTTCGACAGCGACCAGACCGACCTGACGCCGCAGGCCCAGGCGACCCTCGACAAGCAGGCGCAGTGGCTCAACCACTATGGCAAGTACACCTTCACCATCGAAGGCCATGCCGACGAGCGCGGCACCCGCGAGTACAACATCGCGCTTGGCGCCCGCCGCGCCCAGAGCGTGCGCGACTACCTCGTCCAGCGCGGCGTCTCGGCGAGCCGGATGCGCACCATCTCCTACGGCAAGGAGCGCCCGGTCGCGGTCTGCAACGACATTTCCTGCTGGTCGCAGAACCGCCGCGCCGTCACCGTGCTGAACGCCACCGGCTCCTGACCGCTGCGCCGTCACGTCCATGCCCGGTCCGCGCGCGGGCCGGGCATTGCTTTTGTGGCCTCCGCTTCTGACGCTGGGTCACACTTTGGACGCGATCGCCTCGGTATCTTCAGGTGATATAAGGCGGCCTACGCCGCCGCCACTCAGCCCCCATCAGCACCGTCGCCGCCATGATCCTCCGCGTGCCCCGTTCTGCCGTTGTCGTCCTCGCTGCCACCCTTGCCGCCGCGCTCCTCCCCTATGAGGCGGCGCAGGCCCAGGCGGACAACAACTTCTTCGGCAACCTGTTCAAGCCGCCGGGCCAGGTGCGCTCCGGCGGCACGACGGGCGGCACTGCGGGTGGTGAGGCGGTCGGGGAAGAGCAGGGCGGCATCACCGTTCGGATCGACCGGCTGGAGAACCAGCTGCGCCAGCTCACCGGCCAGATCGAGCAACTGCAGTACCGCAACCAGCAGCTGGAGCAGCAGCTGCGGGCATTGCAGGGCGAGATGGACTTCCGCGTTGGTGGCGCCAATGCTGGCGCGGCTCCGCGCCCCGCTGCCGCGGGGCCGGCGCCGGCTGCCGCCGATGCGGCGCCGGGGCGTCGCTCGGATGCCTTCGACCCGTCCGCGCCGGGTGCCGCGCCCGGTGCGCCGCGCCCGCTCGGCACCACTGCGCCTTCCGGCCCGGTCGGCGGCCTGCCCGGCGCGCCGATGGACCTCGGTGCCCTCTCGGGTGCGGCCGCGACGGGGGGCAATCCCATGCCGCCGTCCAACAGTCCGAAGGACCTCTACGACCTCGCTTATGGCTACATGCTGCGGCAGGACTACGCGCAGTCGGCGACGAGCTTCGAGCAGTTCATCAAGCTCTACCCGAACGACCGCGCCGCGCCGGACGCCTATTACTGGCTCGGCGAGACCCAGTTCCAGCGCAAGACCTACAAGGAGGCGGCGCAGAACTTCCTCAAGGTCTCGACCGACTACCCGAACGCCGTGAAGGCGCCCGACGCGCTGCTGCGGCTCGGACAGTCGCTTGCCGCCATCGGCGAGAAGGACGCCGCCTGCGCCACGCTGAACGCCGTCAACAACAAGTATCCGCGCGCCTCCGCCACCATCAAGCAGGGGGTGGCGCAGGAGCAGAAGCGTGCCGGCTGCTGAGGCCGCGCCCGATTCCTCCCTCCGCCTGAGCGAGGCCGGCCTCGCTGCGCTGTTCGCGCCCTTTCTCCGGCACGCCCGCATCCTGCTAGCCGTCTCCGGCGGGCCGGATTCCACCGCGCTGATGCTGCTGGCGCAGCGATGGCGCGAGGGGCGGGATGCCGGCCCCGAACTGGCCGTCGCCACCGTCGACCACGGCCTGCGCGCCGAGGCCCGCACGGAAGCCGAGGCGGTGGGCGCGCTGGCGGCACGGCTCAGCCTGCCGCATGCCATTCTCGATCTTTCGTCGCCCTTGCCCAAGGCGCGGCTGCAGGAGGCCGCGCGCCATGCGCGCTATGAGGCGCTGCTCGCCCATGCCCGCGCCATCGGAGCCAGCGCCATCGCCACCGCCCATACGCTCGACGACCAGGCCGAGACGGTGCTGTTCCGGCTGATGCGCGGCTCAGGGATCGGCGGGCTCGCCGGCATCCCGTCCGAGCGCGCGCTGGCGGAGGTCGAGCTTCTGCGGCCATTGCTCGGCCTGCCTAAGGCCCATCTGATTGAGGAATGCCGTCGCGCCGGGATCGGCTTTGCCGAAGACCCGTCCAACCGTGATCCGCGCTTCGCCCGGGCGCGGCTGCGCGCGCTGCTGCCGGCGCTGGCGGAGGAGGGGCTCGATGCGCCGGCGCTGGCGCGCCTCGCCAATCGCATGACCCGTGCCGAGGCGGCGCTGGAGGCGACGACGGATACCGCCGCCGCCCGGCTCTGGCCGGCGCAGGGTCCGATCCGCTTCTCGCGCCCGGGCTTTTCCGAGCTGCCGGCCGAGATCGGCCTGCGTCTGCTCGGCAGGGCTGTGGAAGCCGTCGCCAATGGCCCGGTCGAGCTGGGCAAGCTCGAGGTGCTTCACGGTTGGATCGCCGCGCTCGGCCCTGAAGATCACGGTGCCCGCACCCTCGCCGGAGCACTGGTGCGGGTGAACAAGGCGGCGGTGACGGTGTCCCCGGCGCCGGCGCGGAGGTCGGCCGGCGGCGTGCGCTGACGTCAATTTGCACGTAGGGCGATGGCCGCCTTGCCCGGGCCATCTTGGCAAGGATCAATGCGAGACCTAAATTACCAAGCGACAAGGGAGGACCGCCGGCGCTGGCGGACTCGCGCGCGTCGGTAATCTCGCCGGCGCCGAAAGGAACGTGATGAACGCCAATATTCGGAATTTCGCCCTCTGGGTGATCATCGTCCTGCTGCTTCTGGCGCTTTTCTCGCTGTTCCAGAATCCGGCACAGCG